>CAZBXY010000021.1:0-42799 GCA_964495365.1 uncultured Frigoriglobus sp. | reverse complement strand
CGGTGACACCCACGAACACGCCGAGCGGGCTATCGACCGTCACGTCCTTCAGGGTGTTGTGGCGCGCCCCGACGATCTTCAGTGCCTTCCCGTTTCGCGGGCGGCGCTTCTCGGGCACCGCGATCGACTTCGCGCCGGTCAGGTACTGTGCGGTCAGGCTTTGTGGCGTCGCGAACACTTCCGCTGGCGTGCCGGCCGCGACGACCTCGCCGCCGCGAATACCGGGGCCGGGGCCGAAATCGACGAGGTAGTCTGCGGCGCGCATCGTGTCCTCGTCGTGTTCGACCACGAGGACGGTGTTGCCCATATCGCGGAGGCGTTCGAGGCTGGCAAGCAAGCGGGCGTTGTCGCGCGGGTGTAGGCCGATGCTCGGCTCGTCGAGCACGTACAGCACGCCCACCAGACCACTTCCGATTTGCGACGCGAGCCGGATGCGCTGCGCCTCGCCGCCCGAGAGCGTCGGCGCGGAGCGGTCGAGCGTGAGGTAGTGCAGCCCGACGTTGAGCAGGAACCCGAGCCGCGCGCGGATTTCCTTCATCAGTTCGGTCGCGACGACGCGGCCGGTGTGCGGTAGTCCCTTTTCGTACTCGTCGAACCACGGCACCAGATCGCCGATCGGGGTGTGACCGAGTTCGATGAGGGTGCGCCCGCCGACGCGGACGGCCCGCGCTTGTGGGTTGAGGCGCTGACCGTTGCACTCGGGGCACCGCCCGACGCGCATGTACTTTTCCAGTTGCATCCGCCACGGCCCGGCCGCGGTCTTCTTGAACTGGGCGATCAGTTGCGGGACGATCCCCTCCCACTTCCCGGCGTGTTTCCACACCTTCCCGCCGCGCTGCTTCCACTCCCACACGATGTGCGCGTCGCCGCTGCCTTGCAGGAGCTGGCGCTTGTGCTCCGCGGGCAGTTTCTGCCACGGCGCCTTCAGGTCGATGCCGAGCGACTTGCCGACGCCCTCGTAGATGTGCTTGCGCCACCGGCCCATGCTCTTGAGCGCGCCGATGACCGGAATCGCGCCGTCGTAGAGGCTCAGCGCCGGGTCGGGGATGAGCAGGTCGTCGTCGAAGGTGTAGAGCGTGCCGAGGCCGTCGCACGCGGGGCACATCCCGTGCGGGCTGTTGAAGCTGAAGAGCTGCGGGGTCGGCGGCTCGTAGCTGATGTTGCAGTGTGTGCAGGCGTAGTGGGCGGAGAGAAGGATGTCGGAAGAACCTAACCCCCCGCCCCCCTTCCCTAAAAAGGAAGGGGGTGACGGCGCCGCCTCGCCTCCTGCTTGCGCGGAGACTTGATCGAGTTCCGACGGTTTTTCTCCCCCTTCCTTTTTAGGGAAGGGGGCCGGGGGGTTAGGTTCCTCCACCGAAATAATCAGGTTCCCTTCCGCGAGCGCCAGCGCCTGCTCGACGGCCTCGGCGATGCGCGGGCGGCCCTTCGCGTCGGCTTTGAGCCGGTCGATGACGATCTCGATCGTGTGCTTGATGCGCTTGTCGAGCTTCAGGTCGTCGGTGAGCTTCACCACCTGGCCATCGACGCGGGCGCGGACGTAGCCGCGTTTCACCATGTCCGCGAAGAAGTCCTTGAACTCGCCCTTCTGTCCGCGGACGACCGGGGCTAGAAGCTGGAACCGCGTCCCTTCGGGTAGCGCGAGAATGCGGCCGATGATCTGTTCGCGGGTCTGTGCGGTGATCGGGCGCTGACACTTCGGGCAGTGGCCCTGGCCGAGTCGCGCGTAGAGGACGCGGAGGAAGTCGCTGACTTCGGTGATGGTGCCGACGGTACTTCGCGGGTTGCGGCCGGCGGTCTTTTGCTGGATACTCACCGACGGCGACAGCCCGCCGATGTAGTCGACATCGGGCTTCGGGAGCTGCCCCAGGAACTGGCGCGCGTAACTGGAGAGCGACTCGACGTAGCGCCGCTGGCCCTCGGCGTAAATGGTGTCGAACGCGAGCGACGATTTGCCGCTCCCGCTCACGCCGGTGAAGACGATGAGCTTGTTGCGGGGCAACTCGACGTTCACGCCGCGCAGGTTGTGTTCGCGCGCGCCGCGAACCTGGATCGTTTGTGTGTCCATAGCGTCCGGAGACTCCTCCTGAGTGGGCCGAACCGCAGAGGGGTACAGATGGCTAGTGTACAGTTAGTGAACGGGCGCGAATAGACGAACTTGGCAAAGTTGGGCGGAATACCGGGTGGGAGATTCCGCCCGTTCTCACCAGGTCCTTCGCGTGGTATAGTTTCGGGCATCGCGTCTGGCACGAGTTTTCGGCCGCTTCCGGGAACTCCTGCGGCCCGCGAACCGTCCGAATAGTGGAGGGCCGTGAACGACGACGATCGCCGGCTCATCGCGGACTGCCTGGGCGGCCGACGGGACGCCTTTGGAGATTTGGTATCTCGTTACCAGGCAAGGCTTTACAACGCCGCGCTGCGACTGGTCCAAAGCCCGGAGGACGCCGCGGATGTCGTTCAGGACGCGTTCCTGAACGCCTATCAGTCGCTGCACACGTTCAAAGGCGACGCCGAGTTTTTCACCTGGCTCTACCGGATCGCGTTCAATACCGCGATCAGCCTGAAGCGCAAGAAGCGGCCCGCACTGAGTTTAGAGGCGCACGCCGGCGACCCTGGGATCGACCCGGACGACCCATCGGAGTATGTCAAGCCGGGGGCCGCGCTCGAACGAACCGAAGACGAACGACAGTTGTCCAGCGCCATCGCCCGCCTTTCGCCCGAACACCGCGAAGTGCTTCTCCTCAAGGACATCGAGGGGATGAAGTACGAGGACATCGCCGAGGTGTTGCGGGTGCCGATCGGAACGATCCGCAGTCGCCTGCACCGCGCCCGACTCGAACTGCGGGACTTGCTCGTTCCGTTTGACGAACGCGGGACCGACGAGCAGAAAGTTCCCGATGTTCTGAACGAATCAGAAGAACCGGACGAAACCAATACGCCGATTGCGCCCTTGCGGGACGCGACAGAACTGCGAGAATCCGAACCACCGAAGGGAACCGACGGCCGCGACGCTTCGCCTCACATTCGGCGCGTGCGTCGCCCCCTCGACTGACCGAAGACTGAACGACGAACATGTTACCCGCCGAGCAACTAGAACTGATTACCGCGGCCGTGGACGGCGAGCTGTCCGCGACAGAGGCCCGCGCCTTCCGCCGGTTGATCGCCGCTTCGCCGGAAGCTCGCGCCCTGTACGCGAAGCTCAAGGCCGACAGCGCCCGCGTTCGCGCGCTTCCGCAAGCGACCCCGCCGGCGGACCTCCACAACAAGATCCTCTCGCGGCTTGCATCTTCCACTCCAGCCCCTGCGAAGCCGCTCCCGCAGCCGACCCGGCGGCGGCTCCCTACGTGGGCGCCGGCGGCGCTGGCCGCGAGCGTGCTGTTGTGCGTCACGGCCGGTTCCTTCGCGTTCTTCAACTCGCAATCGAAACCGAACTCGATCGTCAAGAACCCCTGGGCGAACGCGCTGCCCGCGGCGCAGGACACGCCGAGCGTTCCGTCGCCGACCGCGACCGCGCTGCACGGTCAGCCCGACCCGTCCGCGATCGTTCATATGGATGTTTCGCCGGTGCCGCCGTCGCCGCACCCGCGGCCGGTTCCGCCGGAAACGATTGCAGTTGCCCCGGAACCGCGACCGCGTCACGACTTCATCGGCGCCGGGCCGCTGCCGCCGATCCCGCCGCTCGATTACGTGCGCGTGCGGGTGCCGTTCCTGCGTCCGGTCGCCGACCTCGACCGCGAGGACACCCGCCAGGAACTCACCGACGAACTCACCCGCGATCCGAACTCGCCCGCGCGGTTCGACCTGTTCGTGCGCGACACCGCTCGCGGGGTGGACGTGTTCCAGAACGCCGCGCGGGCCGCGGGGCTGACCCTGTTCGCCGACGCGGCCACGCTCGAAAAGCTGAAGAAGAAGCAGATCGCGTCGGTTGTGATTTACACCGAGAGCCTGACCGCCGCGGAACTGACGGCGCTGTTCGAGAAAGTGTGTGCGGAAGACACGAACTTCTCGCCGCGGGTGTGCGACGCGCTCCACGTCGCCACGGTCGTTCGGTCCGATGAACTCGAACTGAAAGCGATCCTCGGTATCGACGTGGGGTTGTTCAAGCGCCCGCTCGGCGCCGGCGGGTCCGCGCCGGTCGGCGACCGCGACAAGCCGGTGAGCGCCGGGACGCTCGACAGTGTATCGAAGTCGCTGACCAGCCCCGGCGCGAAGCCGGGCGAGCCGTTCGCGGTGCTGATGACGTGGCAGTCCGCGCCCGCGACGCTCGGCCGCACCCCGCCGGCGACCTCCGCGGAACTGAAGCAGTACCTCGCCAAGCGCGGCACCCGCAAGCCGAACGCCGTCCCCGCGGTGATCGTGATCCGGCTGGTGGGGTGAGGAATTGTCCTTCATTAACTGAGCCAGACCGAAGCCCCGGTTGGGGCTTCGTTCATTTCCGCTCCGAGCCCGATGGATTGTTGCCCTGAAGCAACGGTGGATCACAAACGCAGCGGATAAGACCGGCGCCTCACGTCTGCAATATGTGACCAGAACCCTTGACACGCTGGACTGAGCGCGAGAACATGACGGGCGCAAACCAATGATTAACTTGTTAGTGCGCCTCACCGGTGTTATATCGCGCCGGGCCCGCGCTAACACCGGAAAACATCGTGTTAGATTATGCGGCGCGCGGTGATTCTCATCAGCGCGCGCGAATCCTTGTTTGGCGGGGAGGGCGGACTGAACCGATGAATGCGAACTGGCCGGACATCCCTGGATACGAGATACTGTCGGAAATCGGCCGGGGTGGGATGGGCGTTGTCTACCGCGTCCGTCATCACGCGACGGGGCGAATCTTCGCCCTAAAGATGCTGCTCGGCAACCGCGGTGCTTCGTTTGTCGAACTCGCACGATTTCGCATCGAGGTCGAAGCCCTAGCATGTCTGAACCACCCCAACATCATCAAGGTACGTGATATCGGACTATACGCCGGCATCCCTTATTTCGCACTGGACGTCGCTGAGCGAGGAAGCCTCAAGCAAGCGATCACTGGCGGGTTGGGGACGCCCCATCAGGCTGCTGAACTCGTTCGAATCTTGGCCGGAGCCGTGCAGCACGCCCACGAGCGGGGGATGCTCCACCGGGACCTTAAACCCGCGAACGTCCTGCTTATGGAAGACGGAACACCGGTCGTGTCCGATTTCGGGCTGGTAAAGTTCGCTTCTCCACTTCGTGAAGTCAGCGAGATGCACTGTACGGTTGCAGCGCCAGCTGAGTTCGACATGTTACTGGCGAATTACGCCCGCGAACTCGATGCCCAGTATTCACCAGTAGCCAGTTCAACGAGTCTCTGTGAGAACGATCTTCCTCGCATGTATTGGGAGCAGTGCGCGGCTCGAACTGGTGTTCTGGGTGATGGGACGAAGCTGCAGTCGGTTCGGGAATTCCTGACTCAGGCTCAAGAGCAGGATGAACAATCTGCCGCCAATTCATGGGCGAGCCGTCTTGCCCATCAACTTCGGCATCAAGCTCACGAGCAATTTCGGCAACCTGCAGCGAACCTCGATGGGTTGACGCAGGCCGGAGCGATTATGGGAAGCCCGAACTACATGGCACCAGAGCAAGCAACGGGCGATCACGCGCAGATCGGCCCCAGGACAGATGTGTACGCATTGGGTGGCATTCTTTACGCGATGCTCACCGGCCAGCCACCGTTCCGATCTGGAGGCCTCCACGATTTGCTCCAACAAGCGTGTTCTGAGCAGCCCATTCCGCCACGGCATTTGTCCCCCAGCGTGTCCGTGGATATCGAAGCGATTTGCCTCAGATGCCTTGAGAAGCAGGCTGACGCGCGTTACCAAAGCGCGTCAGCCCTTGCGCAGGACCTAACTCGGTTTTTGGACGGCTATTCGCCTCGTGCGGTAGTCGAATATCGAGAGAATCAACCGGCACAACTGGCCCCAAGCGGTGCTGCACCGGTAACTCTCACGCAGGATACTCAAACTCCGCAGCAAGCTCCAAGAACGACAATGACTTGGTGGCCGTTTGGCAGGAGTCGGTCAAATACGGGCGAGTGAGTGGCCGAACTAATCGCTGCCGACCGGGCCGCACGTTCGCTTTCCGGGGTTCGTTGTTGCTCGGCGGCCCCACCTGCTGAGCTGAATCGTTCAGTCTCGCCCCGACTGTCGCGCACTCCAGTAACCCTTTCGTAACAGCTTCCCAACCCGCAATCGCTTTCCGTGTGGTCCTCGTCATAATGATAGCGCTCCGGCCGCGGCCGGCGTGCGAAGTCATTGGAGGTGTGCCATGCGGTTCCTGCGATACGCTCTCCCCGTGTTCGTGGTGGTCTTCGCGGGCGCGAGTTCGGCCAACGGCGCCGGGCTGCTCATCCCCGAAGACAAGAAGCTCCCGCCGCTGGCGATGGTCAACCACAAGGTGACCGTCGGGATCGATGAACAGGTCGCCATTACGACCGTCGAACAGACGTTCCGCAACCACACCGACCGCAATCTCGAAGCGACGTACCTGTTCCCGGTGCCCAAGGGGGCCAGCGTGGACAAGTTCACCATGTGGGTGGACGGGAAAGAGCAGGGGGGTGAACTGCTCGACGCCAAGCACGCCCACCAGGTCTACACCGACATCGTCCGCCGGACACAAGACCCCGGCCTGTTGGAATACCTCGGCAACAGCCTGATGCGGCTCCGCGTGTTCCCAATCCCGCCGAAGGGCGATCAGAAGATCAAGATCAGCTACAAGTTCGTCGCGGCGAAGGACGGGAACGTGGTCGAGTACGTCTACCCGCTCAAGACCGACGGCCGGGCGACGCGCACGCTCGAAGAGTTCTCTGTGAACCTGTCGATCCGGTCGAAGCACCCGGTTCAGAACGTCTACAGCCCGACGCACGCGATCACGACTGTTCGCAAGAGCGACCGGGAAGTGAACGTGACATTCGAGCGAAACCAGGCGCTGCTCGACAAGGATTTCCAGCTCTTTTACGGCGTCGGCGACAAGGACATCGGCCTCACCCCGCTCCTGTACAAGCCGATCGGGGCCGAAGATGGCTACTTCATGTTCCTCGTTTCGCCACAACTGGAAGCCGAGAAGAAGCGCGTCCCGCGCGACCTCGTGATGGTGCTCGACACGTCATCGAGCATGTCCGAGATCAAGATGCAGCAGGCAAAAAAGGCGCTGAAGTACTGCCTTGGTCAACTGAAGCCCGAAGACCGGTTCGCGGTTATCAAGTTCTCGACCACCGTCACCCCGTTCCGCGACAAGCTCGTGGAGGCCAATAAAGACTACATCGAGGCCGCGACGAAGTGGGTGGACGGGCTGAAGACCAGCGGCGGAACCGCGATCTGGCCGGCGCTCGACGACGCGATGGCGATGCGATCGGACGACCCCAACCGGCCGTTCACGATGGTGTTCTTCACCGACGGCCAGCCGACCGTGGACGAGACGAACCCGGACAAGATCGTCAAGAACGTGCTGGCGAAGAACAGCGGCAACACCCGCATCTTCACGTTCGGTGTGGGCGACGATGTGAACGCCGCGATGCTCGACCAACTCGCCGACTCGACCCGCGCTGTCAGCACTTACGTCCGCGAGGCGGAAGACATCGAGACAAAGGTCGCGAGCCTCTACGGCAAGATCAGCCACCCCGTTCTGACGGATCTCCGGCTTACTTCGACAACCGTTCAGATTCACGAAATGTACCCGCCGAAGCTCCCGGACCTGTTCCAGGGCACGCAACTGGTCGTGATCGGCCGCTACACCGGCAGCGGGCACACGGCGATTCGGCTGACCGGCATGGTCGGTAAGGAGAAGCAGGAGTTCGTTTACGATGTGAACTTCCCCGCAAAGACCGACAGCGAGGCGAGCAAGGACTTCGTGGAACCGCTCTGGGCGCGCCGGAAGGTCGGATACTTGCTCGACCAGATCCGCGCGAACGGCGAGAAGAAGGAACTGATTGACGAGGTGGTGATCCTCGCGAAGCGGTACGGGATCGCCACGCCGTACACGAGCTACCTCGTGGTGCCGGACAACCTGATGCCGGTCGTTCAGCCGCCGCGCCCCGGCATTCCGGGCGGTCCGAAGGGGCCAGTTGACGCGCCGACGCCGCTACCGGCACCGGTCGCCGGCGGGGCAGGGGGCATCGGCCCCGGCGGGGCGCCCGGCAGTTCGACCGCGCCCCCGGGCCTCGGTGCCCCGGCTGGCGGTGGGAAGCCGATGCGGGTCGAGGACTTTGCCAAGGGCCAGGCCGCCGGCGACAAGGCCGACGGCAAGAGCGGCCTCGCGGGCAACCGCGGCGCGATGACCGAGAAACAGGTGAAGGACGCGGTGGACCAGTTAAAGAACGAGAAGGATCCGGCCGTTCGCGCGAAGCTCCTGGAAGACGTGAAGAAGTACGCGGAGCAGAAGAAAACGTGGGACGACGCGAACGCCAAGCTCAAGGGCGACAAGGGCGGCTACCAAACCGGTCAGCTCGGCGTCGATCTCTCGCAGGCCGCGAACGGCTTGCGGAACCAGGACCGCGTGTGCCTGACCGCGAACCGCATCGTATCCGGGCGGAACTGCCTGGAGGTCGGCGGGGTGTGGATCGACGACGCGTACAAGGCCGACACGAAGTCGGTGACGGTGAAGGCCCAGAGCGACGCGTACTTCCGCATCCTGGAACTGCACCCGACGATGAAGGACGTGTTCCGGCTCGGCAACTTCGTGGTGTGGATCACGCCGAGCGGCACGGCGCTGGTGATCGACCAGAACGACGGCAAGGAGAAGCTCGACGACGCCGAAATCGCTACGCTGTTCGCCAAGAAGTAAACGAGCCCATGACCAAAAGGTTGGCCGAACCTACAGTTCGGCCAACCTTTTGTATTTCAATTTTAGGACCGATAATAAATGTTATGTAATGCTTCTGGTTTTGTGAGGCCCCTGACCATATCGGAGCAGGGCAGAGGCAAAGCCACGGGTTTTTCGTAGCATCGCCGTTGCGCTCCGGGCACAATCCACCGGCCCGCACTCATCACGGAGCCTCTTCCATGCAGACCACTCTCAACCGCCGCGCGTTCCTCGGCACGACTGCGGCTACGGCCACCGGCTTACTCGCCGCGCGACCCGCGCCGGCCGCGGACGACTTCGGCGGTTTCACGGTCGGTGTTCAGAGTTACACGTTCCGTAACTTCGACCTCGAACAGATGCTCAAGCGGACAAAAGAACTCGGACTGAAGTCCGCGGAGTTCTTTCCGAAACACATCCCGACCGAAAGCTCGCCCGACAAGCTCAAGGCGATCCTGGCGCTGTGCAAGGAGTACGAGGTGACGCCGATCGGCTTCGGTGTGTCCGGGTTCAGCAAGGACCACGACAAGAACAAGAAGATGTTCGAGTTCGGAAAGGCGATCGGGGTAAAGTACCTGAGCGCCGATCCGTCGATGGACAGCTTCGACAGTCTTGACAAGCTCTGCGAGGAGTACAAGATCGCGATCGCGATTCACCCGCACGGGCCGGTGGGGAAGGGCGGTCGGCACCCGTGGTGGTCGGCCGAGATTATCATGAAGGCCGTGAAGGACCATCACAAGCTCATCGGCTCGTGCCTGGACACCGGGCACCTGCTCCGCATGGAGCAGCTCGGCGAGAAACTCGACCCGGCCGAGCAGGTGAAGGTCATGGGCGAGCGGAACTTCGCCGTGCATCTCAAGGACCACGACAACAAGAAGAAAACGGACGTGCCGTTCGGCGACCCGGCTGGGATCCTGAACGTTCCGGCGGTTCTGAAGGCCCTCAAGTCGGTGAAGTTCACCGGGCACATTGCGATCGAGTACGAGGCGAACCCCAACGACCCGTCGCCGGACATGAAGAGGTGTGTCGCCTTCGTCAAAGAGTCCGTGGCCAAGTTGAGTTAATGGAGCGGTGCGCCGATGCGTGTCTATGAAGGAGCCGGCGACATTATCTGGGCGGTCGTCCGCTGTGGGCCGCGTTTCGATCAGCTCGCGGCGTTGAGCGAGAAAGTCGTCTGCATCTGGAACCACGACGCCAGCGTCCCCGTGCAAATTCTGCCCGCGGAGCACGAGGCGCATGGTGATGCGGACCTCGTGGTTTCCCCAAATGGGCGCTGGCTCGTCGCGTACGGGCACCAGACAATGCGCTGTTGGGAATCGCGGCGCGACAAATGGGAAATTCGCTGGCAAGCCAGTGGCGAAAACCTGTTTCTCGCTCGCTTCGGCAGCGACAAGAGTGATTTGTTGCAGATCGACTTCAAGATAATCAAGAAAGAAGTCCCCGGAGTCACACTGAGCCGGCGATCTCTGAATAGCAAACTGCAAGCGAAGAAAACGGTGTGCGAAGTCGCGACCCCAGAGGACGATCGCGTCAGCCCGGTATGGCTGTACAAGTTGCACTACTACGCCACGGACCTATCCGCCGACGGCCGGTGGTTCTTCTACTCGCCGCACCTCTGGTCGATGACGGGTGCTGGCTACGCCGGCGAGGTGAAACCGCGGCGCGGTCACAACGAGGCCGCCTTCTCACCGGACGGATCGTTCATCGCGGTCGATGGCGGAACGACGACCTATGTGTACCGGACGGAAGGGCTTGAGTTGGTCACCAAGTGGCGCGTGAAGCACACCTACAGTCCGAAACTGGCGTGGTCGCCAGACAGTCGGGTACTCGCGCGTGCCGATGCGAGCACCACTGTGCGCGTCTTTGACGTGAACGCACAGAAAGAGGCGGTCACCCGGACCGCCAAACGACAACGCGGAACCGCCATTGCTTTCTCGCCGGACGGCTTGACGCTGTTGGTGGGGACATTTGGAGGCAACGTCGTGGTGTGGGACATGGATTAGCGGTCATGAAGAAGTGTGTCGCGTTCGTCAAGGAGTCCGTGGCCAAGCTCGGCTGACCGCGGTTGGGCGCACTATAATACGGGCACGGGCGCACGCACCCCCGCCGGCCAGGCCCGCGGGGGTGTCGCGTTGATCGTTCTCTCCACCCCGGGTACGCGGGTCTGCCCATGACGGCCGAGGAACTCGCTGATCTCCGGCAGCGGCGGTACAACGCCACCGTTGTATCGCTCAAACTGCTCAACCCCGACCTGATGGTCATGCGCGTGAAGCCGGACTTCGCGCGCCCGCCGCACCACGCGGGGCAGTACTGCACGCTCGGGCTGGGCTACTGGGAGCCGCGCGTCGCCGGGTGCCAGACCGAGGTGCTTCCGCCGGGGGACGAAACGAAGGTCGTGCGCCGGGCGTACTCGATCAGTTGTTCGATCGAGTCTGAGCCTGGCCGGCTCATGCGGCTCGAAGAAAACGACTGGTTGGAGTTCTACATCGTACTCGTGCGCGAGAACCCGGACGGGCGCGTTCCGGCACTCACGCCGCGGCTGTTCGCGCTGAGGGAAGGGGACCGCATCCAGCTTGGCGAGCGGATTACGGGCCATTACACACTTGATCCGGTGAAGCCGGGTGACGCGGTCATTTTCCTCGGTACCGGCACCGGAGAGGCCCCGCACAACTACATGACCTGGGAACTGCTCAGCCGCGGCCATAACGGAAAGATCATGAACGTGTGCTGTGTCCGATACGCCCGGGATCTGGGTTACACGGATATTCATACCAGACTGATGGGGCAGTTCCCAATCTACTCGTACCTGTCGCTGACGACCCGCGAACCGGGGGTGACGCGCAAGGTCTACGTTCAGGATCTGATTTCGAGCGGAGAGTTGGAGGAGCGACTCGGCGCGCCGCTCGATCCGGCCACAACGCACGTGTACCTGTGCGGCAACCCGAAGATGATCGGCGTCCCGGTCCGCGATCGCGACACCGGGGCGATGAGCTACCCGCAACCGGTGGGGGCCGTCGAGGTGCTGGAGGGGCGCGGGTTCAAGGCCGATGTCGCCGCGACGAAGTTCAAGGGCAACATTCACTTCGAAGAGTACTGGTGAGGGGTGCCGGATGGCCGAGGTCAACCAATCGATCGGCGACTACCGCCTGCGCTCGCTGCTCCAGACCGGGCAGACGTCGCAGGTGTTCGAGGTCGTCGAGATCAAGAGCAACCGACACTTCGCGATGAAGTTGCTGTTGCCGGAAGCCGCCGAGAACCCGGACCACCGCCGGACGCTCTTCAACGAGGCCGAGGTCGGTATCAAACTGACACACCAGAACGTGATCCGCATCGTGAAGGTGAACAAGTCGAAGGAGTCGCCGCACTTCATCATGGAGTTCTTCCCGTCCGGCAGTTTACGCTTGCGGATCCAGGCGAAAGACTTTGCGTTCATCAAGGAACACAGCCGAAAGATCTTTAAGGGCGCGGCGACCGGGCTGGCGTACATGAACGCGAGCGGGTTCGTTCACCGCGACGTAAAGCCCGACAACATCCTTGTGAACTCGCTCGGCGACACGAAGATGATCGACTTCGCGATCACCAAGAAGATACCGACCGGGTTCGCGAAGTGGTTCTACAAGCGGAGCAAACCGCAGGGGACGCCGAGCTTCATGTCGCCCGAGCAGATCCGCGACGAATTCCCCGACGGTCGCGCGGACATTTACAGCTACGCGTGTACGCTGTACGAACTCACGACCGGGCGCCCGCCGTTCCGCGGCACGTCGCAAAACGACCTCTTGAGCCGCCACTTTTCGGAGAAACCGGTCCCGCCGTCGACGTACAATTCGGATCTGACCGACGAGTTCTCGGCGTTCGTGCTGAAGATGCTGGCCAAGAAGAAAACCGATCGTCCGGCGAACTTCCACGAGGTACTGATTGAACTGAGGAAGGTTCGGCAGATTTACAAGTCTGTTCCGGAAAAGCACCTGGACGAAGAGTGATGCCGCCGGTGGCAATGGAAGCGATACAAGGAATTTCCAATGGTTGCGCCGCTCCCGTTTGAACAAGATATTCACGAGTTGGAACAGGACCTTGCGCGCCTTGAAGCCGCTCCGGGCGCGGACCAAGAGGTGATGCGCAAATTACGGCGGGAGATCGTTGCAGCTCGGAAGGCGCGGTACGAGAATTTGAGCGCGTGGGACACGGTGCTGGTTTCGCGTCACCCGAACCGCCCACAGTTTCTCGATTACGTCGATACGGTCTTTGAAGAGTTCGTTGAACTCCACGGTGACCGGGCGATCGGTGACGATCGGGCGATCCGCTCCGGGTTCGCGCGCGTCGATGGTCACAAGGTCATGCTGATCGGGCACCAGAAAGGAAAGTCACTGGCCGAGCGGCAGCAGTGCTATTACGGCTGCGCGCACCCCGAAGGTTACCGCAAGGCGCTTGCAAAGATGAAACTGGCAGCCAAATATCACCTGCCGATCGTGTGCCTGATCGACACCCCGGGTGCGTTCCCGGGGATCGGGGCCGAGGAGCGCGGACAGGCACAACTGATCGCGACGAGCATTTTGGAGATGACCAGGCTGCCGACACCGGTGATTTGCATCGTGATCGGTGAAGGGGGATCGGGTGGTGCGCTTGGGATCGGTGTGGGCGACCGGATCGCGATGCTGAAACATGCGTACTACTCGGTTATTAGTCCGGAGGGCTGTGCCGGTATCTTGTGGAAGGTTGCGACCGACGAGACTAAGCCCCGCGCGGCCAGTGCACTCCGCTTGACCGCGGCCGATCTCGAAAAAACCGGTGTGATTGACCATATCCTGTCCGAACCGCTCGGCGGTGCCCATCGCGACCCGCGGGGCATGGCGAATACGATTCGCTCGTACCTCTCGCGCCAGATTCGTTCGTTGTTGATACAAGAGCCGGTCGAATTACTTGACGCGCGTTACTCAAAGTTTCGCAAGCTCGGATTTGTAGCCTAGCAGGTAGCGCAGGTAGCATTGATTTCCAACTGAATTTCGAGAATACTGTCAATTATTACATAATATCAATTATCAGACACGGTAGGAGGTGATGGAAGCTGTCTGCCGACTGTACTCATCTACAAATAATGTCCGATAATGTATCTTATGTAATATTAGATTCCCCATTTAACCCACCCCAATACATAATGACTCAGCAGCTACACTCAAGACCTCAGACGATTCGAACCGGAATGCTCGGGTTTGGAATGATCTTCGACGACACCTACCGACCATTTCTTGAGTTGCGCGCCACAGAGCCTCTCTTCTCGAATGCTACTGGACCGGTACACGTCAGCCTCTCTGCCGTGGCGACGCGAACAGGATCACGGGCCGCGCGTTACCTCGCCTCATCAATCGGACCGCGAAATGCGTTTGCGAACTTCGCTGGCGATGGCGCCGTTGATGCTCTGCTCAATTCGGGTGTCGATGTTGTTTGCGTTGCCACGCCGGACGATCGGCACTTCGCCGGTGCCCGGGCGGCGATCGAAGCTGGAAAACACGTTCTCATCGAGAAACCGTCCGTGCTGTCGCTCGCGGAACTGGACGAACTCGAGGTACTTGCGGCGCGGCGCGGCGTACTCGCGAAGGTTGTGTACCACAAGCTCGCGGACCCGGACCACAAGAAACTGCGAACGCTTTACCAGGATGGTGTGCTTCAACACATCAACAATGGATACTGCTCGCTGCTCGAACCGAAGTCGATCAGCGGTGGACAGTTCGCCGAGTGGATCGCCGGGCGCAACCCCGCGACCTACGTCGCGATTCATTATCTGAAACTGATCGATTTTACCTTCGGCCCGAACTGGAGCCTCGATCGTATCTCCGTCACCGGTCAGCGCGGGCTGGTCGGTCCCGCCGACGGCCCGACCTGGGACTCGGTGCAGCTTCAGGTTGTGTACCGCCACCCGGACGGGCGCGAGGCCGCGTTCGATATTCATACCAGTTGGGTCACGCCCGATAATTTTCCCGGGTACGTCGAACAAGAGGTGCAGTTTCGCTTCGACAACGCGGTGTGGAACGCCCATCAGCGCAAGCGCGGGGTCGAATTAACTGTCGAAAATCGCACTCCGAGCGAACTCAAGTACACTCCGAACTATCACTACAACGGAACGTTTCTCGAACCGTGGGGCGAACGGTCACAGCGCGGGTACGGAATCGAAATCATCGAGCGGTTTTTCCAAGAAGTCGCGTTCGTCGAGTACGGCGGACCGCCGGAGAGGCGCGCCGAGCGGCTCGCGCAGATGCGGGCGCTGGCGTACAACGACATCACGGCCGACAGGAACTGCGTGGCCATCGTTCAGGCTCTGGAAGCGATCCTGAGCCGCGCGGTTGAAGGAGTTCCCGGGTGTGTCGTGAAGGTCAATACCCCCGCCGGCGGGCTGGTGCTGTACGAACCCGGCAACGCGACACCGCTCGTTCTTTACGAAGGTCGGGTCTAACCGTGAACGACAAACGGCGCACGAGGATCAGCAAATTCATGTCGCTCGTACTCCGGCACCAGCCGGAAACAGCGAAGCTCACACTCGAACCCGGCGGGTGGGTGCCGATCGACGACTTGCTCGCCGGGGCCGCAAACGCGGGAATGACATTCACGCGCGACGAACTCGAAGAGGTCGTCGAGTTATGTGACAAGCAAAGGTTCGCGATCGACCCGACCGACACCAAGATCCGCGCCAACCAGGGACACTCCACCGAAGTTGATTTGCAACTCGAACCGGCCGAACCGCCGGCGGAATTGTTCCACGGCACGCCGGAGCGGAACCTCGCCGCGGTGCTGCAAACGGGTCTCGTCAAAATGGCCCGGCACCACGTTCACCTTTCCCCGGACACACAAACCGCCACAAAAGTTGGCTCGCGGCGCGGCAAGCCGGTGATTCTGATCATCGACGCCGCGCGAATGCGAGCCGACGGGCACGTTTTTTACTGCTCGGCGAACGGCGTGTGGCTTGTCGAACACGTCCCGCCGCAGTACCTTCGGGTGATGTAACCGGAGAACCGCACATGCCGCCGCCGATCCAGCACGCGCACGAACCGCACGCGAACGCGAACCGCGAGGCGCTCGCGAAGCTCGAACCGCACTCGCTGCGGACGTTCACGCCGACACAAGCAGTGATCGCCCGTAGCGCCGGGGTCTATCACTGGACGCCCGACGGGCGCCGACTGTACGACTTTACCTCCGGCGTGCTCGTCTCGAACCTCGGGCACAACCCCAGCAACTGGATGCTCCACCTCTCGCAGTACATGCACCTGGGTGGGGACCCGAATTCCGGCCCGGAGGTTCCCGCAGGGTACTTCGCGGCGATGCCGATGACCGCGTATAACGCGATCACGCCGGTGGAAGTAGAAGCGAACAAGCGGCTTGTCGCCCTGCTCCGCCGCTGCCGCGGCGGCGGGCGCATGGAGCAGGTGATGTGGGCCGCTTCGGGATCGGAAGCGATTCAGAAAGCGCTTTGGGCCTCGATGGCCCGCGACCGCACGCGCCCGATGATCCTCGCGACGCGGTTCGGGTTCCACGGCAAGAAGGGGCTTGCGAACGCCGTCACCGGGAGCGAGACCGACGCGGAGCGCGACCCACGTGTGCGGTTCATCACCTTCCCCACAGCTGAATGCAGCGACGTATCGAAGCGCGACGACCCGTTCGACCCGACCCCGTATCAGAAGGAGCTGGGCGCCCTGCTCCACCAGTTCGGGCGGAAGATCGGCACGCTCATCACCGAACCATACCTCGGCGGCGGCGGCTCATATCACCCGCCGAAGGCGTATCTTCAACTGCTCCAGAAGTTCTGCCGCGCGAACGACATCGTCTTCATTCTGGACGAGGTGCAATCGAACTTCGGCCGCACCGGATCGATGTTCGCGTTCGAGACCTACGGGCTGGAGCCGGACCTCGTGGTGTTAGGCAAGGGCCTCGGCAACGGTATTCCCGTAGCGGCCGCGGTGGGCCGCGCGGACATCTTCGGCGCGCTCGACTACGGCGAAGGGTCGGACACCTGGAGCGCGAACCCGCTCTGCTGTGCGGCCGTACTGGCTACACTGGACGAGTTCGCGGCCCGCGACGTACTCGGAGATATGCACAAGAGTTCAGAAGTTATCGAACGCGGGCTGGTCGGGCTGAAGGAGTTGCCGTTCGTTGCGAACGTTCGCGGAGAACGCGGCGGGATGGTCTGGGGCGTCGAGGCCCGCGACCACGGCGGGCGCAACGCGAGCGAGTGGGCGAATGCCCTGGTTCTGGCGTGTTACGAGGGCGACGGGTCCGGCGGCGACGGAATCCACCTGCTCGGCCCGCTGTCGAAAAAGGTGGTGCGGGTGGCCCCTCCCCTGACCATTACAGTAGACGAAGCGACCGCGGCGCTGGAGCTGATGCACCGGTCTGCGCGGCGGATTTTGTGAGTGTGGCCGAAGGCCACTGCTCCGATTCGTGATATGTCGGGGCATGGAATCGCAAAGCCAAAGCCATTACATAACTTTTCTTATCGGACGTACAGGTTGTGAGGTTCCGATGCCCGATCAATGGTTGGCCGATGCGATCCGCTATCTCGCCGGGCAGTTCGGCACCGATCTGTTCATTGTCCGGGGACTCATCGCGCTCCTCGTCTTGTCGCTGATCTGCGGGATGGTTGGCGCGCTCGTGGTCGGTAACCGCATGGCCTTCTTCAGCGACGCGATGGCCCACTGCGCGTTCGCCGGCGTCGCCCTGGGGTTCCTCAGTGCCCTGTTCGCTACCGGCGGCGACCGGGCGACGGTGACGTGGCTCGTCCCGCTCGTGATGGTCGCGTTCGGCACGGTGGTCGGTGCGGGAATGGTTTACGTCCGCGACCGCACGGGACTGGCCAACGACACGGTCATCGGCGTGTTCTTCGCGCTGGCGCTGGGGTTCGGGGCCATGTTTACGACGGTCGTGCAGCAGATGAGCCGCTTCTCGCTCGAAACGTTCTTGTTCGGCAACTTGTTTTTCCTCCGCGAAACGGACCTCCTGTTCCTCTGCGTCCTGCTCGTGCTGGTCGCGGGGATATTCCTGTGGCGGTACAACCAGCTCATGTTCGCCAGCTTCAACCCGAGCCTCGCGCGCACGCGGCGCATGCAGGTGACCTTCAACAACTACCTGTTCGTCATCATCCTCGCACTCGTGGTGAACCTCTCCATTCAGGCCGTCGGGGTGCTGCTCATCAACGCCCTGCTCGTCGTTCCGGCGGCGGCGGCAGCGAACGTGTCGCGGAACCTCCGGCAGATGTTCTGGCTGACGGTCGCGTTCTGCCTCAGCGCGGGCGTGATCGGGTACTGGATCAGTGTGACCCAGCGGATGAAAGTCCCGACGCTCGCCAACCCGGTGATGTTCGGCCCCAGCGGGGTGATCGTGGTGACGAGCGTGGCGCTGTTCTTCGGGTCGATGGCAGCCGTCGCGGTGTGGAACCGGTTCGCGCCGATCTTCGGGGGCAAGCAGTTTAAGCCCATGCGCGGCGGCGACCCTTGCGGGTTCGACCACCCGTTCGGACAATGCCCTTAACGCACCGCCCTTCCCTTCGGCGAACCCGCCGGGCACGGCGAGCGTAATACCTTCGTCTCACCGTTCCCGCGGCGGGTGATCTCTTGCAGCCGACCATCCTCGATTTCCTCGTCCGGTTCAGTTCCGTGTTGTGGGAGGCGATGCCGTTCATCGTCCTGGGGGCCGTCGTCGCCGGGATCCTCGAAGAGTTCCTCCCACAAGAGTTCATCACCAAGCTGCTGCCGAAATCGGTGGTGCCGGCGGTGATGATCGGAGCGGTGCTGGGACTGCTCTTCCCGATGTGCGAGTGCGGGATCATCGTCGTGATGCGGCGGCTCCTCCGTAAAGGGCTGCCGCTGTCGTGCTGCATCGCGTACATGCTGGCCGGGCCGATCATCAACGGCGTGGTGATTTTCAGCACCTGGATCGCGTTCCGCGACCACAAGATCGGCTACGAAATGGTGGGCCTGCGCGTCGGGTTCGCGTTCCTGGTCGCCACGATCACCGGGCTGATCGTTCACCTCCAGTACCGCAAGTACGGCACCGAACTGCTGAAGCCCCTCGCGATCCCGCCGGCGGTGCCAGAGGCGCCCGTGGCGTCAGACACACCGCCCTCCCCTGCCCCGCGGCAGCCGTTGTTTGCGCGCCTGGGGAACGTGTCGTCCACCGCGCTGCACGACTTCGTGGACATCACGATGTTCCTGATCCTCGGGGCGGTCCTCGCGGCGCTGGCCCGCAGTTACATCTCCGAGGACGACATTCAGGCCCTGTCGAAAGACCAGCCGTTCCTGGCGATCCCCGCGATGATGTTCCTGGCGGTCGCGATGTGCCTGTGCAGCGAGGCCGACGCGTTCGTCGCGGCGAGCTTCACCAAGATGCACCTGTCCGCGAAGCTCGCGTTCCTGGTGCTCGGCCCGATGCTCGACCTGAAACTCATGCTGATGTACACGCGGGTGTTCCGGCTCCGGCTCATCGTGACCATCGCGGTGGCTGTGGTGATTCAGGTGCTCGTGCTGTGCATGGTGTTACACTTCATTTATCAGCAGAACGGCTGGACCGGGCTGCCGGGAACCGGAGCGGTTTCCTAGTTACCGAACTTCGGAACCCGGTCACTCTGTGACCGGACCACAACAGAAGGGGAGGCGCGGTCATGGCTCACAGTCACCTCGGGTGCCAGTCGCCCCGCGACTACTTCACCGAGCAACTGCTCACCATCCTGGTGTGCGGCGCGCTGGGGTTCGTCGGTATCCAGATGTACCGCACCGACATGTTGGTGTACATCCTCGCTCCGAAGTTCCACATCGCCGTTCTGTTGGGCAGCATCGGCGTACTCGCTCTCGTCGCGCTCCGCGCGGTGACCGTGTGGCGCGAGGCGGGGCAACTCGTGCCGGTGGACGACGCGATGATGTGTCAGGAGAACCACGTCCACACCGCCGCGTGCAACCACCTGCCCGGGTTGCCGACCGGTACGACCCCCGACGCGAACCTGATGGACGACCATGGGCACAGTCACGACATGTCGTGGGTATTTGCCCGAATGCTCATTCTCGTGTTCCCGATTGCACTGTTCGCGCTCGGCATCCCGAACTCCGGGTTCAGTATGGACTGGGCGAAGCGGAACCTGAAGGACGACAAGTCTCTGAGCGTCGATCCCAAGGAACTCGAAGCGTGGGCGAAAGACCCGGCCGCGGTGGAACTCGAATCGACCACCCAGGCAGACGGCTCGAAGGTGCGGGTCATTCAGCCGGCGCCACCGAACGACAAGCTGAAGATCCGCGAAATGGTGCCGCTGTCGGGCGAGACCCGTTACGGGCTGGTCTCGGACGCGGGCGTCACGATGAGCTTCAACGAACTGAACGACGCGGCGTTCGACGCGGACAAGCGGAAGTCGTACACCGGGCAGACCGCGATCCTCCAGGGGAAGTTTAGCCGGCTCGGCGACAAGGAGTTCACGCTGTTCCGGCTGAAAATGACGTGCTGCGGGGCCGACGCGGTGATGCTGAAGGTGCGCATCCTCTCGCCGCAGTCGGTGAACAACATCGCCGACGGGCAGTGGGTACAAATCCGGGGCGTGATCCGGTTCATGAAGGTGCCCGGACAGGACCGGTACACGCCGGTTCTCGTCCTCGGCGACATCAAGGACATCGACATGAACGTCAAGGTGGCGAACGAATACGAGTTCTGAGCATCTGGGCGAACCCCGGACGCGAGTCCGGGGGTGTTCGTGGCCCTACACCTCCTCACCCCCGGACTCGCGTCCGGGGTTCGCCTATTACTTCCCCGCGGTTCTCAAATACGCAAATAAATCCGCCACATCCTGCGGGGTCAACTCCTTCTCCAACCCCACCGGCATGAGCGAGAGCGCGGTCGAGCGCAAGGTCGCGATGTTCGATCGCAGTATCACGTCTTCTTTCCCGTCCGCTTGACGCAGCGTGATGCTCGTCGGGGTTTCGGCCGCAACAACGCCCTGTAACACGCGCTCGTCGGCGGTGACCACCTGATACGAGACGTACCGTGGGTCCACCTCGCGGTTCGGGTCGAACACCGCGACGAGCAGATCCTCGCCGGACTTATTCGGCAGCGCCGCGACGAGGTTCGCGCCCACGTCGTTGCCGACGCCGTCGAGCTTGTGGCATGCGGAGCAACTCATCTTGAAGACCCCCTTCCCTCGCATCGCGTCGCCCTTGAGATCGAGCGCCGGCGTGTAGCCCTTAATCACCTTCGCCCGGTCGGCATCGGTTCGCTTGAACAGCGCGGCGGCCTTCGTGCGCACCTGCGCGTTCGGATGGGCTTGAAGCTGCTGCACTTGCGCCGGGGAGAAGTCGGAGGCCGAAACCGACATCGCCTCGACCGCGGCGAGCAACTTCAGCACGCGATCGGGCCGCGAGAGCATGGCTTCCAGTGCCTCGCGCCGTAGCGCTGGCCCGTAACCGGACCAGCCTTTGAGGAGCAGTTCGCTCACTTTCGCGTCGGTGTGCGTTGCGAGCGATTTCACCGCGGCCAGTTGCACGTCGCCGGGCGTCGCCGGCGTCAATGCTTCCACCAGCGCCGGCCCGGCGGCGTCGAACGGCCCGTAAGCGAGTAACCCCGCGGCGCTGACACGCTCCCCTGCCCCGGCCTTCTCGTCGCGCACGGTCACCGCGGCCGTGTCGAACCGCTTGCGGAGCTTTGCCATCACGGCTTCGGCTTCCGCCGGCGGTTTCACCCACCACGACGGCAGCGACGATTTCGAGGCCCGCATCCCCTGCCCTAGCCCGTCGAGGAGCGCGCGGTCGCCGGCGCGCCCTTCGGCAACAAGTTCCAGCACGCGCGCGATTTCCTTCGGATCGCCTTTCGCGCCGATCATCGCCGCGAGCCGCGCAACAATCGCCGCGTGGGGCTTGTCCTTCGCGGCCAGGGATTCGAGCAGTTCCAACCCGCACCCGCTCGCGGAACTGAGCGCCGCGCTGACGGTCCACGGGTCACCGGCATCCTTCGTCAGAATTGCGGCGAGGATCGGCGCAGCGTCCGCAGGCGGCAGCGCGCCGGCCGACAGCGCGAGTTGGAACCGCACGCGCGGCGAAGGATCGTTGGTCAGCTTCGTCATGAGCCGCTTGAATTCCCCGGGGTTACCAAGGAGAGGTTCGGAGAGTCGAAGCGCCTGCTCTCGCTGGCCGCCCACTCGGTCAAGGTAAAGAACCCATATGTGCCCATCTCGCAGCGCGCCGAGACCGTGGAGGGTCCAATGCAGGTTCGGAGTATTGGGATATGTTCCAGACTCGATCACCGCGATCATCCGCTCAACCGCGCCCTTCTCTTGCCGCTCAACAAACACTCTCTGCGCGGTCATTCGGCGCCAGGGATTCGCGCTCACCAACTCCTCGGCCAGTTGCTCCGGCTTCAGTGCGCTCAGATCCGGCAACTTCGCGGCCTTGAAATCCTTCGGGGCGATCCGCCAGATGCGCCCGCGCCCGCGGCTTTCGAGGTTCAGTTGCTTGATGATGTCGTCCGGCAACGATAGTGGCGTTTCGATCGCCTCCCGGTAGAAGTCGAGCAGGTAGATCGCCCCGTCCGGGCCGGTACTGAGGTGAACCGGACGGAACCAGTTGTCCGTCGAGGCCAGGAACTCGCGGTCCTCGTAGGCCCGGACCGCCTTGAAGGCCGCGCCGTTGTCGGTCACCAGTTCGCGGTGAACGAGGTTGTTCGCCGGGTCGCAGACGAAGTTGTTGCCGTAGAACTCCTTGCCGAACAGGTCCGCGGTGTAGATCAGTGGGCTGCACGCGGAGGTGATGTAGCCGCCGGGCACGAGTTCGGTCGTCGGGAACCGCTTCGCGTCAGCGCTGCCGGCGCGCCGGGTGGTGCGCTCGACCCGCCACGGCTCGAACGGGCTAATGCGGAACACCTTCGCCGCGGCGCCGTGTTCGGGGATATCGACCGTGACCGCGCTCACCGCGAGGTACGGGTTGCGCTTCAGGTAGTGGTCCGGGAGGATGATCTGTCGCAAGTGCTGGCTGTTCGTGGCCGTAAACCAGCGCTGATAGTCGTCGGCGGTGAGGCCGTATTGTCCGCCGGAGGAGGTCGGCTCCATGCTGCCGGGCGCGTCCGGTTTGAACCGGAACCCGCGGTTGCGGAGCGTCAGCGCCGGCATCTTGGGGTTCTGCGGGCTGGTGATCGTCCCGCCGTCGCTGCCCGCGATGCCGTACACCCAGTTGTCCAGCCCCCACTGGAGCGCGTTCACCATCTGCTGGATGTTGTGGAGGTTGAACCCGGTGTAGAGGACGGTCGTCTTGTCCGCCTTGCCGTCGCTGTCAGTGTCTTCGAGATACAGGACGTCCGGGGCCACCGCGACGATCATCCCGCCCTTGTACGGTGTGATTCCCATCGGGAACCGCAGTCCTTCGGCAAAGACGACCGACGTTTCAAACACGCCGTCGCCGTCCTTGTCGGTGAGCATCTTGATCTTGCCGCGGGTCTCGTTTCCGGTGCCGACGCCGCCGTTCGGGTAGCCGCGCATCTCGCACACGAACATGCGGCCCTTCGCGTCGAAGCACATCGCGACCGGATCAACTACATCCGGTTCGGCCGCGACGAGTTCGATCTTGAACCGCTCGTCGAGCTTGAACGACTCCTTCTCCTCCTTCGGGTTGAGCGGCCCGGGCGGCTTCGCAAGCGGCGCAACTGCGGCCGCCAGCTCCTTCACCTTCGCAACGATCGCATCTTCGATCTTTGGACTGTATTTGCCGGGCATCCCGTAGTAAATCTGCGATGAATCCGCCTCATACCCGCCTTCCTTGAGTACGCGGGCCGATGGGATGTACGACATCACGTCGTTCGCGTAGCCCATCACCCAGAGCGTGCGGCTCGTCGGCACGTCCTTCTTCAGCCGCGTGAGGTAATCGATCACGACCTCGCCGCCGAGCGAGACGAGCAACACCTGATCGCCGAGCGCCCAGGTTTGAATCGGGTAGTGGTCGTAGGTGTCGGCGATCTTGCCGTTGGCGTCGAGTTCCTTCAGAAACCGTTCGGCCCGCTTCTTGATCGCATGTTGGTTGCTCAGCAAATCCGCGTTGAGTTGCTGCCGCGTCAACACCGACTCGAACTTGAGTGTGATCTTCTCGTACTTCGCGGCGAACTTTCCTGTGACGGGCTTCGCGTTCTTGACCGCTGCCACCGCAGCATCGGCGAGTTCCTTGCCGTACTGCTCGCACAGCTCCACTTTGCCGCGGGGCAGCGGGTTGGCGTCCGCGCCGCAGCCGATCCAGAACATCCCGACCGCACCCGGGAGCGCCTTCTCCACCGCGATCTGAGCGAACCCGGCGTAGTCGCCGCACCACTGGTAGAAGCTCAGTGTCGTGTTGTGGCACGCGTAGCCGAACACCACCGCGAGCGGCTTGCCGTCCTTGTCTTCGACCACGAGAACCGGGACCGTGTGATCGACCGGCCCGCCGGGGTTGCGGCCGTTGATGATCCCCTTGTCGGTCGGCTCGCGCCGGTTCATCGCAAACGTCGCCTTCCCCGCCCCGTACTTGAGCGCCGCGGGCTTCATCTCCTTCAGTGACGCGCCAATCACCTCGATCAGGTCAACGGTGAGCTTCTTCGTGTACGCATCGACTTTCGCCGCGTCCTCCTTCGACATCGGGTACATGTCGATCAGGTTCTCGCGAATCACCGGGCCGCAGTGCGTGTGCGACGAACTGAGAATCAGTTCCTCGCGCTTGATCCCGTGCTTTTTCTCGACCTCCTTCGCGACCTCATCACCGAGCGCCCGCGGGATGCCGATGAGGTCCGTCGTCACGAGTACGAGCCGCTTGCCACCGGCGTCTTCGAGGCAAAGCGCCTTCGCGTACAAATCGTGAACTTTCCCCTCCGCGGGCTTGGTGCGCGATGAATATCCGGCCATCCATACCGCTTCCGCCGGCGTGATGACCTTCGTCGCGACCCCGGCCTTGAACGCGGGCGCGTCCGCGGCGGACGCCGGCATTGCGAGCGCGAGTGAAAAGAGAAATGCGAGGAGCGTTTTCACGTTTGGTCCCTTATGTTGTGAGGCAGCGATCGTCCGAAGTGCTTGTTTTTCAGTAAGATTGCCAAAGGCTGCCAAAGATTGCCAAGTGGCAACCTTTGGTTTTCCCAGGGCTTTTAGGCCTTTTTGGTCAAAGATTGCCAAAGATTGCCAAAGATTGCCAACTCGTCACCCCGGTGGGCTAGCGGTCAGCCTTGAGCAACTTTCGCATCGCGGCGAGCAGAATCTCCTCGGATTCCGGACCCGAAAGCGCGACGGTCGGCTCGTAACCGCCTTCCAGGTAGGCTTTTGCGGTCGGGATGTAGCCCGGGCCGTCGTCCCCGTAGGCCGCGACGTTCACCACCGCGTCGGGCCGCAGCTTCTGCGCCGCGAGCTGGTACTCGACGAACGACTCGCCCGGCAAAAACAGGTTCAGCACCGAATTACCGAAGTCGAGACAGTTCACCTCGATCGGCACGTCCTTGCGCTTGAGCCACGCGAGCTGGTACGCGGCGTTGTTCCGCTTCGCGTCGGTCGCCTTCACGTCGTAAAGCGCCTTCTTGCTCTCTTCCTCACCGAATGATGCTTCTTTGCGCGGCGGCAGCTTCACCGGCTCGAACCGCCACGCGAACTCCTTCACCTCGGTCTTCTTCTGATCTTTCCACGCCGCGACCATCGCCGCGTGGATCCGGTCGCGCAGCACCGCGCGGTTCTCCTTCGCGCCGTCGTTATACTTCCCCGCGGTGATGTTGCCGCCACACCCGTTGAAGTACATCTGGAACACCTTTGTTTCGTCCGCCCGCTTCTGACGCGCGAGCCCGCAGAAATCCGCACTCACGCGACCGTCGCCGTAGTAGCTCATCGGGTGACAGGCATAGAAGTGCAGCACCGCGAGAGTGGTTCCGACGTTCCAGAAACACAGGGAACGCAACTTCGGGTCGATTAACCCTTCCGGGGCGTCGCGGGCTTCCTTGTTCTTCGTGGCGCTCGTGCGGGTGAACTTCACCTTCCCGTCGTCACCCAGTACGCGCCGGTTGGATGCGACCTCCTTCACCTCCGCCGCCCCGGTTCCAATGTGCGTGCACCTCACGGCCTTCATCAGCGACGCCTTGAGCGCGTCGCAACTCTTCTTCACGCACTCGTCGAAGTATTTGAGGTCGAGCGAGATCGGGGCCTTCGCCTCCGCGATCAGCTTCTGGGCTTCGACGTCGGCGAACGGCGCGTTGTGCGGGTGAACGCAATGCAACGAGACGTGTTCGGGCGTCGTGTGCGCGGCGTCCGCGAGCGCCTTGCGCCAGATGCGGAACGCCTCGTTGCGGAGCCCGGTCCAATCGACCGCACACAACACGACCGGTTTCGCGCCGCCGAGCAGCACGACCCCGAGCGCCTTCAATGGGTCATCGACCCCGCGCACCGGCATGATCCACCCGCCGCAGAGCGGGTGCCCGTCGGGCGGGGTCACGTCACATTCAAACGTCGCGAGGTGGAGTGGTGGCATGAGTGTTCACCGCAGAGACCGCGAAGACCGCGGAGGAAGACCGGCATTATGCCATCTTCACGACGACTTGTCTTCCGTCTTCTCTGCGTTCTTCGCGGTCTTCGCGGTCTTCGCGGTCTCCGCGGTGAACTCGGCCCGCGCCGGGACGTACCGCCAGACGAGCGCGACCAGGATCAGCGCCCCGCCGGCGAACATCCAGACGTTCGGCGAGTCCTTTTCGGGAGTGATGAGATACGCCCACACCGGGTTCAAGAGCGGTTCGATCAGGGTGATGAGCGCCGCTTCGTGCGCGGAAACGGACCGCAGCCCGCGGGTGAACAGCCAGTACGGAAACGCCATCTGGAACGCCCCGAACACCACCAGCACCGCGACCTGTTTCGCGCTCGGCGCCGTCGCCCACTCGGCAAACGCCGACCGGCCGTCATTGAGCAAGACGAACAGCCCGAGTGTGACCGCGGTGCCGAGGAGGTTGAGTGCGACGAGCCACGCCGCGGAGTGATCGCGGAGTACGCGGAGGAACAGCACCACGACCGCGTACACAATTCCGCTGCCGAGTCCGAGCAGGAGTTGGACCGTCTGCTTGTCGTGTTCCGCTGGCGGGACGTTCCGCGGCCAGTTCCCGCTCACGATGACCGTCGCCCCAGCCGCCGCGAGCAGCACCGCGGCCCACCCGCGGCGGTCCCCGCGCTCGCCCAGCGCCACCACCGCGAACACGTACACCCACACCGGGGCCGTGTTCTGGAGGAAGATCGCGTTCGCCGCCGGGCCGTCGAGCGCCGAGAGGTACATCGCACTCATCACGGCAAACGCGAGCATCATCCCGAGCATCGGGCGGCGGAACACCATCTCGGAGCGCTTCACCAGCGCGAGCATCACCAGCCCGCCGAACAGCCCGCGGTAGAAGGCGATTTGCAAGGGAGAAAGGGCGGGTTCGTTCAGCCCGAGGCCGAGCGGCTCGCGCAAGAGCCGCATGAACACGCTGCCGAGGCTCCACAGCACGGCCGCGAGCACGAGACAGGCGCGGGCGCGCCTCACTGTCGGTACGCCAGACGACATCGGTCACCACATCCCAGAAGAGGCGCGGATGAGGTGATTATTGGGGCACCATCGGCGAGGGGCCAGCGGGCGCGGCCGGCAGATCCTGAATGCCGGGCGTCGGCTTGGGCGTTTTCAGCGCTTTCGGCGGCTTCGGCGGCTCGGGGGCCGGCGCGAGTACGAACGGACTCGCGACGATCGCGGACGACAGCGCGCCCGCGCAGAGGAACCACAACCAACTGAAGCGCGCCGGCGTGGTCGGCGGGACCATCAGCGCCGCGGGCAACCCCCGCATCGCGCGCGAGTAGGCGGCCCCGCCCGGCGGCGCGGGAGGAACGGGCGGAGCGGACGGGGGCGGGATCAGCGGAACGCGGTGGTCGGCGCGGGTGGGCGCGTCAGTAATCGGCTCGGAATCGTTCGCCGCCGGCGGGCCGGTCCCGGGCGCGAACGTCGGCAACCGCGTGGCCAGCCTGGTCGCCGCCAGCGCCTGCGCCAGTTGCCCGGCCTTCTGCACCCGACTCCGCGGGTCACACGCCAGGGTCGCTTCGACCAGCGCCGCCACCTCTTCCGGTACGGTCGGGTTGGTTTCGCGGATCGGGCGGAACGTCCCTTCCCACTTCTCGCGCACGATCTCGTCGTGGGTCGCGCCCGCGAACGGCACCTCGCCGGTGAGCAGGTGGTACAGCGTCGCCCCGAGGGCGAACAGGTCGCTCCGCCCGTCCACGAGGTTGGCGTTCACCGCCTGCTCGTAGGGCATGTAGTACGACGTGCCGACGCCCTGGTGGACCGAGGTCAGTTGCGAGTCGTCGTTGAGCCGCTTGGCGAGGCCGAGGTCGGCGAGCTTCGCGATGCCGCTGGGGTGCAACAGGATGTTGTCGGGCTTCACGTCGCGGTGGACGTAGTGCCGCTCGTGCAGGAACTCGAGCGCCCGCGCGATGTCGATCCCAACGCGGACGACCATGCCGACCGACAACCGGCCGAGCCGCGCCAGCGCCCCGTGCGCGGTCGGGCCGTCGATGAACTCCAAAACGATGTAGTGCTTGTTCACCTCGGGATCGAACCCGGACGCGTACCCCTGTACGATGTGCAGGTGCTCGAGGACGCGGCTGAGCCGGGCCTCGCGGTAGAACCGGCCGACGAACTCCGGCTGCCCGGCGAGGTGATCGGCGAGAATCTTCACCGCGACCGGGCGGCCGGCGGCCACGTCGTAGCTCTGGTAGACCGCGCTCATCCCGCCTTCGCCGATCTTGCGAAGCAAACGATAGCCGGCGACGGTCCGCGGCGCGCCCTCCGGCGCGTCGGGCGTTCCGTTCGTGGGGCGATCGCGCTCCGACATCGGAGTACCTCCCTCGTGTCGGTACGGGTCCGAACCTGGTGCGGGGCCTGGGTCTGTGATCGCGGTTGTTCAGCAGCCTCGTCGGGATACGGTCGGAAGTCTGTCCTGTTCGTTTGTGGCACGGGCTGGAAAGCCTGTGTGCCACAAGAACGCCCAACAGATTCTCACCGAGCCGTGATCGCGAGTCGTCGAGTCGTCTCCCGCTTTGATACCAGCGCGGGAGCGGGCCGCCAATGTCCGTAGTCCGTCCGAACAGCTATTCGCTGTCTGTGCTAACGGATTTCGCCGGCCCGGCGTTGGTTCGGTCCGCCGGGTTATTCTGGTCCGCTGACCACCGGTCCGTCGCACGTTTCGCGAGGAATTGTGCGGTTAGGTGGGTACGTTGGGCACTTCGGCGCGCAGTCCGTCCACGGTTTTGCGGGTCGCGCACCTATTGTGACGAACCGACGAGCAAAAGTGAACTCAATAAATCGGAGAACTGTCAAAGATGTTCGGTTCGCAGGGCGCGGAGGCGCGCGAGAAGCGGTTTCGGCCGGCCCTGCGCGTCGAGCAGCCCGCCGTGCGGGACCAGATGGGGTTCGGCATCGGTCCAGTGGCCCCACGTGACGCCCCGGACCCGCGGCCACGACAGCGCCAGCGCCGCGAACGACGCCCCCCACTCCGCCTGCCCTTCGGGCGACGGACCGGCGCGCCAGCCGGGCCGCCAGACGGTTTGCTCGTGGTCGGCGGCGTTGGGGTCCGGCGTGTCGGCCGATGGCAGGCTGAGGACGACTTCCAGCGGCAGGCCGAGCATTCCGAACACGTCGAGGATGCGGGCCGCGTCGAGCAGGTCGCGCGGGCGGCTCCCGCGGGGCCGGGTGCCGACGAGGAACTCCAGTTCGACCGCCGCCAGCCGCACCCCGGCCCGCATCAGGTCGTCCGGGAACGTGACCGGGGTGATGGTCTGGTCCTCGCCGGCGAGATAATCGCCCCACGGCTGCGCGACGCTGAGCACCAGCTCCAGGCCCGCGTCCACCTGCGCCGCGGCCTCGAACAGCCGGAACGCGAGCCGCAACCGGTCGTCGTCCACCAGCCCGAAGGCGTCGGCGTGGTTGAACCCGGCGCACACGATCCACCGGCGCACGTCGTGCCGGTACCGGCCGACGACCGTTTCCAGGTAGTCGCACATGCACGACGCGAGCGTCGGCAGGTCCGCGTCGTACCCGGCGGCCCAGCCGGGGAGCATCCCGGGCGCCAGATCGACGATCGGCCCGATCGTGATCGGTAGCCCGGTCGCCGTTGCGGCGGCCACCGCGGCGTCGGCCCCCTCCCACTCGAACTGCCCGGCGACCGGCTCGATGTCGCGCCAGCGGAAGCAGACGTTGGCGGCGTTGAACGCGTTCTCGTACTCGGCCCCCGCCGCGCCGACGGGGGCGCGCCCGTAGCGCGCGGCCAGGCGCGTGTCCAGGTGCGGCCCTTCCGACTGGTGACGGGTGTCGAACATCTGCTCGACGTAGTCCCGCACGAGCTGATCGGCGAGCGCGTGGGTCTTCTCCAGCACCTGGGTCGCCAGCACGTCCGCTTCCGCCGGCGTCGGGGCCAGGGCCGCGCGGCCGAAGACCCGCGTGGCGTCGGTCAGCGCGCGGTCGAAGTCCGCCGTCGTCCGCAACCCGATCGACTGCCACTCGGCCGCCTGTGCGCGCACCTGGTTCAGCTTGCCGCGCGCCAGTTCGACGAGCAACCGGTACGGTTCCGGGCGCTCGCGGAGCGTGGTGGAGGAAACGACGAGCGTCCCGTATGGCTCGACCGGCCACGGGACAATGAGGTACCCGCTCTCGTTCTGGTCGCGGGTGAGGGTGATCCGGTCGGGGGCGATCTGCACCCGCGTGGGTACGGGCGACTGGTCGTAGTACCCGACCGTGGAGGCGACGCACGCGTCCGGGAGCAGCGCCGAAGCGTCACCCGAAAGGGGGTTCGGCAGTAGGTACGTCATCAGGCCCATGAACGGTCCCGGCGGGCGGAGTCGGGGACGAACGGACCCCGGGCGTGAGCGCGCCGGGTCGGTCCCGCGACAATAGGGGGTGCGTTAGTTATAACCGCGCGCCCGGGAGGAAGGGAACAGTGTTTGGGCAAAGCGGGCGCCACCGGGGGCAAATCGTCAGTCCGCCGGCGCGACGAGACTGGTGATCGTGATACCGTACTTGTCGGCCAATTCGACGGTTTTCGCCTCGTCCAGGAGGATCGTCCGCCCGGCCTCGATCGCCAGCACCGTCGCCCCGGCGGCGCGCATCGCCTCGATGGTCCGGGTGCCGACCGTCGGCACGTCGAACCGCGTGTCCTGCTCCGGCTTGGCCACCTTCACCACCACGAACCCGCCCCCGCGACACAGCTCGCCGGCGCGGGCGATCGCCTGATCGGTGCCCTCGATCGCCTCCACCGCGATGACCGCGCGCTCGCGAACCATCACGCTCTGCCCGACGTCCAACCGACCCATCTCGCGGGCCAGGGACCAGCCGAACGCGATGTCCCGCAGTTCGGCCGCCGAGGGCCTGCGCCGCGTCAGAACCCCTTCCCTCACGAGCAACTCCGGGCACAGGTCCAGGGCCGACACGCACTCCATCCCCTCGCGGCGGAACTCATCGATCAGCCCGAGGAGGAGGGAATCGTCGTTGTTCGCCTTCCGCCGGCGGAAGAACCAGAACCGGATGACGCGCCAGTCGGGCAGCAGCCGGACCCAGCGCCACGGGCGAAACACGAGCCGCTTCTCGAACTTCCCGGCCATCGTCCACCGCCGGACGCTCCCGCGGCGGAAGGCCCGAATGATCGCGCCGAGCGAGAACCGGCGGAGCCAGACGAATTCCGCGCAGAGGTCGCGCAGCACCGGGTCGGCCATGCCGTGGGCCGCGACGCACACAACCGGGATCCCGCACTCGCGGGCCTTCTCGGCGAAGACCACGGGGAACCGCCCGCCGCACGCCAGCAGCCCGACCGGCTCGCGCGGGTCGAACGGGGCCGGCGCGCCGGCCCCGAAGGTCACCGTCGCGGGGGGACTCATTCGTCCCCTTTCAGCCCGAGGTGCTTCTTGATCCGCTTCACCTCGTCGCGCAGTTCCGGGAGCCGCCGGAAGTTGACCAGCATGCGCTTGTATTCCAGAACCCCGACCGCCGGGTTCCCGAGCGCGTTTTGGTCACTCGGCAGATCGTTGCTCACGCCCGCCTGGGCGCCGATCACCACGCGGCTGCCGATGGTGACGTGGTCCGCGATGCCCACCTGCCCGGCCATGACGACGTGATCGCCGGTCACACAGGAGCCGGCGATTCCGACCTGCCCGCACAGCACGTTGTGGCGGCCGATCTGGCAGTTGTGGCCGATCATCACGAGGTTGTCGATCTTCGTCCCGGCCCCGACGCGCGTCGGGCCGAACGTGCCGCGGTCGATGGTCGAACACGCCCCGATCTCGACGTCGTCGCCGATCTCGACCCACCCTTGCTGCGGCACCTTGATGTGCTGCCCGTTGTGGACGCGGTAGCCGAACCCGTCGGCCCCGAGGACCGCGCCGGAGTGGATCGTCACCCGGGCGCCGAGCACGCAGTTGTCGTACAGCACCGCCCGCGGGTAGATGATCGAATCGGACCCGATCGTGCAGAACCGTCCCACGACCGCGCCGGCGTGGATCGTCGCGTTTTCGCCGATCGTCGTTCCTTCGCCGATCACGGCGAGCGGCCCGACGCTCACGCCGGCGGCGAGTTGGGCGGAAGGGTGAACGCTGGCGCTGGGGTCGATCCGCCCGTGCGGCTCCTCCGGGCGTGCCCGCAGGTGTCGGACGATCTCCACGAACGCCATGAGCGGGTCGGGCACGCGGATGATCGGCTTGCCGTTGAGCGGGACCGACGGCCCGACGACCGCCGCGGCGGCCCGGCTCGCGTGCCACGCCGACAGGTTCTTGTCGGTCTCCACGAACGTGACATCGCCCGGGCCGGCGTCGGCGAGCGCCCGCGCGTTGGTGACGGCCAGTTCGGGGTCGCCGAGCACTTCGCCCCGCACCCACTCGGCCATTTGCCGGACGGTGACGCCCACGATGATAACCCCTGTTCCGAGCCGCCCGGGAAGATCGGTCGCCCGGAGTTTGCGGAAGTTAGCGAACGCCCGGCGCCCGGACAAGCCCAACCGTCGGCGCCGTTTTGGATGAGTATCGGCTGTTGGGAAGGTCGGTGAGAGGCGGAAAACGGGTCGCGTGCGGGGACCGTGAGGGGTCGTGTGGATTATGCCGGAGAAATGCCGCACTGGCGGGCGAACGTGTCGGCCGGAAGCTCGCTCGCGTCGGACACGACCACCCCGTCCCCGGCCGCCGCACACGCCCACGCGAGCCGGTCGCGGGCGGCCAGAAGTGCCGGGTCGGCGTTACTCCATACCACACACGTGAGAGAATCGGCCCCGCGCCGGAGGGTGACCATCCCCGCGGTGCAGCCGACGCGCAACTCGCGCCAGCCGTCTTCGGGCACCTCGTCCGGGAACGCTGGCAGCCCGTCGATCATCCGGAGCGGGGCCGGCTCGCCCAGGCCCGCGAGCCGGCCCGTGATCGCGCTCCACCCGGGGACTGCGCCGGCGGGAAACCGAATTGTGCGATCGAGGCCCATAGCGCGGTTACTTTTCCTTGCCGGTCAGGATATCGTCGAGCCGCTTCTTCTGCTCCGCGGTCAGCACCGCTTTCATGTCCTTGGTGCGGTTCGCCTTCAGCTCGTCGATCTTCGCTTGAAGTTTGTCGATCTCCGCGTCGTACTTGTTCTGGACTTTGTAAATATCTTGAACTTGGGCGTCGCTCAGCCCGAGTTTCTTCCAGTTCGGGGGCAGTACGCCCTTCGCCTTGGCGCCGGTGTCTTCTTTCTTCTTGTCGTCCGGCTTCACGTCCTTTTTGGGGTCTTCCTTGGTTTTGGTTTCCTGTCCCACGATGCCACCGGACAGCACCAGTAGCCCGGTGAACAGCGCGAGCAGCGCGGCTCGAAACATCGGCGGCCCTCGATGAGTATTGGGGGGTGACCGCTGGTTTTCAGGGTCAAAACTATATGAGTTTGGCCGCGCGCGTATTGCAAGCGAAAAGTGCGGCCGGTTCACGAAATTCGATGTGTGATCGGGTACTTGCAACGGGTACACAAAATCGGTGAGGCCGGGGCTGCCACGAAGCAGCCCCGGCCTCACCGAGCGAGAAGCCGCCCCGGCCGACGAGCCGGCCGGGGCGTCACCTCCACATTACATCCGCGTCACCAGCCCGGTGCGACCGTTGGTCGTCGTGGTGGTACCGTCGGGGTTGAATATCAGCAGATCGCGGAAGTTGTCGCCATCGACGTCGATGCCGAGGGCCAGGAACTTGCCCGTCGCGCCGTCGGCCACCAGGATGAAGCTCGGGGTGATCAGAATCAGGTCGCCGGTGCCGTCGCCACTCACGTCTGCCATAAAGGCGAGCGAGCCGGGCGGCAGCGGGATGACCGCAGTCCCGCCCGCGACGCCCGCGCCTTGGAGAACGAGGGCCCCGCCGATGACCGCCGCGGCGCTGTAGAACGCGGGCGTGCGCGACGTGTCGGCGATCGACAGACTGGCGGTGCTGATCGCGCCGCGGACGGCGCCCGGCGCGTTGAGAATCAGGTTGAGCGTCTCCGGCCCTTCGGTGAGCATATCCGCGCTGATCGGGATGCTCAGGGTGGCGGTGGTCGCCCCATCAACGAAGGTAGCGGTGAAGGGGCCGCTGCCGAGGTCGGCACCGGTGCCGCTACCGCCGGCGGCGACGGTCACGGTCACTGTCTGCGGGCCGGTGGTGGTGCTGCGGGTAAGCACGACGTTCACCGTGCCGCCCTCGCTGCCGGACAGCGTCGCGCTCTGGAAGTTGATCGTCCCGCCCGGCGTGTCGGCCAGGCTCAGTCCCGAGGTGCCGGTCGGCAGCGTACCGAGGTTCGTGGCGACACCGGTCCGCAGGTCGATCCGGTACAGGTTGGACACCCCGCCCACCACCAGCGACGCGTACCCGAACCCGGCCGTGACCTGCGTGCCGTTGGGCCCGACCGTCGTCACCCCGGCCCCGGCCTCGAACCCGGTAACCGAGGAGAAGTCGAGGGTCGTACCGCCGGAGGTCACCGTCGCGATCGGCGTCACGACGCTCGTGCCGGGGTTCATAATCGCGAGCTGGTTCGTGGTCGAGTTGAGAACGTACAGTGTCGTCGGGCCGCCCACCCCGGGCGTCTGGCCGAACGAGTTGGTGTAGGTCGCGGAATCGACGATGCCGCCGGTGACGGCCGGGGCCACCGAAGCGACCACGGCAGTGGCCGGGAGGATGGCGAAGCTCTGATTGGCGGTCGTGATGACGCGGATCGCGTCCACCGTCGCGTTGAAAGCGAACCCGTAGCCGACGCCCGCCGTCGCCGGGTTCGGCAGGGTGGGGATCGTCACGCCCATGGCCGGAGTCAGCGTCGTGGCGGTGATCACAGCCCCGCCCTGCGGGTCGATCAGGTACAGCGTGCCCACGCCGCCGGCGGTCACGCCCAGCCCGTAGAGTTGACCGGTCGCCGGCCGGAAGGCGACCCCGACGAGTGTGTCGCCCGCGTTGAGGCCGGTAATGGCCACCGTCGTCGTGGTGCCGGGCGTCGCGGTGTTGAACCGGACCAGGTTGGCGGCGCCGGGGGTCGCCCCGCTGATGCTGACCGCCGGGAACCCGTTGTAGTCGTTCTGGATCGCCAGCCCGTTGGTCGCCGACCCGCTGCCGATGGTGCCCACGAGCGTGGCCGCGCCAGTCACGAGGTTCACGCTGTACAACCGCGACACCCCGCCGACGGTCAGGTTCGCCATCGCCGACCCGGTCGTGACCGCGGTGCCGTTCGGCGCCGGCGCGTTCACGCCCGCCGGGACGTCGAACCCGTTGATCGCGGTGAAAGTAACGCCGAGCCCCCCGACCAGCGTGTCACCAGCGCCCGGCGTGGCTGGGGTCGGGATGAGATAGAGTGCGCCGGCCGTCGCATCAATCGCGTACTCGGTCGTGTTCGTTAAGTTCGGCGAGTTGTTCGTGTACGTGGTGCCGGTATACACACGACCGCCGTTGACGGACGTCTGGTTGGCCAGCGTCGTGCCGGTGTTGGCGTTGATGACGAAGTTGTCCCCGTCACTGGCCATGACTCGAATTGCGTCGGCCAGCGGGTTGAAGTCGAACGCATAGGCGGTCGTGGCGGGGCTCCCCAGGCCGTCGGTGGTGGTGACCCCGCCGGTCGCCCCGACCGGCGACGCCCGGCCGGTGCGAACCGAGATGTCGTACAGGGTGCCGGTGCCGGTGGCGTTCACGCCCAGCGCGTACAAATGCCCGTTCTGCGGGCGGAAATCCATCCCGACCAGCGTTTCGTTCGAGGCGAGGTTGGTGATCGGCGTGGTCGCCGTGATCGCCGGCGAGGCGGTGTCGAACGCGAGCAGGTTGGCCGTTCCCAGACCGACCCCGGCCAGGGTGTACGCCGCGACGGGGGTCAGCCGGTCTTCCAGCGCCTCGCAACTGAGACGGGCCGATTGCGGACGGGCGAGCTTACTCATGTCAACTCCGGGGGAAAGGGTGAAAAACAGGGTGCGGACTCAACTCTAACGAAGCGACAGGTCAAGTAATAACCGGTCGTGGGCGCACTGCATAGCGTGAAACTGGGTAAGATGGAGAAATTCAAGAACCGTTCTGACGGTTCGGGCGGTCGGTCCCATGACGCTCGGTCCGACGCCCGCGGTCACTTCTTGGCGCGCCGGAACTCTTGATCGAGGAACTTCATCCCCTCGACCTCGCCACTCGCGGCGAGTCGGAACTGCACCTCGAACGTGCTGCGGTCGAACGAGATCACGTCTGCCTTCGGCTCCACCGGGACCGCGGTGAACGTGTCGAAGTGGTAGTGCTCTAATCGGAATGTGAACTTCCCCCACCGCAGGGCCAACTGGTCGCCATCGACGGTCACCGCGGCCCGACCGTAGGCCGGTTCGGTGTAACTGCCGGCGTAATCTTTTGGTGCCAGGCTAAGCTTCGCGTCAGTTTTTCGTGCGGATTCACGTTTTTGTTTCGTATTCGCAACACCGGCGTCCAGAAGGGCCAACTGAGTCTTGTGGAACGCGACCCAGTCCTCGGCGGGCAGCCCGAGCAGCACGTCGAGTGCGGACTTCGCCACCGCTTCCGTGACATACGACGGACGCAGGTTACACAGGACGAACACACCTGAATTTTTTTCCGGCACCAACATACACTGCGCGCGGAACCCGGTGAGCGTGCCCCCGTGCGAGACGCACGTGACCCCACGATAATCGGTCACGAACCACCCCAGCCCGTAACTGGCGAACCGCGTAAATTTCGCCGGGAAGTACACCGCGAACGGCCCTTCCGGTTTGAACAGCATCTGCGGGGTGTGCGTTTCGCGCAGCGCCGATTGCGCGAGGAGTTGCTTGTCGCCGACCTTGCCCGCCGCGAGCTGGAACCGGAGCCACGCGCCGAGGTCGCGTGCGGTGCTGTTGATGCTCCCGGCCGCGCGGGCCGAGTCGAGGTTGTCCCAGGCGATCGCCGACACCGACTTGTCCAGCCCGAAGTAGTGCGGAGAGGCGTGGTCCTTCAGCGCGACCGCTTCGCGGGCCGTGGCGCTGGTCGATTTCATCCCCAGCGGGTCGAAGATGCGCGCCTTCGTGGCCGTCGCCCAGTCGGTCTTCTCAAGTTTGCCCGCGATAACGCCGGCGGTGGTGAACGGCACGTTCGAGTATTCCCACGTGCTGCGGAACGATGTGGCCGGCTTCGCTTTCACCCACTGACGGATGACGGCCTCGCTGTCCCAGGTGGTCGCACCGGCCCAGAGCATATCGTGCCGCGGCATCCCGGTGCGGTGCGACATCAGATCGCGAACGGTGACCTCGCGGTCGGCCGCGTCGTCGCGGAGCCGGAAGTAGTCCAGGTGGTCGTGGACCTTGTCGTCCCACTTCAGCTTCCCCTCGTCCACGAGCATCGCGACGAGGGTCGCGGCGAACGCCTTGGTACACGACGCGATCGCGAACACGGTGTCGGGCGTTACCTTCTCGTCTTTCCCCTTCTCGCGAACCCCGAACCCTTTGAGGTAAACGATTTCGCCGTCCTTGACGATGACGACCGCGGCCCCGGGCGCATCAAACTCCTTGAGCGCCTTCTCGACGACCGCGTCGATGGGCTTGGGGTCGAACGGCTCGGCCGCGCGCAGCGGTGAGGGCGCGAACAGGAACGCGATCAGAAGGGCGGAGCGGGGCATGGGTACTCCGAGGAAGTCAGAGTTTGTGACGCGGCATCGGGGCGACGTGAGGTATCCACCGCGGCCAGTTCGGGTCGGCGCCCATGCGGCGGAGGAACGCGACGCTGAGGTCGTAGGGGTAGTAGACGAACGCTCCCGTCTGCACGGCGGCCTCGAACTGCACACGGGCTTCGGCCCGGTCACCGCGCGAAAGTTTCGCGATCCCGACGCAAAAGTGGGCGTTGCATTGGTCCAGCCGGGAGGTTTCTGACCGCTGGAGGAGTGCCTCATCGGATAGTTCGCCGGCCGCGTGATCGACCGCATCGCGAAAGGGCCGAGTCCGGATGGGGACAAATCGTTCGGGGTGGCGGCGAAACGCCCGGGCCGCGTCGGTCGCTTCCGCGGGCGTGCCGACCAGCCGCAAGACGCACAATGTATTGAACATTTCCCACCCGCGGAGGTCACGCCCGACGGCCTCGCGCATGATCGCGGCACCCCGCTCCCTTCCGCCCGGGTGCTCAGCGCCGAAGATCGCGCGGAACTGATCCGCCAGGACATCCCCGCGATGTGGTTCGACGATCGCGAGCGCGCGGTCAATGTTGCCTGCGTGGTAGTGGGTGAGAGCGATGTACCACGCGGTACCGGCTGCGGGGGACATCTGGTAGTTACGTTCCAGTTCCGGCAACACGTTTATTTCCACCTTCTCCTCCCGAAGTGCCATCCACCGGTAAAGAGCCAGGTCCATGAGGTGGCTGGACGGGCGCAGCGTCTCGGCGTCCCGGCGCACCATGTCGCGAGCGGCAGCGGCCCGCTCGACCAGTTTCCGATCTCGGTACACCGGGGCCGCATACAGATTGACGATCAGGCTAGTTCGGGCGGTGGTCGGGTTACCTGTGAGTAACTGCTTAAGTACGAACACCTCGTCCTGGGCCGCCGCGGCCATGTCCACATCGGTGTGGTCGAGGGCCTGTAGGACGCGGGCTTCGGCCCGGAGAACCCGCGCCAACAGCGACCCCGGGCGCTGGCGGAACCCCTCGTCCATGTCCGGCAACCCCAGTCCGGGGTCGAGTTTCGACTTGGCGTAGCCCCGGAAGAGCCAGTCCTCCGGGCTTCTCGGTTCGAACCGTTCGACGGCGCGAATGGCGTCTTCGTATTTTCCGAATTGAATGGCCTCGCTGTACCCCACGGCCAGGAGCGCCCGGGCGGCGACGCTCTCGGGGTTCAAGGCCACCGCCTGTTCGAGGTGTGAGATCGATTCCTCGATCCGCCCCTGATAGAACGCGACCACGCCGCGGAGCATCCGCAACTGCCCGGGCAACGCCTGGAGCCGCTCCGCCTCCCGGACGGCCTCCTCGGCCGTGGCGAAGTCGCCACCCATCGCGGCCAGAGACGCTCGATCGATGGCCGCCCGCCACCGCTCCTCCCGCAACTCCCTCTCGTGCTGTTCGGCCTGCTCGCGCCGGGCCTGCTCGTTCTGTTCGGCTTCGGCCCGACGCTGGGCTTCCAGTTGGTTCGACCGATAGGCGAAGAATCCCGCGGTCACCCCCGCCAGAACCACGCACGCGCCGGCCGCCGAGAGCCCGGGGTTGCGCTTGACCCACTTCTTCAGTTTGGAGAGCGGGCCGGCGCGCTTGGCCAGGATCGCGAAGCGGTGCACGTACCGGCGCAGGTCGTCGGCCAACTCTTTCGCACTGCGGTACCGTCGGTCGGGGTCTTTTTCGAGGCACTTCAGGCAGATCGTTTCGAGATCGCGGGGTACCTTCGGGTTCACCGCGTGCGGCGCGGGCGGGTCCTTCTGAACCACCATCGCCAGGAGCTGGTCGCGCCGCTCCGCGACGAGCGGCGGTCGGAGTGTGAGCAACTCGTAGAGTGTGGCGCCGAGGGAGTAGATGTCGCACCGGTGATCGACCGGGATGCGCCCGCCAGCGATCTGCTCCGGGGCCATGTACGCCGGCGTGCCAACGAACTCGCCGGTGGTTGTCATCCCCGGTTCTTCCAGCGCCCGCGCCAGCCCGAAGTCGTTGATCGAGAGCCGGCCGTCGGACCCGAGGAGCAAGTTGCCCGGCTTGATGTCGCGGTGGATGACGCCGTTCTGGTGGGCGTGATGAAGGGCTTCGGCCACGTCCGCGACCAGCCGCGCCACGGTGTCGAAGTACGCCCCGCCGGAACTCAGCCCCGACGACACCCCGGTGCCGGTGGGCGTGGAGGTATCGAGGTACGGACCGGTGGTCGTGAGTTCTGGGGCCACGGTTGGGGTCGGCTTGGCCCCGCCCCGCGCCTCGCGCAACTCCGTGATGACCCGATCGAGCGACGGGCCGTCGATCAGTTCCATCGCGTAGAAGTGGACGCCGCCCTCTTCGCCGGTGGCGTAGACGGGAACGATGTTGGTGTGATGGAGTTTGGCGGCGGCCTCGGCCTCGCGCCGGAACCGCGACACGGCCTTCGCCGTCAACCCCAGCCCCGGGCCGAGCACCTTCAGCGCCACGCGCCGGTGGAGTGAGGTTTGCACGGCCTCGAACACGACGCCCATCCCGCCGCGCCCGAGTTCGCGCACCACCTCGAACTCACCCAACCACTTGCCGACGAGGTCCGTCATGGGCGAGCCTCCAAGAATTCTGGAAAATATCCCCGCCCGACTTGACAAATAGTGAACGCTCGACCATGATAGAGTTGTTGTGGACGAATGATCACTTTGTCGGTTTGAGTACGATCTGCCGGAGGTCCATGACCGCGGCGCCGGGTTTCGTTTTCGCCTTCACAGTGAGTGTGTGCTTGCCGGCCTTGTCGATCTTGAGTGTACCGACCTCGCGGGCCTCGAAGTTCTGGAACCCGCCGGTGTCCTTCACGGTGAACGTGAGTTTCTCATCGCCCACGGCGAGTTCGACTTCCGCGCCGCCGCTCCCTTTGCCGCAGCCTTGCAGCACCTCGACGGTGAACGTGCCCGGCTGTGTGGCGGTGAAATCAAAAGTTGCGGAGTCGTCCTTGTTCACCCAGAAGCCGAGCGTGTTCTTGTGCGGCAGCGGCTCGAACCGGAGCATCGCGCCCTGCACGAGCGCGGTACGCGCGTGCATCGTGATGATGCCGTCCTTGTTCGGCGGGTTGGGGCGGTAGTCGGGGTTCGCGGTCGGCATCTTCGCGCCGACTTCCTCCCGCCATCCGCGGAGCGCTTTGAACAGTGTGACGTACGCGACCATAACTGCCGGGCGTTCGTCCTTGATTAAGTTGCGCGATTCGGAAATGTCGTTCTTGACATCGAAGAGTTCATATCGATCGTCTTCGTAGTAGTGGATCAGCTTGTAGTCCCCGCGCCGAACCGCGCCGCCGGGCCGCGAGCCTTGATTGGCGTAGTGCGGATAGTGCCAGAACAGTTCGCGGTCCTTCATCTTCTCGCCGCGGAAGATCGGCACGCGCGAGATGCCGTCGCGCTTCGGTTCACCCCCGACCTTGCGGTCGGGGTTCGCCTGCGTCGCGTCGAGGATCGTGTCGAACAGGTCGATGCTGCACGACAGTTCGTCCGTGGTGGTGCCCGCTTTGATGACCGCGGGCCACTTCATGACGCACGCGACCCGCACGCCGCCCTCGTAGAGGTAGCCCTTCCCCTCGCGCAGCGGCGTGTTGATGGTGGGCGCGAACGGCATCCCTTCGAGCGTCGCGAGGCCGCCGTTGTCGCTCGTGAAGATGACGAGCGTGTTGTCCGCCAGCTTCAGGTCGTCGAGCGCCTTCAACACCGTGCCGACGGCTTCGTCCATGCTCTCGACCATCGCCGCGTAGGTCGGGTTGCCCTGCGTGCCGGGGCGGCCGGGTTTGTACTTGTCGATGAGCGCCTGCTTCGCGCGCATGGGCGTGTGGACGCCGTAGTGCGGCAGGTACAGGAAGAACGGCTTCGCCTTGTTCGCCGTGATGAATTTGACGGCCTCCGCCGCGAGGCGGTCCGTCAGGTACTCGCCCTCCGGAGCGGTGTCGAGGCCCGGTATCGACGCCTTCTTGTTGCGGTACGGTGCGAAATAACTGTACGGCGTGCCGGACTGGTCGCCCGCGATGTTCGTGTCGAAGCCGGACTTCGTCGGGTCGAAGCCGTGGCCGCCCAGGTGCCATTTGCCGATGCTTCCCGTGACGTAGCCCGCCGGTTTCAGCGCCTCCGCGATCGTCACCGCTTCGAGCGGAAGGTGATCGGGAAGCGCTGGCCGCTTCAGCTTCATGAACGGGCGATCGGGTTGGCCCGGCAACCAATCGGTGATGCCGAAGCGTTGCGGATACTTTCCCGTGAGGATCGAGGCTCGCGTTGGCGAACAGACGGGACACGCGGCGTAGGCGTCGGTGAAACGCACGCCCTGCGTGGCGAACTTGTCGATGTGTGGTGTGCGGTAGTAGGTGCTGCCGTAACAGCCGAGATCGCGCTGCCCGAGATCGTCGATCAGGATGAGGACGACGTTCGGATGATCGGCGGCGGTTAGCCGCGAGGCGAAGCCGAGCGCGGCGAGGACGAGGAGAAGGCGAAGCATGGAGCATCTCCGGCGTGAATAACGCCGCGATCCTACCCGATCGGCCACGCCTTGCCGAGCGCCTGCTTTTGCAACTTCGTGATTTGCGCGATCCCCGCTTCGCCGAGCGCCAAGAGCGCATCGAGCTGTTTCCGCGAAAACGTCGCCTCTTCGCCGGTGCCTTGCACTTCGATGAACTTCCCCGAGCCGGTCATCACGAGGTTCAGGTCCACCTCCGCGTCGCGGTCCTCAACGTACTCCAAATCGAGCCGCTCCTCGCCGTCCACGAGGCCCACGCTCACCGCCGCGACGCTATCCGTCAGCACGTCCGCGATCGTCCCCGGCAAGTCCTTCTTGATGGACTGGAGCGCATCGGCGAGCGCCACGAACGCCCCAGTGATGCTCGCGGTGCGCGTGCCGCCGTCCGCTTCGATCACATCGCAATCG
>CAZBXY010000020.1:0-43355 GCA_964495365.1 uncultured Frigoriglobus sp. | reverse complement strand
CGTGTCGTGCCTCGCGTCGTCCATCGACAGCAAGGCCACTCCGCTCCTGGAAGTGTTCGACAGCGGAGGGCGGAAGCTCGCGACCAACCGCAACGCGCGCGACAGCGACGCGCTCGCCGACGTGATCCTGCCGATCGACGGCGATTACCTCGTTCGCGTGTGCCAGTTCACCTACACCGCCGGCGGCCCGGACTTCTTCTACCGATTGAGTATCGGCACCGCGCCGTGGATCGACGCGATCGTCCCGCCGGTCGTGGAAGCCGGCAAGACCATGCAAGTGACCGTTTACGGGCGCAACCTCCCCGGCGGCCAACCCGCCGACGGCTACACCGCCGACGGGCGCCCGCTGGAGAAGCTCGTGGTGAGCGTCACGCCACCGGCCGATGCCGCGGCGAAGCTGACGAGCCGCGGGCGCGTCGATCCGATCAACGCGCTCCAGGACGGGTTTACTTACACCCTGAAGGGGCCGGGCGGAACCTCGAACCCGTTCGTAATCTACCTCGCGCGCGACAAGCTCACCGTGAAGACGAAGGCGGCAAATACACCTGAGACCGCGGAGATGCTGAGCGGTCCGGGCGAAGTGGCCGGGTTCCTCGCCAAGCGCGGCGAGCGCGACTGGATCGCGTTCACCGCCAAGAAGGGCGAGAAGTTCACCATCGAGCTGTCGGCCGAGCGCGTCGGAGCGAGCGGCGACTTCTTCTTCTGCGTGCGCGACGGCAAGGACACTAAGCGCGACCTTTCCGGCGAGCAGGACGACGACAACGACACGCTGCACCCGTTCGGGTTCTCGACGCGCACAACCGACCCCGGGCCGTACCAGTTCACCGCTCCCGAGGACGGCAAATATTTCGTCGTCGTCGGCTGCCGCGAGTCCGGTTACCTCTCCGGCCCGACGGCTTCTTACCGCTTGCGGATCGGAGTGCCGATCCCGGACTTCCGCGCGGTGGTGATGCCGTACAGCCGGTTCTACCAGACCGGTTCGGCCGCGTGGCTCGGCGGCACACAGGCGTATTACGTGTTCGCGCACCGGATCGACGGCTACACCGGTTCGCTCGCGGTCGCCGTTGAGGGGTTGCCCGCTGGCGTCACCGCGGAACCGCTCACGATCGGCCCCGCGGCGCGGTGGGGGACGCTCGTACTGAAGGTCGCGCCGGGCGCGGCCCCGGTGACCGCTCCGTTCGCGGTGAAGATCACCGGCACCGACAGCGCCGGCAAGAAGCTGGTGCGCGAGGGGCGCCCGGCGAGCGTGACGTGGGGCACGAACCAGCCCGATCAGAACATCACCGTTGTCGCGCGGCTCGATCAATCGCTGGTCGTCGCCGTGCGCGGCGAGAAGGCCCCGTTCAACCTCACCGCGGACATCCCGAACACGGTCGTCAAGCCGCCGATGGGCAAGGAAGATAAGGTCAACGGCCCGCTCATCGTACTGAGGCAGGGCGAGAAGGCGACCGTTCCGGTCAAGACCGAGTGGACCGTCGCGGAGAAGCCGAACGTCGTTCTCACGACCGAACCGCTTCTGCTTCAACAGCAGAACGCACCGGTCTCGGTGCAGATCGCCGCGCAACCGACGAAGGACAAGGCGGAGGTGTCGGTGAACATCGACGCGAAGTCCAACGCGGTTCCCGGAACATACACGGTCGTTCTGCGCGGGGTGTCGCAGGTGCCGTTCCTGAAAGACCCGATGGCGAAGGGCAAGGGGCCGAACGTGCCCGCGGAGGCGTTCAGCACGGCGATTCCGGTACTGATTATTCCGAGTTCGGTCCTGCGACTGACGCCCGGCGCGCTGGCGGGCAACAACTTGAAAGTGGGCACGCCCGGCGAGGTGGTGGTGAAGGTGGAGCGGCTGCACGACTACGCCGGCGAGATCAAGGTGAAGTTCGCCGCGCCGATGGGCGTGACCGGTATCACCGCGGACGAGGTGACGATCCCCGCGGGCAAGGACGAGGCGAAACTGGTCGTGAAGGCCGCGAACGGCGCCAAGCCCGGCGCGGTGTCGAACGCGACCATCACCGCGACGGCCATCTACGGCGGCAAGTACACGCTCGCGCACGAGGCGAAGATCAGCTTCACGGTCGTTGAGGAGCCGAAGAAGAAAGAAGAACCGAAGAAAGAGGAACCGAAGAAAGCGGAGCCAAAGAAAGAGGAACCGAAGAAGAAGACCGAGGAACCGAAGAAGAAGACCGAGGAACCGAAGAAGCCGTGATGCGCCTTTGTGCCCGGGGTTGAAACCCCGGCGATTGCGGACCCGGGGTTAGAAACCCCGGGCTATTAGACGGTGACCCCTTCGGGGTCCGAAAACCCATGTGACCCTGAAAGGGTCACCGGGCAATAGCCCGGGGTTTCTAACCCCGGGAACCGAACCGAGAACCGACACCGATCGAGACACCACAGAGATATTACCCATGCGCCGAACCGCCGCCTTCGCGCTGTGCCTGCTCGTGGCATCGAGCTACGCGCAGGAGAAGAAAGACGACAAGAAGGACGAGTTCCCGCCGATCCCGACCATCGACCTGAAGCTCAAGGAGCCGGTCGAGTACAACACGCACGTCCTGCCGATCTTCGAGAACAAGTGCTTCGTGTGCCACACCGGCAGCGTGACCGAGGGTAAGTACGACATGGGCAGCCACGAGAAGGTGCTCAAGGGCGGCAAGCGCGGGGCCGCGGTCGTGCCGGGCAAGTCGGCCGAGAGCAACCTGTTCCTGTTCTGCTCGCGGACGAAGAAGCCGATCATGCCGCCCAAGACCGAGGAGCCGCTGAACTCGAAAGAAGTCTCGCTCATCAAGGCGTGGATCGACGAGGGCGCGAAGGCGCCCACGACCACGCGGGTGAAGGAGAAGATCGTCGTGAACCTGCCGCCGGCGCTGGTCAAGCCGGTGCGGGCGGTCGCGGTCGCCCCGGACGGGAAACTCGTCGCCGCCAGTCGCGGAAATCAGGTTCACTTGTTCGAACTCAAAACGATCCCGGCCGAAAAGAAGGGCGACAAGGACAAGACCGAGTGGAACTACGCCAAGTCGCTGTTCGACCCGCAACTGAAACTGCCGGACGGCAAGACCGCGAAGGCCGCGCACATTTCGCTCGTGGAGTCGATGGCGTTCGCCCCGGACGGCAAGACGCTCGTCACAGGGAGCTTCCAGGAACTGACCGTGTGGAGCATCGAAAAGGCCGAGCCGACGCGCCGCATCGGCGGGTTCGCCGACCGCGTGTGTTCGATCGCGTTCTCCGCGGACGGTAAGAAGTTCGCCACCGGCGGCGGCGCGCCCACCGAGGACGGCGAGATCAAGATCTTCGAGACCGAGAGCGGCAAATTGTTCGCGGAGGTGAAGGCGGGTCACTCGGACACAGTATTTGGGGTCGCGTTTAGCCCGGACGGCAAGCTCCTGGCCTCGTGCGGCGCCGACAAGTTCGTGAAGGTGTGGGAGCTGCCCGCCGACGCCGGGAAGGCGCCGAAGTTCGTGAAGTCGTTCGAGGGCCACACGCACCACGTCATGGGCGTCGGCTGGACCCCGGACGGCAAGAAACTGGCCTCGTGCGGGGCCGACAACTTCGTGAAGGTGTGGGACTACGAGAAGGGCGAGAAGCTCCGCGACATGCAGGGCCACCAGAAGCAGGTCACGTCGCTGGTGTTCGTGGGCAAGACCGCGCAGTTCGTCACGGGCAGCGGCGACGCGAGCGTGCGGATGTGGAACGCGGACAACGGGGGCAACGTGCGGTCGTTCCCGGGCGCCGCGGACTTCGTGTACGCGGTGGCCGCCAGCCCCGACGGCACCGTGGTGGCGAGCGGGTGCGAGGACGGCGTCGTTCGCGTGTACAACGGCGCCAACGGCACCCTGCTGAAGGCCGCGTTGCCGCCGGACGCCGAGGCGAAGAAGGACGAGCCGAAGAAGTAATCGCGCCCAGTTCGTCGCGCGAACAGAGCCGTCCCAATTGGGACGGCTCTGTCGATTTTGAGGAGCAATTAGCCAATTGACTAAATTTAGTCAATCGACTAAAAATAGGTCAGTGGCGAATAAGTCCGCGATTTCAACTCGGTGCCGTTCATCGTGTCGCAAGTACCCATCTTTGAGAATCCGTTCCGGCCCGGCGCCGGTCACATGCCCCCGTATCTCGCGGGTCGCGCGGAGGAGACGAACGCGTTCGGCGCGCTGTTGCGCCAACAAGTCATCATGCAGAACCTCGTGTTGACGGGGCTTCGCGGGGTCGGAAAGACGGTCCTGCTGGAAACGTTCAAGCCGCTGGCGCAACAGGCCGGTTGGCTGTGGGTGGGAACAGACATGTCGGAGGCCGCGAGCCTGACCGACGAGCGCATGGCGACCCGGTTACTGACGGACCTTTCGATCCGAACGGCCGCGCTCACGCTCACGTCCGAGGCGCCGGCGCTGGCGTTTCTGCCGCCCCGAACGGAGTCGCGCCGGCTCGATTACGATTACCTCCAGCAACTCTACCAGCACACTCCCGGCCTGCACGCGGACAAGTTGAAGGCCGTGCTGGAGTTCGCCTGGGAGTGCTTCCGGCAGCAGCCGTCGATCAAAGGACTGGTCTTCGCCTACGACGAAGCGCAAACGATGTCCGACAACGCGGCCGACCGCGAGTACCCGCTGTCGATGATGCTCGACGTGTTCCAGTCGATCCAGAAGAAGGGAGTGCCGTTCATGCTCGTGTTGACCGGGCTGCCGACGCTGTTCCCCAAACTGGTCGAAGCCCGGACGTTCGCCGAGCGGATGTTCCGCGTCCTGTTCCTCGATCACCTGACCGAGGGGGAAACGCGCGACGCGATCCTCAAACCGATCGCCGCGGCCGGTTGTCCCTTGCGCCTGAGCGACCCAGCGATCCAGGAGATTCATGCGTTGTCCGGGGGATACCCGTACTTCATCCAGTTCATCTGCCGTGAACTCTACGATCTGGCGATTCAGAACCTCGGACAATCCAACCTTCCGAACCTGCACGACTCGTTTGTCGGGATCGTCCGCAAGCTCGACTGCGACTTCTTCTCGGGCCGCTGGGCGAAGGTGACGGACCGGCAGCGCGACCTCCTCACCGCCGTGGCGCACCTTGACAACTGTCACCAAGAGTTCACGGTCCAAGAGGTGGTGGAAGTGTCGGCGACGCAATTGGCGAAGGGTTTCAGTTCCAGTCGAGTGAGTCAGGTTCTTGTCACCTTGAGCGAAGCCGGGCTGGTGTACAAGAACCGACACGGCCGGTACTCGTTCGCCGTGCCCATGCTCAAGCAGTTCATCCTCCGGCAGTCGAACTGAGTTCGCGCTCGCCGTCGGGCGCGCTTGGGCTTGACCTTGGCGCCGCACCTCCGCTATCGCGCCGGCACACCCCACGATCCTCACGCACCCGGCCCGGATGCCCCCAGTCCGCGGAGGTCGCCGTGTTTCTGCGCTTTTGGCTGCTCGTGCCCGTGTTGCTGTGCGGGTGCGCCCACGGGTTCGACCGCGACGCGCTCCGCGAGCGGCTCAACGACGGCACCCTTCAGGCGCCCGACGCGGCCATCGCGGAGGCCCGCGGACTGAAACCGCAACTGAAGTTCCCGTGCCGCGTCGCCGTGTACCTCAAGCCGTCGGGCGACCGCGACTGGCGCTGGACGCCCGAGGACCGGGCCGCGCTGGAGCAATTGGCCGCAACGCTCAAGGCCGAGGGCATCGCCTCCGAAGTGTTCCCGCTGCCCGACATGCTCTCGGGCAAGGGCGAGATGAAGGAACTGCGGCTCGCCGCGGCGCAGTGCGGGGCGGATGTGCTACTCGTGGTCCACGGCGCGGCCCAGACCGACAGCTACAAGAACTTCGCGGCGGTGTTCAACCTCACCATCGTCGGCGGGTACGTGGTGCCCGCGAGCCACAAGGACACGCTGTTTTTCATCGAGGGCGTGCTGTTCGACGTGGACAACGGGTACATCTACGCCGGCGTGCAGGCCGAGGGCGTGGGCAAGATCGTGCGCCCGACGTTCGTGGTCGAGGAGAAGGATTCGGTGGCGCTGGCGAAGACGAAGGCGGTGACCGAGTTCGGCACCGAGCTGTTGAACCGAATGCGGGCGCTGGCGGGCAAGGCGCCGGTGTCGGACGTGCCGGCGATCCGGCCGACGCCGATCTCATTCGGTTCCAACCGCGACACGCGACTCACACCCAACAACGCCGGCGGGGTGATGACGGGCATCACCGCCCCGCGCCCGAACCCGTAGCCGCGTTAGCCGCGGCCGAGCACCGCGTCGAGTGCCCAGCAACCCGGCACGTGCGTTCGTTCCTCGCGGCAGTGGCGGAGCAGTTCCTCGTCGCGGCAGCCGGCGTCTTCGAGCGCATCGGCCAGGATCGGCAGGTCGGCGAAGTTGCCACTCGCTGCGATCTGCTCGGCGATGTGACGCGCCACGCCGTGGTTGCACGCGAGCCACGCGGGTTCGATCACCGGCGGGCAGAACGGGTTGGGGAACACCTCGCGGATCAGGTCCGCGGCGACCGCGTGCCGCTCGGACAGGTGGTGCCGCGGCACCGCGTCGAAGAGCGCGTTCAGGTCGGCCCCGCGCACTCCGTTCAGCGCGGCCATGCGAAAAACGAACACGTGCAGCCAGGGCAGATCGTCGCCGATTGCCCGCCACGCGCCGTACAGCGGGTGGGGCATGTCCGGGAACAGCGGCCGGACGATCGCGCGCCACAGGTGCGTCTTCACGCCCTTGGCCGGTTGGGTGAGAGCGAACCGTTCGATCGCGTCGAGAACACGAAGCCCGACCGCGGACCGCGGCCCCGGGACCAAGTGCCGGACGATCGCGCACGCCAGGAGCGCGTATTTGCGCCCGCTGGGGCGCACCCGCGACAGGCGCAAGAGGTGCCGCGGGTTGTCGACGACCGGCCACGCGGCTTCGTGCGAAACGCCCATCGGGGGCGGCTCCAGTGCCTCTCTGCTTGTGGCACAGGCTTTCCAGCCTGTGCGCCGTTAAGCTATCTGGCGCACAGGCTGGAAAGCCTGTGCCACGAAAGACAAGCGATCCGACACAACCAGCTCATCACAGACGCGCCGCGCGGGAGGCGGGTTCACGGCTGCGGTGCCGAGTTCGAGTCACCCGGAACCTTCGGCGGGAAGTAGTAGTCGTTGATGCCTTTTGTGATCGCGAGCGAAATCGCGAAGGGCAGGGTGAGCGTGTCGCCAGCGGCCGACAGCACTACGTCGGCCGCCCAGAACGGCCACAGAAGTGCCACCGCGATCGGATCTTCATTGAACCGGCCGGCAGCGATCTCCACCCCGCCGTAAACGGTTGCTTCGGTCGCCGGTTCGCGCCGGAAGTTCTGCACCGTGCCGCAGCCGCTGAGCGCGATGAGAAGCGCGCCGATTGCGAGAACCCGCCTCATGCTTCGCCCCGCGGGTGTTGGTAGAATTGCCGGGCGAATACCTCTCCCGCGTCCCACCGTCAACCGCAAGGACACCGCCATGTCGTTGGAAACTTCGCGCCGCGAGCTGCTGGCCGCGGTCGCCGCCGTCGGGGTCGGCAACGCCACGTTCCACCGCGCTGTCGCCGCCGCGGCGCAGCCCGAGGGCGGGGTCACGCCGGAGATGGTGAAGAACGCGGAGTGGGTCGCCGGCGTCACGCTCACCGAGGCCGAGCGGAAGACGGTCGCCGGGGCGATCACGCAGCACCTCCAGCGCATGGCGTCGCTCCACAAGCTCGGCATCGGCTACGCCCCGGCGCCCGCGATCCGGTTCGACGCGACCCCGGGCGAAGCCCCCAGCGGTGGGCGCGGGAAGGTGCGGTTCGAGCCGAAGCCGGCCGAGGTCGCACGCCCCAAGTCCGACGACGACCTCGCGTTCTCCTCGCTCGCCACACTCGCCACACTCATTCTGCAAAAGCAGATCACCTCCGCGGAACTGACGAAAGTTTACCTCAGCCGGCTCAAGAAGTACGACCCGGCGCTGTTGTGTGTGGTGAATCTCACCGAAGAACTCGCGATGAAGCAGGCCGAGGCCGCGGACAAGGACATCGCCGCCGGGAAGCACCGCGGGCCGCTGCACGGCATCCCGTGGGCCGCGAAGGATCTGATCGCCTACCCGGGTTACAAGACGACATGGGGCGCGGGGCACTTCAAGGAGCAAACGATCGACGACAAGGCGACCGTGGCCGGGCGGCTCGACGACGCGGGCGCGGTACTCGCGTGCAAAACGACGCTCGGTTCGCTCGCGTGGGGCGACATCTGGTTCGGCGGGACGACCCGCAACCCCTGGAACATCAAACAGGGCAGTAGCGGGTCGAGCGCCGGCACCGCGTCGGCCGTGGCCGCGGGTCTGGTCGGGTTCGGCCTCGGCAGCGAGACGCACGGCAGCATCGTGTCGCCGAGCACGCGCTGCGGCGTGACCGGGCTGCGGCCGACGTTCGGTCGCGTCAGCCGGCACGGGTGCATGGCGCTGTGCTGGTCGCTCGACAAGATCGGCCCGATGTGCCGCTCGGTCGAGGACTGCGCGCTGGTGTTCGGCGCGATCCACGGCGCCGACGGGAAAGACGCGACCGCGCAGGACCGACCGTTCAACTGGCCCGCGACCGTAAAACTGCAAGACCTCACGGTCGGGTACATCGAGGGCGGCGGGGCCGGTTCGACCGAGGAGGACCGGAAGGTGCTGAAGGAGTTGGGCGTGAAGCTGGTGCCGATCACGCTCCCGCGAGCGACCGCCGGCGCGCTCATCGGTCTGATCCTCGATGTGGAATCCGCCGCGGCGTTCGACGAGGTGACGCGGGCCGGGATTAAAGACGGCCTGGGGCTGTGGCCGCCGACGTTCCGCCGCGGTCGGTTCATCACCGCGGTGGATTACCTCACGGCCCAGCGCGCCCGCACGCTCCTCATGCGCGACATGGCGAAAGCGATCGAGAAGGTCGATCTGTACGTCGGCGGCAACGACCTCGCGATCACGAACCTGACGGGGCACCCGACGGTCTGCCTGCCGAACGGCTTCACGAAGTCCGGCGCGCCGACCGCGATCACCTTCACCGGGCACCTGTTCGGCGAGGAGAAGTTGCTGGCGGTGGCGAAGGCATACCAGGAGGCGACCGGCCACCACCGAAAGCACCCGCCGCAAGACACGTGGGTGCCGGAGAAGAAGGACGAGAAACCGAACGAGAAGAAGTAACCGCGGGCCGCGACGTACTCATCGAGACCGCGGGCACGGTCGTCCGCAAGCGGATCGTGGGCCGGCGCCCGGCCGTACTTCGTCGCCGTTCAGGGGACAAAGGACGCCGTCACCTCGTCGAACGCCGCGGACACGTTCTTCACCGCGTTCGAGATCACCAAAGAGGGACCGCCATCTGAAGAGTCCGCCGCGTAGCGATAAGCGGCTCCGGCTCAAGTGACCGGAACGGGCCGCCCTGTGCTTTCGCGGCCCCGCGCCTCATCTGATCCGGGACGCGATGTCCACGGCCACCGCGTGCAGGTTGTCGATTTCTCGGATCCAGTACTGTGTCCCGTCCGCCAGGACGAGTGTGATCGCCAGGATCGCCCCGTTCCGGTCCGTTTGGGTGACAACACTGCGAATGTGGTAGAACGACATCACCTTCGGGCGCCCGAACGCGGCGCGGTGAATGACCGCGTCCGCCGTGATCGTCAGCGACGCGCGCCGGCTCGCCAGCCCGGCCACCACGAGTACCACGATGAAGGGCGCCATGAGCGCCCAGTGCCAGGTCGCGCCGAAGTACACGCCGCCGGCGACGATCGCGGCGGCGAGCACCAGATACGTCCAGACGCTCCCCACGGCCCGATACACTCGCTTCTCGTCGGGCGCGCTCGCGCGGGGTTGCGTCTCCGGCTTGGGGTTCGGCTTCTGCTTCGAGGATTCGAGCACGAGCGGGGTTACCGACTCGACGGTCATTCCCTCCAGGGCGGCATAGGCCCGCGCCTCGTCCTCGTTGTTGCAGACGACCTCTCGCGTGACCCGCTCGCCCGTGGCCTCCACAGACCCTGTTACTGCGTAACGCATGACCGAGATTCCGCCGAGCTTCTGTGTGGTTAGATTGATAATCCTCCCGCAATCCGGCACCGCGTGCAAGGGCCCCCAAATATCGAACACCGGCCCACTCGGGCAGCCACGAACTCCCGGAAACGAATGTGCGGGCCGGGTCAGGTGCAGCGGTTGGTGCGGCGCGGCCACCGCACGTGCGACACCGCTTTCACTGATCCAACCACTCCAGCCGACGGGGCGCAAAGCCCAAAAGCTTTTTCGATTTACCGTTCGTCGCCCCGCGGAGCTTCGTGCCGTAGTAAACGGCGTCCTCACCACCTCGTTCCCGCGCCTCCTGTTCTGTCACCTTCGGCGGGGGCGGGGCACCGACCCACCGCGTGAACGCCGGCAACCAGCGGCTGACCGGGGACGGGTCGTCATCGACGACGTGATACACGCCCGGCGGGGCCGTCAGGGCGGCGACCGTTGCAACCGCCGCGTCCTCGATGTGAGCCCACGACCAGACGCCCTCACCCGCGCCGACGATCGCCAGTTCCTGCTTGCGCGCCTGGTCCGCGGTCGCGCCGTCCGGGTTGTACCAGGTGCCCGGCCCATAGAAGAACCCGTACCGCAGCGCGACCCCTTCGATCCCCTCGGCGTTCAGCACCCGCGACTCCAGTTCGGCGTAGGCCCGGGCGCTCGCCGCCACGCGGGGGCTGGCTTCGACCGCGAAACCCTCGGACTCGTCGGCCAGCCCGCTACCCGGTTGAAGGAAGAAGCCGCTGGACTGCTGGATGTAGCGCCGCACCCCGCACGCCCGCGCGGCCCGGTGGAGGTTCCCGCCGCCTTCGAGCCGCAACTGCCGGTCGCCGGCCGCGGCGGTGGCCATTTCCGACGGGTGCCGGGGCAGCGCCGTTAACTCGTCGATGACGACTTCCGCCCGCGACTCCCGAAGCGCCCGCTCCAGGGCCGGCGCGTCGAACGCGCTGACCCGGGCGAGGGCCGCGCCGAGGCCCGCGATGACCCGGGCCCCGGCGTCGGAGTTGGTCATGCCCGTCACGGCGTGCCCTTGACGGACCAACTCGACCAGAAGCGGCCGACCGATCGCCCCACTCGCCCCTGCGACAAAGATGTTCATCGTAATTCCTCATGTTGGTGGCCGTTGTCTGGAGGGACAGCCCGCACGCACGTGCGTGCCGGTTCAGGGTGATGTCTTCGGGCACGACGTCTTAGCGCCGCGGCACGTCGAACGTGACGACTTCCTTCGCGAGCACCTTGTGATCGGCGTCCGCCAGTTCGATCAGGATCTTGTGCAGCCCGGGGGGTAAGGGAGCGACGATCACCGGATCGTTACTCGTGTGGGCCCAGTGCCAGGGGGCGTCGTCGAGGGTCACGTGGAGGTGCCCGATCCGCGGCGACACGGTGGCCGCCGCGGGGCCGAACACGGGCACGATCTGCACGTTCTCGGCGCGGAACTGAATGATCGCGACACCCTCCGCCAGCAGCTCTGGCTTCGGGGGATCGACGACGATCTTCGCAGGGGGCTCCTGCGCCAGCGGAACGACGACGGCGGGGCCGCCGACCTCCCGCGCGGTCGGGGCCGCGGCGGGCGAGGGGTCGTTTGCGCCCGAGGACCGCAGGGCCCCAAAGCCAGCGAGGCCGATGAGGCCGATCACGACGGCCGAGGTGGCGAGGATGGTGCGCCGGGTGGGAACCGTCGATGCTGTGAACATGGTCATGCTCCTTTGGGAAAAACAGGGTCGGAGTTGCAGTCGGGTGTTCATCCCGGTCGGTTGCAATTTGCAACTGACCGGGTATACCGGAGGTGTGGTTTCATATTGCAACTAAATTTCGGATTCGCGGAGCCGGTTCTGAAACGCACGGGTTTCGCGAGGGACGGAGGCCCGGCACACGGCACGCGGCGTCCTCGATCAGGCCGGCGCCAGCGCCCGCGCGGGACGCCATCCAAAGAGTGCCTTGGCCTTGATTGTCGTCGCGACGGCGGCCGGCACCATCTCCTCCCACGACGGGTCCGCCCGCTGGAGCCGGGCCAGCACGTCGTGCGTGTCGATCGACAGGAGGGACTCATCGTACCCGCGGATCGGCACCACACGTCCGAGCTCGAGCAGCAGGTCGCGGAGGTGGTCCCAGGGGGCCGGCACCGAAACGTCCGCCGCCGTTTGAACTCGACCGGTAGCCGGGTCCCGGGCGGGGTACGCGTACACCGTCACGGACCGCTTGAACAGCCGCCCGATCGACTCGAGCGTGCCGCCCGGCAGGGCGGCGTGGTACCCCTCGTCCACGAGCTGCCGGAGGGCGGGCAGCACGACCGCGATTCCGACCGGGGCGTCGGTGGACCGGGCCAGGTACTCGGCCAGCTCGTGGAACGCCCCGAACCGCGACACGAGCACGTCGAACCCGAGGGCCCCCAGGATGTCCGCCCGGGCCAGGAAGTCCGCGTGTCCGACGCCCGGCTGCGGGTCGAGGCTGCGGAGGGTCATCTCGGCCAGCACGACGGGCCGGCCCCCGCGGACGCCCGGCACTTCGAGGAACTGCTCCAGGGCCCGGTTGAGTAGATCGACGGTGAGCTTCGTGGCCGGCCGGAAGGTGCACCGTTCGACCAGGACCGGCCTCTTGTAAAGTACCTCCGACGGTTGCACGACCTCGCCGGCCGCCGTGAACATGGCCGCGTCGGTCAGCCCCTGCTCCACCAGTTGCAGGCTCAGCAGCCGGTTGTCCACCCCCGGGAAGGCCGGTCCCGAGAGCTTGATCATGTCGATCTCGACCCGCTCCCGGGACAGATCCTCCGCCAGCGCGGCGATCAGGTCGGCCGGATCCTCTCGGCGGAAGAAGGCGGCGTGGATCAGGCTGACGCCGAGCACGCCCAGCGCCTCCTGCTGGCCGGCGGTGGTCGGGTCGAGCAGGTGGGCGTGGACGATGATCTCGGACGGCTCCTCGTGCGGGCGGGTCTGGAACCGGACGCCGACCCAGCCGCGGCCGGGGCCGGGGTTCTTGTGGCCGCCCGTCGCCACGGTGTCGGCGAACGCGAAGAACCGCTTGGCGTCCCCGCGGCCGGGCCCCAGCAGGTCCCGCAACTGGGCGAACTCGTGGTCGAGCATGGCCTCCAGCCGCTGCCGGCTGACGTACCGCCGCGTGGCCCCGTAGTGGGCGTCGCTGACCGCCATGTCGTAGGCCGAGACGGTCTTGGCCACCGTCCCGGCGGCGCCGCCGACGGAGAAGAACCACCGGGCCACCTCCTGGCCGCCGCCGATCTCGGCGAGCGTGCCGTACGTCGTCGCGTCGAGGTTGAGCGCCAGCGCCTTTCGCCGCGTACCAAGGGCACCGTTCGCGGACATGACAGTCTCCTGTTCGAGTGCCGGGGATCCCGCGTGGCCGGGCGGCGACCTTCGCCGCACGGCTTCAGCACGTCAGACGACATTGTCGAGACGGGTCTTACCCCCCGCCGGTGTTTTTGTGGGGTGGTAATCGGAGGCCAACGGAAGGATCGGGAATGGAGCGTCGAGACGTACGGGCTGGAAATGCGGGGGCGACCGATACGTACGGCAGACGCGCCCGGTCAGCCGGTGCCGTCTCCCGTCAGGGCCGTGAGCAAGGCGCGGAACTCCTCGGCACATTCGGGGCACGTGTCGAGGTGCTCGGCCGCCCGCCGGAGTGGGTCCGGGACGGGCTGGCGGGCGGCAACGAGCTCGGCGTAACTCGGCGCGTACCCGAGCCAGTCGTCGCAGCCGATCTCGTCCGGCCGGGTCAGTAGCAGGTACCGGGCCAGTTCGCGAAGCTCATCCGGGGACAGGCTCATGGGGTTCTCCTCGACCGGGTCCGCACCCGTGAGACTACAGGTCGAACGCCTCCCTTACCTCGTCTCCGTCGATCCCGGCCGCTTCGAGCCCGCGCTTCAGGTTCTGCCGGGCGTCGTGCGTCAGCTTGTACAGCGCGTTGCGCGTCAGCCCCATCTGCGCGGCGATCTCGGCCTGGGGCATCCCCCGGAGTTCGGCCACCAGGGCCTGCCGCTGCCGGTCGGTCAGACCGGTTTCGAGCACGTGGTGCATCCGGGCGAGGATCGCTTGCCGCGCGTCCGGCGACGAACTGTCAGCGGGCGGGGCGGCCGGTTGCCGGGCGGGGGCATCCTCAACGAGCCGTTCGAGAGAGACATCCCGCCACCGCGCCCGGCGGAGTTCGGTGAACGCCACCCGCACCGCCACGGTGATGGCCCAGGTGGTGAACCGGCTGTCGCCGCGGAACGTCGGCAGGCCGCCGAGAACCTTCATGACCCCCTCCTGAGTCATGTCTTCGATGAACCCTTCCGCGGCGGCCCGGCCGGCCAGCGCGCGGCGCAGCCCGCGACGGAGAACCTCCCGCAGTTCGGCCACGGCCGCTTCGCCGGCGGCCCCCGTTCCGCCGAGCGACCGCAGCCAGTCCTCGTTGGTCCGCTCGGTCACGGCGGGGACTCCGAAAAAGTTGGCACCGCCGGGGTAAGCGCGGCCTCGGTCGCGTCGTCTGACGAGGCGAGGCCCGGCAGCGACCGTCGCCGCCCGGCCACGAGAACCGCCAACAGGAGATTCCGATGACCGCGACCACCCTGAACACGCCCCGCACAACCACTCTTCCCGGCACCCGGACCGAAGCCCTGGGGGGCCACGCCCTCCGCTACGGCCTGGTCCTGATCCTGTTGTGGATCGGCGGGATGAAGTTCACGGCCTACGAGGCCGAGGGCATCCGCCCGTTCGTCGAGAACAGCCCGCTGTTCGCCTGGACGTACCCGGTGTTCGGCGTCCAGGGACTGTCGAACCTCCTCGGGGTGACGGAGATTCTGGTCGGGCTGCTGATCGCCACCCGCCCCTGGCTTCCCCGAGTGTCGGCCATCGGCAGCCTGCTCGCGGTCGGGATGTTCCTGAGTACGCTCAGCTTCCTCGTGACGACCCCCGGAACCGTGGTCAACGAGATCGGCGGATTCCCGGCCATCAGCGTCACCGGCCAGTTCCTGATCAAGGACGTCGCCCTGCTGGCGATCGCGGTCTGGTCGTTCGGCGAGGCGGTGCGAGCCGCCCGCTAGTTCCTATCCGCGGAACCCCGGTTATTGGGCGGAAATGACTCTCTCGGAATAATCTCCAGAATTTACTTGACAAATATCCACTATTCACGCATGAATAGTATAGAGGGCGAGCGGAGCGCGTGCAACGCGCTCCGTTCGCGGCGCCTCACTCGAAGGTGATCTCGAACGTCTGGCGGACGATCTTGCCCTTGGCGTCGGTGCCCTTCACCTCCACCGGGGCGCGGCCGATCACGCCCTTCGGCGGGGTCCACGTGATCTTGCCGTCGGAACTGACGGTCATGCCGTCCGGGGCCTTCGGCAACTCGTACTTCACCGGGCCGCTCTTGGCCACGGTCTTCAGTTGGTAGTCCCACGCGGTGCCGCCCTTCGCGCGCAGCTGCGGCACCGAGACCACCATCAGGTACTCCTCGCCGCTGGCGTCCAGCGTCGCCTTCAGGTCGAACTTCCGCTGCACCACCTTGTCGTTGGAGTGCGGCAGGAACACGATGTGGTCCAGGCCCGGGGCGAAGCAGATGCGGCGATCGAGCGTCAGCGGGTTCTTGCCCTCGCCGACCGCGCCGGGGCCGAGGTCTTCGGGGCGCACGATCATGCCGTCGGGGCCGGCGAACCCGCCGAACCCGGCCCGCACGTCGGCCTTGGGCGGATCCCACCCCGGGAAGTCGCCCAAAGGCGCGATCGCGTCGGTCGAGCGCGCGGCATACAGCGTCAGCCCGCCCTCGCGGGTCACGGCCAAGACGAACTGCCCGCCGACCGCCGGCACCAGCGTCTTGCCCTTGATGACACTGGACATCTTGAACGGCATCCCGCCGACGTTCGGGTTGTAGTCCGGGTTCGGTTCGAGCGTGTTGCCCATCGCGGTATAGACGCGGCCGTCGTCGCCGGGGATCATCCCGGGCGGCATGTTGTACGTCGAGACCATCTGGTAGCCGATGTCGGTGCGGGTGAGGACCGCGGCCGTCGTCGCCCCGGCGTTGACGTTGGGCACCCACTCGACCAATCGCGTCATGTCGCCGTTGGCGCGGATCTGCGCCAGGTCCCAGTTGCGCCCGGTGATCCCGCCGCCGACCGCCTGGTACTTCAGTTGCGTCAGCTTGATCTCGGTCGTGTCGATGAGACTGTCGTTGCCGAACGCCCCGGTGGTCGGCGTGCGGCCCATGCGGATCAGCGCCAGGTCGCCGCGCGAGTGACCCATCACGAGCGTCTGCACGTTCGGCCGGTCGGCGAAGCCCTTGGCCTTCACCATCTTGCCGGTGCTGAGGCGCCACGTTTGGAGTTCGTTGCTCTCTTTCAGGTACACGAACGCGGTATCGCCGCCGGCGGCGTAGAGGAAGTCTTCTTCGCTCAGTTCGATGGTGGTGAGCTTCTGGGTCTTGGCGTCGTAGACGCTCAGGCCGCGGGTGCCCTTGAGCTTCATGACGAGGTACTGCCCGCCGCCGGCGATCTGGCACTCCTCGCACTTGGCGGGCAGCTTGGTGGTGATGTCGTCGTCGGCGCGCAGGGGCGCGGGCGAAACGAACACGGCGGCGAGCAACAGCGCGCGGGGAGCAAGTCGCATGGTGAACCTCGGCGGGGGAGCGGAGCAACCGCAAGACATGCTAAACCGGCCGCACGATCGGTGCAACGCCCGCAACGGTGTTCCGGTTAGGATGGTTACACAGACGAGACAGCCGGCCCCGCGGCCCGGGCGCCCGTTCCGACCGGTGGAACTGGCAGACCGGGGCAAAGACTGCCGACTCGGTTGATACGTCGGGTTGCAGAATCTGGGGAGGTGGTGTGATGGCCAGTTTGTTGCGCCGGGCGTGCGGACCGTGCGCCGCGGTGTTCGCGGTGCTGACCGGGGCGCTGGTCGCGGTGCCAGAGGCCAGCGCCGGCGATGTCGCGCCGCCCCGCACGATGACCGAGCTGGTGCGGATGCCCGCGGCCGACCTCACCGCGCTGTACTCGGCGTCGCCGGCAGCATCGGTGCCGAACGGGTTCGTGCCCGGACGCGCGATCAAGAACCCCGGCTCGCGCCGGACCGCGGCCAACGCTCAATTCACGCGCCTCGTGTGGCAGGGCAAGATCTTCCGCGACGACGGCACGATGGTGAACCGCGTGTTCGGCGCCGGCCGCGCGATCCCGGCGGACGTGTACATCGGCGAGAGCCTGCTCGACGGCCAGCCGGCGATGATCCTGGACTACTCGCGGTCGCGGTTATGGCCGGACGTGCGGGACGAGGTGCGGGAGGTCTCGCCGGGGCTGTACCTCGGCATCATGTACAAGGGGAAGGCGCAGCCGGAGCAGAAGATGTTCTTCGCGCTGGACGCGCGGAAGTGATGCGAGGGCGGTCATGCCGACGAAGGGCGAACTGGAAGCCGCGGTGGGCAACGCGGTCATCCGCTTCAAGAAGGAATACATGGGCCGCGGACCGCTGTCGGTCCGCACCTACCTGATCGAGGACATGGTTCTCGTGCGCCTGCAAGGGGTGCTCACGCCCGCCGAGCAGAACCTTGTCCGCGTCGAGGAGCAGAGCCGCGGGCGCGACCTCATCAAGCGCATGAGGCTGGAACTGATCGAACACGGCCGCCCGATCCTCGAATCCGCGGTCCGCGACATCCTCGGGGTCGAGGTGGTCAGCCTCCACACCGACGTGAGCACGCGCACCGGCGAGAGCGTCCTGGTGTTCACGCTGGGTGCGAAACCGGCGTTCGAGGCAGGATAATTGCCGCGCACCGCTTGACCTCCGGCGCAGCGCGCGTATGATTTCCCAGCGCTCGGGGACCGCGAACGGCATCCGCCGGTCGGCGGTCAGCGGGCGAAACGAGAAACCGAGCACAAGCGCCGACCGGGACGCCAGCGCCCGGCGGATCAGGGCCGGAAGGTGTCCCCGTGGGCGCCTCCCGGCCTTTTCTTTTTCACCCGGCCGGAGGGGTCGCCGTGCAGAAGTTGATCCAGGGCATTCACCAGTTCCAGTGCCAGGTGTTCCGTCCCTTGCAGGGGCTGTTCGAGCAACTCGCCCACGGGCAGAACCCGGAGACGCTGTTCATCACGTGCTCCGACTCGCGCATCGATCCGAACCTGCTAACGCAGTCGCGCCCGGGCGACCTGTTCATCCTGCGCAACGCCGGGAACATCGTCCCGCCGCACGGCGCGGCCAACGGGGGCGAGGGGGCGACGATCGAGTTCGCCGTCGCCGGGTTGGGGGTAAAGGACATCGTGGTGTGCGGGCACACGCACTGCGGGGCGATGAAGGGGCTGCTCGACCCGGTGTTGGTGGACGGGCTGCCGACCGTGCGCTCCTGGCTCGGGCACGCGGAATCGACTCGACGCATCATAACCGAGAACTACAAGCACCTCGACGGCGACAAGATGGTGACCGCGACCGTGGAGGAGAACGTGCTGGTGCAGTTGGAGAACCTGCGAACGCTGCCGGCGGTCGCGGCGCGACTGGTCAAGGGCAACCTGCACCTGCACGGGTGGGTGTACAAGATCGAGACCGGCGAGGTGTTCGCCTTCGACCCGGAGACCGGGCAGTTCGTGCCTTTGGCCGAATACAAGGCCCGCGCCGAGCCGGTGCGGGCGCGGGCCGTCCCGACCATCTGACCCGGAGGACCGATGGCCGCTCCGCCCGCCGAGTCGTTCTGGCGCGAGGCGCTGGCGCTGCACGGGTCGGTCACCCCGCGGGTACTCGGCCCGGTACTCGCGTTCGGGCTAATCGCCGCTGTCGTCACGCTCGCTGCCGATTTGATCGAGGACGTGACCAGCGCCCGGCTGGGGCTGGCTGTCGCCCCCTACGAGATCGCCGGCGCCGCGCTGGGGCTGCTCCTGGTACTCCGCACCAACGCCGGCTACGACCGGTGGTGGGAGGCGCGGAAGCTGTGGGGCGGGATCGTCAACCAGTGCCGCAACCTCGTCATTTCCGGCCTCGCCTATGGGCCCCGTGATCCCGACTGGCGCGACCGGTTGGTGCGATGGACGGCCGCATTCCCGCACGCGGCCCGCGCGCTTTTGCGCGGCGGGTCGCTGCCGCCGGCGGTCGCGGACCTGTTCGGCCCCGGCGCGACGCCCGGACACGCCCCGGCGCGTGTCGCCCGCGAACTGGCCGAACTCCTGCGGGAGGCCGGCGAGCGGCACGCCCTCGACGCGTACGCGTTCCTCCAGATCGACCGCGAACGCGCCCTGTTAATCGACCACATCGGGGCCTGCGAGCGGATCCTCCGCACCCCGCTCCCGCGGGTGTACGCCATCAAGGTGCGCCGATTCATCTTCCTGTTCCTGGTCACGCTCCCGTTCGCGCTCTTACACCGCGTCGGGGCCGACTGGGTGGTTCCGCTGGTGACGATGCTGGTCGCCTACCCGTTGGTGTCGCTCGACCGCATCGGGGTGGAGTTGCAGAACCCGTTCGACACGCGCAACCTCAGCCATCTGCCGCTGGACGACATCGCCGGCGGGATCGACCGCGTGCTGACCGGGTTGTTGAAGGAGGAGGGCGAGCGCCCGACCGCGCCGGTGGGCCGGGCAGGTTGACGGCGGGTCTCGGAGGGAGCAGCTGATCCGTTCGCAGAGCTCGCGCAGCTCGTTCCCGTCGGCCGTGTTGAGTCCCTCCCCCGACTCGATTCAGAACCGGAAGCCGGAGTACAGGGCGAGGATCGGGTACAGGTCGCGGCCGAACATCACCCCGCGCGGGTAGCGGTCCAGGCGGCCCGCGACCTTCAGCCCCAGCCCCAGCTTCACGCCCATCTCGAACCCGAAGTGCGGGCCGAAGTCGTGCAACCACGAGAGGTCCACGTCGGCGACCAGGTACGTCAGGCCGGCACTGTGGCCCGTGGTCCCGAAGAAGCCGCGGCCCGAGGAGTACGACGGCAGGACGTGGACGCCCAGACCGGGGCTGGCCATCAGCCGGCCGCCGCTGCCGAACGTGCGCGCGGTGTGCTGCACCCGCACGCCGAGCCCGACCATGAAGTCGAACAGCACGCTCCCCAGCGACGCCTCCAGCCACACCGAGTTGTTCGGGCGCGACCACACCTTCACCCCGAGCCGCCCGGCGAACGGCTGAAGGACGCTCAGGTTCAGCGACACCCAGTGCTGCTGGCCCTCGGCGCGCGGCGGGGGCGGAAGCTCCTCCACCGGTACGGGCCGCTCGGGCGCGTAGGTCGGGAAGCCGCCCGGCTGCGGGCGCGGCACCTCCGCGACGGGCGGCAGTGGCGCCGGTTCCTGTGCTGCGACGGTGGTCAGCGCCGGGTACGGCCAGCCGCCGGGTTGCTGACCCAGCGCGGGCGCAGCGAAGGCGAGAAATACCAACGGAACAAGGGCGAACGGCTTCATGCGGCGTCCGTGTTCTCTTTCGAATTTCGTGTTTGGGATTTCGTGCTTCCCGCCGAAGGCGGTCTACACGTCGCGCTTGCTGAACCCGATCAGCCCGACCGCCGCGGCCCCGAGGCTCAATACGCCGCTCGCGACCAACAGTTGCGTCAGCACCGCGGGGTTGTACTGGCCCTGCAACACGAACTTCAGCCGCGACAACTGCCGCTCCGGCGACGGCCACGGCTCCGGCATCAGCGACAGCAGGAACCCCGACCCGTACAGCACCAGCCAGAACACTGTGATGCCCAGTACCGTCGTGTTCGTCAGCGCGCCGATCGTCACGCCCCACGATACGATGACCGCCAGCACCGCGCACACCGCCAGCACCGCGACCGCGCCGCCGGCGAGTGAGAGATCGGACTGCGTGTCGTCTTTAAAGAGGAAGTAGCTCGCGAGCAGCACCGCGAACGACAGGCCCGCGAACGTGGCGGTGACGACGACCAGGCGCGCGTGCCACTTCGCGAGGTAGTACTGGTGCCGGCTGATCCCGCGGCTCAGTACCGAGTCGGCGACCGTCCCGCGTTCGGAACTGATCGCCGACACCGCCAGCACGACCACCAGCGCGAGGCTGCCCACGACCATCAGCCGAAACAGGTCGCCGCTCTGGGTCGCGGCACTCTGGAACAGGCCAGCTTCCTTGTGCAGCCCGACGCGGTAGATGAGTAGCCCCGCGGCGGCGACGACCGTCATCAGCACCCACAGCCGGTACACCCAGCTGCGCGCGGTCTGGCGTAGGTCGGTCTGGAACACCGCCCAGTACGGCAGGAACCGGTTGAACCGAACCGTGACGACCGCGGGGGATGCGTCCATCTCTTTCTCCGTCGAAGGTCATAAGGTCGAAAGTCGTAAAGTCGAAGACATCAATCGCGACGGTCTTCGACTTTACGACTTTCGACCTTACGACTTGGGACTTCTAAGCCGCGTCGGCCGCTTGATAAAGGCGGGCGAACCCGCGGCCGTCTTCCTTCTCGACCAGATCCAGATACGCCTGTTCGGTCTGCATCCCGACGCTCCGAACAGTGATGAGCGTCACCTTGTGATCCGCGAGCGCCTGGAAGAGCTGCGCCAGCACGAGCGCGTTGGGCGTCTCGTCGCCGAGCTTCACGTCGAGCCGGCGGTGCCGCAGCACCGCGTGCGTCACGTCCTTCATCCCGCGGATCGCGTGGACGGTCTTCGTGATCGCCTTCTGCTCCCCGTCGAGGTCCAGTTCGTAGTGGTTCTTGCGGATCCGGCCCTTCAGGTCCTGAAGGCTCCCGTGAAAGATCATCTGCCCCTTGTTCAGCACGCAGGCGTGGTTACACACCTCGTCCACGTCACTGAGGTTGTGGCTGCTGATGATGAGCGTCTTTTCGGACGCGAGCCGCTTGATGAGTTCGAGCATCGACCGGCGGGCTTCGATGTCGAGGCCGTGCGTCGGTTCGTCCCAGATGAGCAGATCGGGTTCGTTGATGAGGCTCGCCGCGACTGCGAGCCGCGCGGTCATGCCCGGGGTGAAGTACGCGATCGAGTCGCCCGAGTGCGGCAACAGATCGACGGCGCGAATGAGCGTGGCGAGCTTGGGCTTGCGCACGTCCGCCGGGAGACCGAACAGGCGCGCGATGTAATCCAGATACGTGATCGGGGTCATCCCCTTGGGGAACTGCGGGTTCGTGGGGATGTAGCCGATGCGGCAGCGCAGGTCGGCGGAGTTGGGCGACATCGTGTGGCCGAACACCTGCGCCCACCCGGCCGTGGGGCGGTGCAGACCCAGCACCAGGCGCAGGAACGTGGTCTTGCCGGCCCCGTTGGGGCCGAGCAGCCCCAGCACGCAGCCCGGTTCGATCGTGAGCGACACGTCGTTGAGCGCGATCTGCCGGTTCTGGTAGATCTTCGTTAAGTGCTGTGTCTCGACGACCAGCTCGGACGCTTCCGCCACGGGCGCAACCTCCCCGGAGTGCCAACTGGCGCTGCGGCGTATAACCGCGGCGAGATGTCGAGTCTAGGGCAATGCGGGGACATGAAAAATGACAGTAGCGGGGCCAAATCGCGCGGCGCGCGGTGGAGGGATACCGGTTGTACCGACTTTGATTCGGGTGAGCGGGGGCGTATGCGCTGGTTCGGCGAACCCGGAGCGTGAGCGACGGGGTGGGCGAACCCGGAGTGTGAGCGACGGGGTGGAAAGCGGAAGTGAGCAGAACAGCCCACCCCGTCGCTCACGCTCCGGGTTCGCCAAGATGAACAAGGGCTTACGCCCACCGCGCGCCAAATCGGTCAATCGTCCCAGTCGCGCCGGCGCCGAACCCGCCGGCGCCGCCGGCGGTAGCCCACCCCGAAGGCGTCGCGCACCACGGGGTTCTCCAGCGTCACCAGCGCCCAGATCCCGACCCCGGCCTGGACGAGGCCGCAGACCCCGAACAGGACGAACGCGCCGATGCCCATGATGCACGCGGCCAGCGCCCACCCGCGGCTGCTCAGGGTCCGCATCTTCCGCGCGCCGATCGCCATCACCACCGAGTACGGCACCAGTAGAACCGAAGTGCAGAATCCCGCGAAGATCCAAACGAGCGCGTCTTCGTCGTTGTTCCCGTTCGGGTTGTTGTTGTCCATCGCGACCGCGAGCAACATACACAGGCCGAACAGGACGATCGCCAGCAGGATACTCAGCCAACTGACGATCTCCAGCCACATCGCCGGCGGACCGACGATCCGCAGCGCCTCCTCGCGGTCGTAGCGGTCGTCGTCATCGTCGTCATCGTCGTCATCGTCGTACCGATCGTCGTCCCGATCGCGGCGCTCGTCACGGGCGCCGTAGCGGTCGTCCGGTTCCTCGCGCGGGGGTCGGGACCGCGGGGGCGGGCGCCGGGCCTCGGTGCCCACCGCGTCGGGGACGAACTCGGTCTCGCAGTGCGGGCACCGCACCGTCCAGTCGCGGTAGGCCTCGAGCACCTCCAGCGCCTGGTCGCACGACGGACACCGCACCGTTGCCATCGCAATACCCCGTGAGAGGAACGGATCAGTACGAATCGGGGGACCGGGCCAGCCGCCGCTTCGCTGCGAACCCGGCCTTCACCTCCGGCTTGCCCATCGCCACCATCGCCCAGATGCCGAAGATCAGTCCCAGAATACAGCACCCGCTGATACACGGGATACACGACAGGACCGCGCCGAACGTCACCAGCCCGGGGCTGCTCAGGTTCATGAGCTTCAGCCCGGCGACCAGGATGATGACCGAGACCAGTCCGATCACCCCGATATACGGCAACATCCCGACCTTCGTCGCGTCGCGGATCTTGTTCATGAGCTGAATCTGTTCTTTCTTCTGCGCGTCCGGGATCTGTTTGTTGTCCTCGATGTTTTTCACCTGCGCGTCGAACTGGGCGTCGAGCGTGGGGAGCTGGATGAGGTTGCCGATTATGGCCAGCAACCCGAACCCGGCGATGATGATGAGGCCGATGGCCGGCCCCATCACCCGGCTCTTGGCCAGTTGAACGTCGTCTTCGTCGTCGCGCCGGTCGCCCCGGCGGTCGTCGTCCCGGTCGTCGCGGTCGCGGGGGTCGTCGGAATAGCCAGACATCGGGCACCCTCGGAGTGAATAGGCGGGGTAACGAATCGCGTGAATGTCTTTCTGTAGCCGGCCTCTGTGGAGCCGCAACTGCTCCACTCGTCTGGCGCCGGCCTCACGGAGGCCGGCGTCAGACGAGTGGGGTCAGTAGGTCAGGAGGCTGAACACGTCGCGCCCGGCGAGCGGGGTGCGGCCGGCGAGGAACAAAAGCTCGATCAGGAACACGCACCCGACGACCGAACCGCCGGCCCCCTCGACCAGTTGGCACGCCGCGGCCATCGTTCCGCCGGTCGCGAGCACGTCGTCCACCAGCAGCACCCGCGCGCCGGGGGCGATCGCGTCGTAGTGAACGTGCAGCTCGGCCGTGCCGTACTCGAGGTCGTACTTGAAGCTCCGCGTCGCGCCCGGCAGCTTGCCCGGCTTGCGCAGCGGGACCAGCGGCTTCTTCATCTGGAGGGCCATCGGGGCGGCGAACAGGAACCCGCGGGCCTCGGCCGCGGCGATCACGTCCACGCCGCCGGCCGGGTGGTGTTCGCACAGCGCGCCAACCGCGAACGCGAACGCCGCCGGGTCGGCCAACAGCGGCATGATGTCCTTGAACAACACGCCCGGCTTGGGGAAGTCCGGCACGTCGCGGATGAACGCCTTCAGATCCATGTTCGCTTCCCCTGGTGTCGAATTTGTCTTAGCGTACCATGCCGGAACGGGAAGTGACACGAGAACGCAGCGAGGGCCGTTGGTATGACGTTGACCATTCGCCGGGCGACCCCGGCCGACGAGGCGGTGCTGGTGGCGTTCAACACCCTAATCGCCTGGGAAACCGAACACAAGCGCCTCGATCCCTCCGTACTGACCGCCGGCGTGCGCGCGGTGCTGGCCGACCCGCACCGCGGGTTCTACACGGTGGCCGAGAGTAACGGCGAAGTGGTCGGGCAAATGATGGTCACGTTCGAGTGGAGCGACTGGCGCAACGGGTGGTTCTGGTGGGTGCAGAGCGTGTACGTGCGCGAAGACGCGCGCCGCGGGGGAGTGTTTCGCGCCCTCTACGGCGCGGTCGCCGAGCAAGCCGCGGCCGACCCGACCGTCATCGGGCTGCGGCTGTACTTCGAAACCGACAACACTCGTGCGCAGGCCACGTACCGCTCGCTCGGCATGGCCGACACCACGTACGGCATGATGGAAGTGTACCCGCTGCCCGGGCGCCCCTCGCACATCGGGTGACCCGTGAGCGAACTGTTCCCGCCGGCGTGGTTCGCGGCTGGTGTGGTCACTGCGGAGAGCGCTGTGGACTTCGCCCGGTACGCCGGCGCGCACCCGGAGCGGCCGGCACGGCACTGGAAGTGGCTCGCGTTCCGCGACTGGTGCGAGGAGCGCGAACCACTGACGCCGGCGGAGTGCCGAGCGGCTTACGCGTTGGGCGAAGCGGAACCGGACGTGAACCTCGGCACCGCGATGATGTGCCGCGCGCTGTACGAGCGCGCCTGTCCGTCGGACGTGCGCGAGCGGGCGAAGCGGAGTGCGCGCGTAGCGGTGCGGCGCGCGGCCTCAAAGTAGTAGGCACACTCCGTGTGCCGTTGCTTTAATGAGAGGAGAAGCGACGGCACACGGAGTGTGCCTACTACTTTACCGCCGGAACTTGTACGCGCCGAACGAGCCGAGTACCGGGTTGTAGACCGTACTCGTGTACTTCGTCCTGCCCGTCAGCGGGTTCGTGTGCCCGCGCTGCACCGACCCGACGACCGGGTTCAACCGGGTCGCGGTCGAGACCGCCGCGCCGCTGCGCGGATCGACGAACGCCCCGCGCCCGACGAGCGCCCGCGACGCCCCGCCGCCCATCGGCTCGACCATCACCGGCCCGGCATACGGCTCCGGCCCGCCCGCGGGGATCACGTCCGCCCGCACGCCGCCCACGATCGCCATTAACACCGCCACCGCGATCAGCTTCCGCATTGCACGATTCTCCTTGTGTAAACTCTTCCCCATCTTCTCTCTCTTATCGGCTCGCGCCGATGTCCGTAGCGACGCGTTCCGCCGGCCCACAGCCCGCCGGCGCACCGGTCGTGCGGCTTGCGCAGGAGATTCGCCTCGATCCCGCGCACGACCACCGGTACCATCGCGACAGTCGTTCGCCGGTTCCGGGGATCACTCCGATGGAAGAGATCGTCGCCCTGCTCGTGCAGCTCGTCCTCGAAGTCGGGCTGCAACTCTTCGGCAGCCTCGGGTTCGACTGGGCCACCGAGTCGCGCCGGAGCCACGGCAAGGACGGCGAAACCCGCGACCGCGACGGGTGCGGGTGGCTGGTCGTGTTCGCGGTGCTCGGCGCGGTCTGCGGCGGGCTGAGCCTGATCTTCGCGCCCCAACTGCTGCTGCCGAACGTGGGCCTGCGGGTCGCGAACCTGATCGCCGCCCCGCTCATCGCCGGCGGGGTGTCGTACCTGGTCGCGGCATACGTGTGGTCCGCGCGCGGGCAGAGTCCGCAACACCACTTCTGGCGCGGGTTCTGGTTCGCGCTCGTGTTCGGCCTGGTCCGCTTCGCTTACGCCGGGCGCTGAGCCTCTGTAACGCGACGGTATCGACCGCGCCGGGCGTCGTTGCGGGAACCGCACGGCGCCGCTACCTTCGGGTTGTCTCGCCCGGAGGTTCCGCCGTGACCGCCATGTCTCTCGCGTTACTCGCGGTCGTGTTGACCGCGAACCCGCTGCCCGACAACAAAATGCCCATCGATTCGCTCAGTTACTCGTTCTCCGGCCCCAGTGCGCCGGGTGGCATCGCTCTGGGCCCCATGGGTCACCTGAGCATCAGCAAAGACGGCAAGGTGGGGTACTCGCACCAAACGAACCCGGACACCGGTAGCGGCGGGGTCGTCACGCAGAAGCGTTGGGAACTGACCAAGGATGAACAGAAGGAATTGTTCGCGAAGTTGGTCGCCGATGGGTTACTCGAAACGGGCGAACCGAACGGGATCGCGCTGCCCGGCGAGATTCGCGTGACCTCCGGGCGCTGGCACGCGACGGTCCCCGCACAGAAAGTCCCGCACAAGGCGTTCGCCCACCTCCGCTCGGTGATGGGAAAGGCCCACCACATCTGGGCCGAGAAGCCGGCCCCGAAGGAACCGCCGGTGCCGAAGCCCGGCATCTTGCACGCCTTCGGTTACTATCACGTCCCGAAGGAGCAGGGCGACCAGGTCACCCTGTATCTCCGGCGCGACGGCCGGGTTCACTACCGCCGGTTCGGGCACCCGGATTCGCCCGCCGCCGGGACGACCTACGCGAAGGAAGAGTGGACGATCCCCGCGAAGGACGCGGAGGCGCTGCTTGATACGCTCGCGGCCGACGGCGTGTGCGACCTGGAGGACGTCGGCCACATGAAGGCCCCGATCCACCGGATCGAGGTGCAGGTGGGGCGCTGGCAGACGACCTATTACACGAAGGAACCGCCGGAGAAGATCGCCAAACACTTACGTCCGCTGTTGAAGAAAGCGGACCCGGAGTTCTGGAAGTAAACGCCTCATCGGAGGTTCCGCACATGACCGCCATCTCGCTCGCGCTACTCGCGGCAGCGATCGGGGCCGATCCGGTTCCGTTGCCGGATGCCAAGAGCATCGACACGATTACCTACTCGTTCGGCGGGCCGTTCGGATCGACCGGGACGCTCACCATCACCGCCGCGGGCAAAGTCAGCTACCGCGACCAGCCGGGGCTGTTCACGACCAGTAGCGGCGGTCCGGTTCGCACGGCCGAATGGGACATTCCGAAGGCCGACGCGGCGGCGTTCTTCGCCGGGCTGGTGACCGACGGGCTGCTCGACCTGCCGTCCCGCGTCAAGAAAACGGATGCGACGCGGTTCACGATCGCGTCGGGCAAGTGGCGGCTGTACCTCGGCGCCGACCCGGTGCCGGAGAAGATCGCGGCGCGCGTCCAGCCGCTGTTGGAGAAGGCCGACCCGGCGCGGTGGAAGAAGAAACCGGCCGCGCCCGAAAAAACGGCGGTGACCTCGTTCGAGTTCAGCTTGACCGACAAGGAGGGCCGCGAAGTCACCTTCGCGGTGTGGCGCCACGGGAGCGTGGGTTACACACGCCGGCGGCCGGCGTCGGACCCACTCGGGGCCGGGACCGTGGTCTCGGAACTGAAGGGAATCGGCCAGGAAGAGGCCGCGAAAATACTCGACGCACTGGCCGCCGATGGCGCGCTGGACATCGCGGGCGCCGGTCCGAACGTCGTACCGCCGTTTCACGTGCAGGTGTTCGCCGGCAAGTGGGTCATCGAGTCGCGCCCGGAGAAGTTGCCCGACGCGGTGATGAAGCACATCCGCCCGCTCCTGGAGAAGGCCGACCCGGAGTTCTGGAAGTGATTCGCGCTCGCTGAGCAGCGGGCCGCGCAGCGCTGCGCGGCCCGCTGCGTCTTTTTCCGGCCGGAAGTGGGATACCGATCCCGCGGACTTCGGCACCCGGTGTGCATCGTTCTCCTCTGTCGGGAAAACGGGACGGGGCCGACCGCACCTCAAGACGGCCCGCACACCAGGGAGAACCAACCTATGAAGAGGGGTAAACAAGACGTCGTCGTCGGCGTGTTCTACACCCGCTCCGAGGCCGAACAGGCGATCCGCGAGCTGCGCACCGCCGGGTTCGCCGACGACCGGATCGGGATGGTCGCACGCGACGCCGAGGGGCGCATGGTGACCGAGAAGGGCGGCGAAACGCTAATCGAGGAAGGCGCCGCGGCCGGCGCGGTGGTCGGCGCGGGCGCCGGGGCGCTGGTGGGCCTGGGCGTTCTGACCGGGACGATCCCGGTCCTCGGCCCGGTGCTGGCGATCGGCACCCTGGGCACCATTCTGCTGAACGCTGCCGGCGGTGCCGCGATCCTCGGGCTGGTCGGCGCACTCGTCGGACTGGGCATCCCGGAGGACGAGGCGAAGTACTACGAGAGCGAGGTCCACGGCGGCCGGTTCCTCGTGACGGTGGACGCGGGCAACCGCGAATCCGAGGCGTGGGGCATCCTGCACCGCAGTGGCGGCTACAACCGCACCAACCCGCCGCTCAACGCCATGACCCCGATGTGACGCGACCGCGCGAACCCGAAGTGCGCGAACCCGGCCGACGGCCGGGTTCGTTCGTTTTGTCGTGGCGCACGCGGCTCGCGCACGCGGCTCGTGCGTGTTCTTGTCGTGAAGCACGCGAGCCGCGTACGCCACGACGCGGCTAATCGACGATCTTCACCGTCATCTTGCGCTGCCCGGCCATCCACGGCTGCGGCGGCATCTCCTTCAGCCAGTCGCTCAGACTCGGGATGAACCCCAGGTCCTCCAGCACGTGCTGCTCGGCGATGTCGCGGACGTACACCTCCTTGCCGTCCGAGTTGGTGATGAACCGGCCGAAGATTTCCTCGATGATGTAGATCCCGAACGCGGAGTGGAACACGCACCGGTGCGTCACCTCCGCATGCGCGCTCTTGGTGCTGTCCATGCGCTCGTGGACGGCGATGTAGTCCTCGGGGGTGCCGCCCCAGCGCTTGGCCGACGACTGCGCGTGAACCCAGGCCTTCGACACGAGACACCTCCCCTCGGCGCTCGTAACGCCCCGCTTGCGCTACGAACGAGGAAGTCCGCTTGAATCGCCCCCAGGGAAAAAGTTACAACTTGTGTTCCGCGAGGATAGACAACGGAAAGGAATCCGCGATGAAGCGACACCTGTGTGCCACCGCGCTCCTGGCGCTGGCTCTGATCCCGGACTGGGCGTCGGCGTGCTGGCGGTGGGGCGGGCCGGTGGCCGAGCCGGTGTACTACGCCCCCGCGTACCGCGCCCCGGTCTACCACCCGCCGATCTACCACGCGCCGGTTTATCACCCGTATCCGGCGCCGCAACCGGTGTACGTGGTCCCGGCGGCCTCACCGGCCGCCCAGCCGCCACGCATCGAGCCGTTGAGAAAGAACGGGGTGCAGATCGAACCGGCCCGGCCGATCGCGCAGCCGACCCCGGCGCCGAAGCCGCCACAGAGCGACCCGGTGCGTCCCGCGGCGGGGGTCGAAGTGCCGAAGGCGCCTCAGCCCGCGCCGCGCGTTGAGGTTCCAACACCCCCTGCGGCGAAACCGGAGCCGGCCCCCGCGCCCGCCCCGGAGCCGAAGCGGGGCGGGCTGATCGAGATTCCCAGGCCCGCGCCGGAACCGAAGCTCCCGCCGATCGAGGCGCCGAAGATTGTGCCGGAGCCGAAGCTCCCGCCGCTGGAACTGCCGAAGGACGCGGGGCCGAAATTGCCCTCGCTCGATCCGCCCGGCGGCTCGGCGCCCGCGGTCCCCGCGCCGGCCCCGCCGCCGACGGACGTCCTCATCCCCGCACCGGCCCTGCCGACCCCGACCGGACCGGGCGCGCTGCCCCCGCTGACGCTCCCGCCCGATACGCCGGTCGCGCCGGAGAAGCCCGTCGAGGTGAAGTCCAGCCCGCTGACGGGCACCGCGCGTGAGCCGAAGGTGAGCGTGTTCCCCGCGACCGGCGCCGCGGCTGCCGCGCCCGGGCTGCGCAAGGTCGGGTTCTACAACCACACGGCCCGCGATCTGTCCCTGACGATCGAGGGCAAGGCGGTGACGCTCCCGGCGATGTCGTACATCCACGCGCAGGTGCCGCCGGCGTTCACCTGGAAGTACGGGGACAAACCCGCGTTGAAGGAAACGGTGCCCGCGGGCGCCGCGGGCGTGGACGTGCTGATCCGCGAGTAGGCGGGCGGCTCCGGTTCTTGGCCTTGTGGCGCCGACTTTCGAGCCGGTGCCACAAAACCAGACACCAACTCCGACCCCACGAAACAGACCGCGCGATCCGGGATCACACCAGGCGCTGCACCGAGGCCATCAGGTCTTCGGGATGGAACGGCTTCTGGAGGAACTCGGTGCGCGGGCCGAAGTCGGCTTTCAGCAGCCGCTGTTCGGTGAACCCGCTCACCAGAATGACCGGCAGGGCCGGGGCGGTCCGGCGCAGCTCCTCCAACACGCGGTCACCGGTCATTCCTGGCATCATCACGTCGATCACGGCCAGTTTGATCGTGGCGCGGTTCTGCGCGAACAGTTCCAGCCCGGACGGGCCGTCGGCCGCCAGCAGCGGAACGAACCCCAGTTCCTCCAGTATCGAGGCCGTGACCTCGCGAACGAACACCTCGTCGTCGATCACCAGCGCCGCGACCCGCGGGCGCGCGTGCCGGGGCGGCGGGGCCCCCGGGACCGGGTCGGGCGACACCGGCCAGTAGACCGAGACCACCGTGCCCTCGTCCGGCGCGGTCGCGACCCGGATCCCGCCCTTGTGCGCGCGAACGATGCCCAGGACCGCGGCCAGCCCCAGCCCGCGGCCGGCGAACTTCGTCGTGAAGAACGGGTCGAACATCCGGGCGCGGACGTCGGCCGACATCCCGGGGCCGCGGTCGGTCACCGTCAGGAGTACGTAGCGGCCCGGCACCGGGGCGAGCTGGAACCCGGTGTCCGTCGCGCCCTCGGGGATCTCGGCCGCGGTGGTGCGAACGACGACCTCGCCCGCGCCCGGGCCGGTCGCTTCGGCCGCGTTGGTCACCAGGTTCACCAGCACCTGCCGCACCTGGGCCGGGTCCGCCCGAACGGCCGGCAGGTCGTCGTCCAGTTCCAGCCGCAGCGCCGCGTGCGCCGCGGGGATGTCCAGGAGCGGGGCCGACTCGCGGACCAGCGCGGTCAGGTCGGTGCGGGTCGCCGTGCCGTGGGTGCGCCCGGCGTAGGCGAGCATCTGGCGGCACACCTCCGCGGCCCGGCGACACGCCTGTTCGATCTGGTCGAGGTACCCGCACGCCGGCGCGCCGGGCGCGAGCGCCCGCCGGGCCAGCCCGGCGCTGCCCATCACGACCGTCAGGATGTTGTTGAAGTCGTGCGCCACGCCGCCGGCCAACACGCCCAGACTCTCCCAGCGCTGGGCGTCCTGGAGCTGCCGGTTGAGCGCATCGCGCTCTACTTCGGCGCGCTTGCGCTCGGTGATGTCGCGGGCCGCGCAGATGACGTACCGCTCGGCGCCGACCGACAGGGGGCTGAGGCTGATCTCGACGGGGAACGTGGTCCCGTCCTTGCGCCGCGCGGCCAGGTCCCGGGCCTCGCCCATCGCCCGGACCTGCGGGTTGCGGAAGTACGCGGCCCGGTGAGCCGGGTGCGCGGCCCGGAACGGCTCCGGTATCAGGACCTCGACTGGCCGACCGAGCAGTTCCTCCCGACGGTAGCCGAACAGTTTCTCCGCCTGGGTGTTGACCAACCCGATCCGGCCGCCCTCGTCGGCGATCAGCATCGCGTCCGGGGCCGATTCGAGCAGCGCCCGGAACTTCTCCTCGGACCGCACCCGGTCGGTCACGTCGGTCGTGACGGCCACGATCCGCACCGGCTTGCCGGCCGCGTCGCGGAGCACCTGCCCGCGGGTCGAGAACCACCGGGGCAGCCCGTCGGCGGCCGGCACGCGCCCGCGGAACTCGTACCGCATCGGCTCGCCGGTGTCGATCGCCCGCTGGCGCCCGGCCCGCACGGTTTCGATGTGGTCCGGGTGGATCGCGTGCAGTGCCAGTTCCGGGTTCGTGTAGTCCGGCCCGCGCTCCAGCCCGTAGAAGTCCGGGATATCGACCGTCGTCTCCCACTTGTTGGCGATCAGGTCCAGGTCCCACGCGAGCATCTTCGCGCCGTCGAGCGCCGCCCGCATCCGCGCCTGGCTGAGCGCCAGCGCCTCGGCCGTCGCCCGGCGGTCGGTGATGTCCAGCACCAGCGACAGGATCGACGACATCTTCCCGGTGTCGTCGTAGAGCACCGAATTGTGCCACTCGCACCACACCACCGACCCCGACTTGGTGTAGTTGCGGTGAACCAACAGGCTCCGCGGCAGCCCGCCGGCGAACACCTCGTTGAGCAGGCCAGCCACCGACTCGCGATCCTCGTCGAGGACGAATCGCCACTCGAACGGCGCCTTGCCGATCACCTCGGCGGCCGACCAGCCGAACACGCTCTCGGCCTGCGCGTTCCACCGGACGACGCGCACTTCACGGTCCCATTCGATTACGGCCAGCGGGGTGCGTTCGACGTGCGCGGCCAACCGCTGCTCGGCAAGCCGGAGCTGTTCGGCCGCGCTAACGGCCATCGGCGACGGAGATGGGGGCGTGTCTGCCATGAGTGACTCTGGGCGGGATCACGATCAGCAGCCAACGCGGATTATAGGAAGCCCGAATGAAGAATGGGCCGGCAACTCACGAGGTGGTTTTGAATAGACATGAAATTGTTACGACTTCAGCACGAATTGTCTCTCATTTTTCTGCCGCGGAATAGAAAAATATGTCCCGTCCTCAACTCGGTTCGCAGACGGCAAGCTTTTCCAGCCGGTCGAGGTGGCGCCGCTGTCCGAGCGCGATCAGAACCGCTTCGGCCTCGACAACGGTATCGGTCGGCGGGTTGTACAGGAGTTCGCCGTTGGGCCGCACGATCCCGACGACGACGATGCCCAGGTCGCGGTGGATCTGCGACTGTACGAGGGACCGGCCCGCCAGCGCGCAGCCGCTCGCGATCCGCACTTCTTCGATCTGGAGGTCCAGGAATTCGGGCCTTGTGGCCATCTCCATGAAGTGCAGCACCGCGGGGCGCAGCACCGCCTGCACGGCCCGGTGCGCGCCGGCCAGGTACGGTGAGATCACCTTGTTCGCCCCGACCTTGCGGAGCTTCGTCTCCGCGTCCTCCTCCTCGGCCCGCGCGACGATGAGCAGCTTCGGGTTCAAGAGCCGGGCGCTGAGCGTGATGAACAGGTTGTCGGCGTCCGACCCGACGACGGTGATGAGTGCCCGTGCCCGCTCGATCCCGGCCTTGCGGAGCAGTTCGTCGGCCGTTGCGTCGCCGGCGAGCACCAACCCGTACTGGTAGTTGACCTCCTTGAGCGCCTCGCCGGTCCGCTCGACGAGTACGAACCGGCGCTTCTGGCGCTCCAGTTCGGCGCACACAATCTTGCCCATGCGGCCGTACCCGCACACGATCAGGTGACCGCTGAGGGTCGCGAGTTGGTCGTCCACCCATTGCCTCCCGATGACCTGTCGGAGTTCGCCCGTCACCACCGCGCGGACCAGTTCGGACGCGAAGTAGGCGAGCGTGAAGATGCCGCTGTACGCCAGCACCACCGTGAACAGCCGCCCGGCGTTCGAGAGCGGGTGCGTCTCGCCGTAGCCGATGGTGGTGAGGGTGATCGCGGTCATGTAGAAGCCGTCGAAGTACGTCCACGGCTCGCCCTCGATCCACCGGTAGCCGACGGTTCCGACGCTGAGGAGCAACCCGGGGATGACGAACGCGAGCCACACCCGTACCGGGATGTGCCGGCGCACCCACCGGTACGCCCGCCGGGCCGCGAACCGCACGCGCGTGCCCCACCGCAGCCACCGCGTCACGGCCGGTCCTCCAGTTTCCGCGTGGCTTCGGCGCACCGGTCCAGGAGCGCCTGTTTCCGCTTCGGGTTGGCGAACCGACCGGCGGTTTCGACCCACTCACGGGTCTGTTCGACGAGTTTCCGCAGCGCCGCGAGCGCGTCCGGTTTGCGGATCGGCTCGCCGACCGCCAGAGGTGAGGTGTGTGCGAACTCGCCCTGCGCCGGGCACCGGGCCGCGACCCACCCCGGTTCCGCGGCGACCGCTTCCGCCGCGCCCGCGCCCGACGTGACCACCTGCCCGTTCACAACGATCTCGACGCGCGAGCACGCCGTTGTGCGAACGCGAGGGCCGTCGCGGGCGAGGGTGACGAGCGGTCCTGCGGAGGCGACCGTGCGCCCGGCGCGCACCGCGTCGAGCCACGTCGTTCCTTGTGCATACGTCCGCATTCCCCCCAACACCCCGCGATTGCTGTCCTTTCCGCTCGCGCCGACCAGCGGCACCAGGAACCCCGCGTCCCACAGCCGGTACACCCACGGCAACAGCGGCACCTTTCGCGGTTCGTTGGTCACCTCGATCGCGTCGATTTTGCCCAGTAGCGCCGCAACCAGCGCCTCGCCCCCGGTCACGCCGGCGGCCGGCTCAAACGCGTCGACCCACACCGTCAGCCCGCGCTTGCGGTGGCACTGGTCGGCCCAGTCGCACACGCCCCAGTCGTCGGTGTCCTCGCCACCGAAGGTGAGCGGGAACACCGGGCGGTGCGAGTTCAGGAGCGCCACCTTTCCCAACACCGGGTGCGTGTTGAGCGTGTTCACCACAACCGCTGCTCCGTCGCGTTCGAGCGCATTCTCCTGCCCGCTGAAGGCGAGCAAGTTCGGCGTGGTCATGTACGTGTTCGCGTCGAGCGCCAGCACCGGAAACGGCACCGCAAGCAGATTCACCACGTCCAGCCCTTCGGCCCGCGCTTCGAGTGCAGCCGCGTGCGGGGTAAGGAAGTGGCAGCGGGTATCGACACTCACCCACCCGTCGGCGCGGGAATCGGTCCGCCGCGACAGCGCGAACCGCAATGCGATCTGCCCGGCGCCGAGCGTGACCGTTTCGTCGAGCGGAACGAACTCCGGGCCTTTGGTCGCCTGCACGCGGAGCGGGACGCCGGCGGGGAGCGGGATCTCGCAGGCGCCGTCGATGTACCACCACTTCTCGCGCCCGAGCCGGAGGTGCCCGCCGACGTCCTCGTTGCGCCCGGCGGGCAACTCCGCGGCGCGCCCGAGCGGCGGAAAGTGCGCGAGGTCGTCCGGCCCGACGACGCGCACTCTGACCGGGGTCGGGCGACCAGTGGAGGCGTCGGCGATCCGCAGGTGAACGTTGAGCATAGGCGAACCCCGGCCGCAAGGCCGGGGGTGAGGCGCGAGGTTGCTGGGACGGTTCACCCCCGGCCTTGCGGCCGGGGTTCGCCTTATCCCTCCTGCCCGCCGCAATCGCGGAGGATGGTGCGGAACGCCTCGCACGCATACGGGAACAGGTCCGGGCCGGTGATGCCGCCGGTCGGGCCGCCGCCGCGGAGGTGCGGTTCCATCACCGCGTAGCCCTTGTAGCCCATCGCGACGGCGCCCCGGATGCTGTGCGCGATGTTCCCGTCGCCGGTGCCGGCAATCACCCCGTACTCGTGCCCGGCCGCGTGCCCGCCCTTCTTCCAGTCCTTGATGTGGAAGTGCGCCGTGTGGGCCTTCGTCTTCTCCCACCCCTCCACCGGGTCGAAGTTGCCGTAGGCGTAGTTGGCCGCGTCGTAGGCCGCGCGCAAGGCCGGGTGGTTCACGGTCTTGAGAATATCGGCGACGCGGTCCGGCGAGTCGCCGTAGATGCGGTGTTCGTTCTCGTGGAACAGCACCACGCCCGCTCGCGCCGCGAGCGCGGCCATCGCGCCCATGCGGATGATGATCTCGTCGCGGTAGATCGGCCAGTCCGCCGGGTCGAACTTCGGGTCGTTGCCGGGCGGGTAGAAGCTGAACACGCGGATGCCGCGCGTGCCGAAGGTGCTGCACAGCTCCAGCGCCCGCTTGAACTTGTCGAGGTGCGGGCCGAACGGCTGGTCGATCGGGTACTTGCCGATCGGCGAGCCGATCGCCGAAACCCCGACGCCCTCGTCGCCGATGAGCTTCTTGAAGTCCTTGATCTGCTCGTCGGAGAGGGCGAGGACGTTCGTTTTGTGGATCGAGCGGAACTCGATGAACCGGACGCGGCTGGCCTTCAGCACCGCGACCTGTTCGCGCGGGTCGGGGCTGATTTCGTCAGCAAATGCGGAAAGCGTGAACATGGCAGCGGCACCGAAGGGAAGATGCGGTTGCGGTGCCGGTAGTGTATGAGGTGCCGCGGGCGGGCTACCACTCCGATTCTTTCTCGAACGGGAACTGCTCGTGCTGTCCCGCCAGCACCACCGCGACCACCAGCGGTACGAGTACGAGGATCACGCGGCCGGCGAGGAGCAGCCAGCGGTTTTGACGGGCGATTCGCGGCACCACGAACGGCGCGAGCAGGACCGGCGCGAGCGTGACGAGCCAGAAGCACGCCACCGGAACCTTGTGCGCGTCGTGCGATGGGCGCGTGCCCAGCACCAGCCCTGGCAGGAACGCGACCGCGAGCGGGATCGCTCCGCTCGCGGCCGACGCGAACCGCTCGCCCCGCGCCGCGGTGGCCGCCGCGACGCCGAACAGCGCCGACCCGGCCAGCACCGCGAGTTCCATGAACCGCGCGTTGTGCGTGTAAAGGAGGATCGTCCCGCCGGCGAACAGGCACGCGCCCAGAAGGGCGGCTACTTCCGCCCCGTGCCCGGCCCGTGCGACGCCGTCGGCCGCGACCCACACCAGGAACATCACCGCGGCGAGTTGCCACCGCAGGGTGGCCCATTCCGGGCCTTCCGCGGCCTTGCCGAGAACCATCCACGCGCTCACGGCGAACACCGCGCCGGCGCGCGGCGCCCAGACGAACACGTTCGCGGCGAGCCGGAACCGTTCCGGGAACAGGCGCCCCGCGAGCAGCCCCAGCCACCGCGACACCAGCCCGGCGATCACGAGCACCAGCGCCGCCCGCGCGAGCCACATGTAACCGGGCGCCTCGGCCTCGGGGCTCCAGGGGATCAGCCGCGCCGTGGTCGCCCACGTCGGCCGGTCGGGCTTGTTCGGGTCGAGCGCGAAGTTCCCCCACATGAACCCGACCGCGACGGCCGCGGCCGTTCCGAGCGCCCCGGCCCACCGCCCCAGGAGCAGGACCGCGCACGCCACCAGCGCGGCCCCGCCGGCCCCCGGCAGCACCGCGTGGGAGAGCGCGTCCAGAACGTCCTTGAGCGGCGGGATGGGCATGGTTCTTTCGGGTGGCCTGCTCTCTCCGAGAGCAGGTGGTCGGGTGGCCTGCTCTCGGAGAGAGCAGGTGGTCGCACCCACAGTATCGTTTCTGGAATTCGCCAGATCGCAACCGCACCTCAACAGGTCGCTCTCGGAGAGAGCGACCCACCCGAAAGATTTACTTCTTCGCGGTCACGGCGATGCCGATCGCCACCTTGTCCTCGATCTTGCCCTTGCCGTAGTTCATGCCCCACTCGGTGCGGTCGATCGTGAACGACGCCGATACCGTCAGCGCGTCGGCGGTCGTCGCGATCGTCGCCGGGAAGCTGACCGACTTCGTCTTGCCGAGCAGGGTCAGGTCGCCGGTGACCTTGTAGCCCTTGTCGGCCTTCTCGATCTTGGTGGACTTGAACGTCGCCTTCGGGTGGTTCTTCACGTCGAAGAAGTCGGCGTTCTTGAGGTGCCCGGTGAGCTTGGCGTCGTCGGAGTAGAGCGAGTCGGTTGCAATATCGATGCTGACCGTCAGCTTGGTGAGGTCGCCGTCGGGGACGGTCGCCGAGCCGGACAGTTTGGCGAACCCACCGTCGTGCTTGCCGTCGGGCTTCTTACCAGTGAACGTGAGCTTGGTGTTGTCGCCGGTGAGCGCGTACTTGACATCGGCAGCGGCGGCCGAGGCCGCGCACAGGACGGCCACGCCGAGAGCGATCAGGGTACGAACCATCGTTCGGTTCCTCCGGGGGACGGAATGACAGAAACGCCAGCGAACGGCCGGCGACCTCGCGACCGCAGAGACGTGTACGGTCGGTGGAAGTGTACTCAGCTACCCGCCCGCGGGCGCGGGCTTACAGAGGAAATCCCGGAGACGCTTCAAGGAGCGGGTTTCCCCACTTCGCGCGGCGGTGGGATCGTGCCGTCGTCCGGTGCCGGAAGTAGCGGTAAGCCGTAGTGCGCGCGAAACGCGGCCTGATACCCTTCGCCCCACTTCTGCCTTTCTTCGTCTGTTAGCCCGTCGAAGAATACGGGGTGCCAGACACAACTCGTTCCGAATGCTCGCACCAGTCTCCCATTCCGTGAGATCGCGTAGAGGTGGGACATACTCTGGCGTGGATTGCCGTCAGCATAAACAGCGGTGGTGTACGAACCGTGCTGAAGGAGCAAGTCGGGTGGATACGCCGCCACCAGGTCATCGAGCGTGCTTCCTCTGAAACGCCCGTTTGCCAGGTCGCGGTGCAGTGGGTCTCTGGACTTGCGCGTTCGTTCGAGTTGACCGAGGTTGTACTCGTCTTGCGGAACCTGCGGGAGCGGTTCTGGAATCGCGACCGCGCGAAGCGGGACGTCCGCGACTGGCGGAGGCGATTCCGGGGCGTCTGGCTTCACACACCCGGCCAGCCCGAGCAGCGCACACAGAGCAATGGTTCGCATCACTCGCCCTCTGCCTTCTTCTTCCTCCCTACGATCTTAAGCTTCACCTTGTCCGTGAGGAACGTCTTTTCGCCGTGGCCGGGGAAGCGGATCTTCACCTTTCGTAGCGCGCCGAACCCGCTCACGTCGGTCACCGACCCCAGCCCGTACTCCTCGTGCTGCACCAGCACCCCGACCGCCAGGCCCGTTTCCGGGGCGTCCGGGATCGTTGGCTTGAGGCTCGCCGGCGACTTCTTCGGCGGAAGGAACGGCCGTGCGCCGGTGTCGGCCCAATCCTTCGCCGCGGGGCCGACCTTCGCCCGCCACTCGTCGGCCGCGGAGCGGGCGTAGTTCTTCGACATCGCGGGGTCGTGGAACTGCACGTCGCGCGGCAGTTCGTTCAGGAAGCTCGACGGGATGCAGTAGTTCAACTGCCCGCGGAACTCCCGCAACCGGGCGTGGCACAGGTAAAGCTCCTTCATCGCCCGCGTCATCCCGACGAAGCACAGCCGCCGCTCCTCTTCGATTTCCTCGTCATTGGACAGGCTCCGCTCGTGCGGCAAAAGTCCCTCTTCCACTGCGAGGACGTACACCACCGGAAACTCCAGTCCCTTCGAGGCGTGGAGCGTCATCACCGAGACGTGATCGGCCTGCTCGTCCCAGCCGTCCACGTCGGACGCGAGGGTAATCCCTTCAAGGAAGTCGGTGATGGTGCTTTCGGGATTCTGATCGTGGAACTGCTTCGCCGCGGTGACGAGTTCTTCGACGTTCTCCAGCCGCGCGGCGTCGTCCTCGTCGCCGGACTCGCGGAGCATCGCGGCGTAACCGGTCTTCTCCAACACCACGCGCACCAGTTCGTGCGGCGGGAGGTCGAGTTTGGTCCGCAGGTCGGTAATCATCCGGTGGAAGTCGCGCAGGCCCGTCGCGGCCTTGCCGCGAATCTCCGTGATGCGGGCGACTTGCCCCGCCGCGGCGAGGAGACCGATTTCCTGATCCGCGGCGAAGCTCTGGAGCTTGTCGAGCGACACCTTGCCGATCCCGCGGCCCGGTTCGTTCACAATCCGCAGGAAACTGACCGTGTCTTGCGGGTTGGCGAGCAGCCGCAGGTACGCGAGCACGTCACGGTTCTCCTTGCGCTCGAAGAACGCCAGCCCTTTCACGATCTGGAACGGGACGCCGTGCTTGACGAACGCAGATTCGAGCGACCGCGTGAGGGCGTTGATGCGCATGAAGATGGCGTGGTCGCGGTACTTGAACTTCCCGCCTTTCACGGCCTCCTTGATCCGCATCACAACGCCCTCGGCCTCGTCGAGTCCGTTATCGAAGGTGACGACGTTGACCGGTTCGCCCTGCGGGTTATCGGTGACCAGCTCCTTCTTCTTCCGCTGTTTGTTGTGGTCGATGAGGGTACTGGCCGCGTGCAGAATAGCCTTCGTGCTGCGGTAGTTCTGGGCCAGGGTGATGACCCGCGCGGCGGGGAAGTCCCGCTCGAAGTCGAGGATGTTCTTGATGTCCGACCCCCGCCACTTGTAAATCGATTGGTCGGGGTCGCCGACCACGCACAGGTTCGGGTAGTCGAGGCTGAGGCGCTTGGCGATCTCGTACTGCGCGGAGTTCGTGTCCTGGTACTCGTCGATCAGCACGTACTTGAACCGCGAGTCCAGTTCGGCCCGCAGTTCCTCGTTGCTCTTGAGTGCCATCGCCGGCAGGTACAGGAGGTCGTCGAAGTCCATCGCGTTGGCGGCGCGGAGGCGCTTCTCGTACCCGACGTACACCTTCGAGACGACTTGTTGAAAGAAGTCAGTCGCGGTGCGCTCGTACTGCGGCGGGGTGATGAGCTGGTTCTTCGCCTTGCTGATCGCCCCGCCGATCCGCTCCGGGCTGAACTTCACGTTGTCGATCCCAGATGCTTCGAGCGCGTCCTTCACCAGCTTGTTGCGGTCGTCCATGTCGTAAATGGTGAAGTTGCGGTCGAACCCGAGGCGCTCGCCGTACTGCCGCAACAGCCGTGCACCGAGGCTGTGGAACGTACTCACCCACACCCGGTTGCCCGGAACGAGCTTCTCCACGCGGTTCTTCATCTCGCCGGCGGCCTTGTTCGTGAACGTGATCGCCAGGATGTTGCTCGGCCGGACGCCGCTTTGCAACAAGTACGCGACCCGGCGCGTGATGACGCGCGTCTTGCCGCTGCCAGCCCCCGCGAGGATGAGTAGCGGCCCCTCGCCGTGCATCACCGCGGCCTGTTGGTCGGACGTCAGATCGGCGAGCAGGTCGCTTGGAGCGGCCGTGAAGCCCGGCTTTGCGGGCGACAGGTCGCGAGGGTCAACCGATTCAGACATGGCGAATCCTTCGATGAAAAGTGAAGAACCTAACCCCCAACCCCCTTCCCTAAGAAGGAAGGGGGAGTAAGACATTCGCGCGCCGATGACGTTGGTAAGGCGTCGGCGCCTTTCTGCCCCTCTCCGCTTAGGGGAGGGGCAGCGAGCGAAGCGAGCGGGGTGGGGTTACTCCACACGCGAAATTCTACCGGCTCGCGGCGCGGCTGCGAAGGTCAGCCACGGGCCGCCTTTCGGAAGTCGCCAATGGGAATCCTCGGACTCGGCACCCAGGTGATGGAGTGCGCGCGGGTGCGGCAACTGATCGACGAACACGCCGACGTGTTCCTCAAGCAGGTCTACACGGACCGCGAGGTGCGGTTCTGTAACGGCAAGAAGCTGACCACCGAGCACTTCACCGCGACCTGGGCCGCGAAGGAGGCGGTGTTCCGCGCGCTGGGCCTCACCTGGAAGCGCGGGATGAACTGGACCGACGTGGAGGTGGTCCACGACGCCGGCGCGCCGCCGCACGCGCTCGTCAGCGGCTCCACCCGCGAGTTGATGCTGGCCCGCGGGATCAACCACATCCTCCTGACGATGGCGTTCTGCCGCGCGTTCGGCACCGCCACCGCCGTGGCGGTCCACGCCATCACCCCGCCGGTCGCGGAGGACACCGCGCTCGATGACTGAGAAATGACGAATGCCCCACCAATGACGAAGGGAAGAGAGCCGAGGACGCTTCTTCTTTCGTCATTGGTGGGGCATTCGTCATTGCAGCCCGTCTCCCACTTCCTTCAACAGCGCGCGGGCGGCCTTGAACGCGGTGCGCACGCTCATCACCCGGCCCTCGATCTGGTCACCCGTGAACGGGCGCCCCGGATCGGCCTTCGGCAGCCCGGCCAGTTCCAGGGTGAGCGGCAACAGCTTCATGAACTCGGTCATCCGGCTCTGCTTCAGTTCGGCGCTGACGGGCTGGTCCACGGCGATCCCTCCGGTTAGACGTGACGGGTCGGACCCGTTCAGCCTATCGCGACGGCCGCCCGGCCTCAAGCGCCGGCCCGCCGAACCGTTTCATCCCGTGCGGCACGCGGGTATACTGAACGATACCCCACCGGAGTATCGCGGATACGATAGCCGAGGTGCGGGAGCACCCCGCGCCGCCTGTACCTCCGAGGAGTTGCCATGCGCCTGGTTCGAGCCACCCCGTTCGTCGTCGCGTGCGCGTGTGTCGCGGTTGCCGTCGCCGGCGGGGACGAGAAGGGGGCCAAGTTCGACCCCGAGAAGCTGCTGGGCAAGTACGTCGAAATCGAGGGCATGAAGGCGGGCGAGAAGGCCGACCCGGACCGCCTCCAGGGGCAGTTCGTGACCGTGACGAAGGACATCTTCAAGATCGAGGGGGAGCGGCCCGAACAGACGTTCGAGTTCGCCTACAAGCTGGACACGACCAAGAACCCGGTCGAGATCGACCTTGAGATCCAGTTCCCCGAAGACCTCAAGGGGAACAAGGCCGTCGGGATCATCGCCCTCGACGGCAAGACGCTCAAGCTCTGCTACCACTCCACGGACGCGAAGGACCGGCCGAAGAAGTTCGAGTCCACCGAGAAGAACGGCTACTTCCTCTGGACGATGAAGAAGGTGGACAAGAAGTAGCCGACCGTCGCGGTGCGGCGGACCGTTTCAACCCTGCGAACCCCGACCGGAATACGGATTCCGGCCGGGCGCACAGTCTCTTTCGTCAACGGGATAAGCCATGATTCCCTACATCGATCCGCACATTCACATGATCTCGCGGACCACCGACGACTACCAGCGGATGGCCTACGCCCAGTGCGCTGCGCTCAGCGAGCCGGCGTTCTGGGCCGGCTTCGACCGCGGCAGCGCTGCCGGGTTCCACGACTACTTCCGCCACCTCACCGAGTTCGAGCCGAAACGCGCCGCGCAGTTCGGCATCAAACACTACTCGTGGCTCTGCATCAACGCCATGGAAGCCGAGAACGTGTCGCTGTCGCGCGAAGTGATCGCGATGATCCCGGAGTTCCTCGCGCGACCTGGCGTACTCGGGAT
>CAZBXY010000019.1:0-45473 GCA_964495365.1 uncultured Frigoriglobus sp. | reverse complement strand
ACCGACTCAGGAGGCGACGCCGAAAAAAGTTTCGGCGTCGCCTCCCCGCAGCCGGCCCGCTTCGGTTACGATCGAACGATTTCATCACATTGTCTTTTTTTCACACCCGTGCGAGAACCGCCGTGAACACGCGACTCGGTTGGACCGCGGCCGCTGCTGCCGTCCTCGCTTGTGCCTTCCTTTGGGACTACCCGCCCCGACCCGCGCGCGCCGACCCCGAACCGAAACAGACCACGGACCAGCAACTCGCGGCGGTCCTCAAGGCGCACGAGTTCACCGGTCGGGTGGAGGAGACGCTCCCGGCCCGACTCGGCCGCAAGCTCGACCCCGACCGGGCGAACCTCGGGCGCCTGCTCTTCTTCGACCGCCTCCTGGGGATCAAACTGGACAACGCCTGTGCCGGGTGCCACTCCCCGGTGAACGGGTTCGGCGACTCCCAGTCCATCGCCATCGGGATCGACAACAACAACCTCGTCGGCCCGCGCCGCACCGGACCGCGGAACATGCGCCGCACCCCGATGGTGCTGAACAACGCGTTCTACCCGAAGTTGATGTGGAACTCGCGGTTCGTCGCCCTGTCGGGCGACCCGTTCGACAACAGCGCCGGGTTCCTGTTCCCCGACCCCGAGGGGTTGTCGCTGTCGTACACGCCGCACCTGCTCGTCGCCCAGGCGTTCATCCCGCCGACCGAGCGGAACGAGATGGCCGGGTTCGAGTTTACGGGCGACAACGACGACATCCGCGCCGAGGTGGTGAAGCGCCTCAACGACACGCCGAACTACCGCAAGCTGTTCCGCGACGCGTACCCGGGCATCCGGCCGAAAGACCCGATCACCTACGACCACCTCGCGCTGGCGATCGCCGAATTCGAGTTCTCGCTGACCTTCGCCAACGCACCGATCGACCGGTTCGCACGCGGCGACACCGGCGCCATGACGCCGGGCGAGAAGCGCGGGGCGCTGCTGTTCTTTGGCAAGGCGGGCTGTGTGTCGTGTCACACCGTGAGCGGCGAGTCGAACGAGATGTTCAGCGACTTCACGCCGCACGTCCTGGGAGTGCCGCAGATCGCTCCGGCGAGGACGAACTCGACGTTCGACGGCCCGGGTGCCAACGAGGACTTTGGTCTCGAACAGATCACGGGCCAGGCGGCGGACCGCTACAAGTTCCGAACCAGCCCGCTGCGAAACGTCGCGCTGCAGCCGACCTTTTTCCACAACGGCGCGTTCACGACACTGGAAGAGGCGATCGCGCACCACCTCGACGTGTCCGGGTCCGTCAAGGACTACACGCCGGCGGGGCGCCTGCCGGCCGACCTGGCCGGGCCGATCGGGCCGATGAAACCCGTCCTGGAGCGACTCGACCCACGGGTCCGCCGACCGATCCGGTTGACGCCCGGAGAGTTCACGGACCTGGTCACGTTCGTTCGGACCGGGCTGCTGGACCCGCGCGCGACACCAGAAAACCTCGCGAACCTGATCCCGCCCAAGTTGCCCAGCGGGCTGAGGCCGCTGGAGTTCGAGTTCGACAACTGACGCGCGTTCCCGGCGGGCGCCCGCCGGGTCACGCTCATGTTCAGAACTGTTTGAGGAACCGCAGGTCGTTCTGCCAGAACAGGCGGATGTCGTCAATCGCGTGCTGGAGCATCAGCATCCGCTGCGGGCCCATCCCGAACGCGAACCCGGTCACCTTCTCCGGGTCGTAGCCGCCGGCGCGCAGTACGTTTGGATGCACCATCCCGGCGCCGAGGATTTCCAGCCAACCGGTTCCCTTCGTCAGCCGGTCGCGGTTCGGGTCGTCCTTCGGCCAGTCGATGTCCACCTCGATACTCGGCTCCGTGAACGGGAAGTAACTGCTGCGGATGCGCACCTGCCGCTCCGGGCCGAACATCCGGCGCGCGAACGCGGTGATGGTGCCCTTCAGGTCGGCCATCGTCACGCCCGCGCCGATCACCAGCCCTTCCACTTGGTAGAACTGAATTTCGCTCCGCGTGCTGATCGCCTCGTTGCGGTAGCACATGCCCGGCAGGATGACGCGGATCGGCTTGCCCGCGGCCTCGCGCATCACGTGAATCTGGCCCGGCGAGGTGTGTGTGCGGAGTACGACGCCGGGGGTGGTCGTGAAGAACGTGTCCCACATGTCGCGCGCCGGGTGGTGCGCGGGCATGTTGAGGAACTCGAAGTTCAGCTCGTCCGTTTCGACCTCGCGGGTGCGGTACACCTGGAACCCGAGGTCGGCGAAGATGGCGTAAATCTGCCGGAGAATCTGCGTGGCGGGGTGCAACCGCCCGCGGGCGCGCGGGCGCCCGGGCAGCGTCACGTCGAGCGGGTTGGTCGTGAGACTCTCCTGGAGTTTGCGCTCCTTGACCTCGGCGTCTTTCGACTCGTAAGCCGCAGTGAGTACCCCCTTGACGCGATTGCCCTCGGCCCCGAACGCCGCCTTCTGATCCTTCGGGATCGCACCCATCTTGCCGAACGCGGCCTTCCACAGTCCCTTTTCGCCGAGGAATTTGCCGTACCATGCCCGCAGCGCGGTCTCGTCGGCGCACGCGGTCAGTTCGGTTAGCCCTTGCCCTTCGAGCGCCTTCAGTTCGTCGATCGCCATGTGTGGCCCTTGCAACTCACCTGGGACATCGTGATGAGGACAGAGTATTGTTGACGGAGGTTCGTGGCTTGTGTGGGTCGCTCGCGGCTTCGTGGGCGCGTCGGGGGTCGTTTCATGCTCGCGCTGCGGGGCCGGCGGCACCGGGTCACGGAGCTGGCGTTCTCGCATTGCGGGCGGTGGCTCGCGGCCTGTGGGAGCTACAAGGGCGGCGTTCACGTGTGGGACACCACGAACCCGACCGCCAGGCCGCTCGTCCCGGCGGTCGGGGAGTCGTTGTGGGTGTCGATGCTCGCCTTTCGGTCCGACGGCCGGCTGTTCTTCGTCGCCCGGCGGAACGAGTGGTTCCTCTACGACCCGGCGGCCGACGCGACGGCAAAACTCGGGCACCCGGGCGCGCAGGGGCACTTCGTCCCGGCTCCGGACGGGCTGCGGGCGGTCCGCGCCGATGCGCACCTCGCCCTCCAGTGCTGGACGATCCCGACCGCGGGTGATTCGGCCCGGGTGTGGACCGCCAAGAGTACCGCGCTGAGCTACTACGCCGCCGCGTTCGCCCGCGACGGAACGGTCCTGGCGACCGGCGAACTCCACCGGAGCCAGCGGGCCCTTGTCGTTCGCGCCGCGAACACCGGGGACGTTCGCGCGACGCTCGCCGGTCCGTCGACGTACATCGCCCAGCTCGCCTTCGCCGGCGGCACCGAACTGCTCGTCGCGCGGTGGGCGGCCAGCCTTTTCTGCGCCGACCTGACCGACCCGGCCCGGACCCCGCGGAAGGTCCAAAACCCGTCGCGCAAGCACTTTCAGTCGATGGCCGTTCACCCGGCCGGACCGGTGCTCACCGTCGATAACGATCGGCTCGTGCGCGTCTGGGCCGTGCCCGACCTGACGCCGTACCGCACGATCGAGTGGAACATCGGGAAGCTGTACGCCGTCGCGGTCAGCCCGGACGGGACGCGGGCCGCCGTCGGCAGCCACACCGGCAAGGTTCTGGTTTGGGACTGGGACTGACGGCGCGAGATTGTCCAATTTTCCGGTATTCAGGTTTTAACGCTTGCGTCCGAAGTTGTTCCGCCGTAACATCCTCCGTCACAACACCCCGCCCAAGCGGGGCACGGTTCGCGATCCGATCTGAACCTGTGGGGCCACCTCGTGCCCTCGCCCAGTTCCTGCACCCGGTGTTCAAAACTCGCTGCCCTCGTCTCGCCGAGCGGCCTGTGTCCGTCGTGCGCCGCGACCGACGAAACCGCCGCCACCCCCGCGAACGCGCCGATCGTTCCCGAAGAAGCGATCCCGACCGGGAGCGTCCCGCCGTCCCCGGCGCCCGACTCGACGGCATCCGCCGAACTGACCGGCAGCACCACCGGGCCGCACGGAGCTGGTCGCCCGTTGCCGGCATCGCCGGCGGGCTACGAGCTGGTGCGTCGGCTCGGTGGCGGGGGCATGGGCGAGGTGTACCTGGCCGTCGAACAGGTGTCCGAGCGGCCGGTGGCGATGAAGTTCCTGCGCCACCCCGGACGCCCCGAGGCGTTCGAGCGGTTCGCCCGGGAACTGAAGGTCTTGGCGAACCTGGACCACCCCAACATCGTCCGCGTACTGGCCTCCGACTTCCTCCGCGCCGATCCGTTCTTCACCATGGAGTACGTCCCCGGAGGCACACTCTCCCGCGCCACCCCCGGGCCGGTCGAGGCACAAGAGGCCGTCCGCATCGTCCGTGCCGTGGCCGGGGCGGTTGCGGAAGCCCACGCCCACCAGGTGATCCACCGGGATCTGAAGCCCTCGAACATCCTCTTGGCCGATGACGGGACGCCGAAGGTCGCCGACTTCGGATTGGCCAAGCGCCTGGACGAGGCGGACCCGCTGACGATCGCCAGCGGAGCCTTGGGCACCCCCGGGTACATGCCCCCCGAGCAGATCTCACGCAAGAACGGCGAGGTCGATACCTGGTCCGACGTCTACGGCTTGGGGGCGACCCTTTACCATCTGCTCACCGGCCGGGCGCCGTTCGTCGGCGAGACCCCGCAAGAAGTACTCTCCCACGTCCTCTCCGACGTGCCCGAGCGCCCGCGGGCGCTGTGTGCGGAGGTTCCGGCGGCGCTGGAAGGGATCGTGGTCAAGTGCCTCGAAAAAGACCCGAAGGACCGATACCAGACCGTCGCCGAACTGGTCGCCGACCTGGACAAGTTCACCGAGAACAAGGGCGGATTGAGCGCCAAGCCGCTCACCCCCTGGCGCCGCACCAAACGCTGGGCCGCACGCAACCGGCTGCGACTGGCGACCGCGACCGCGGTGATCCTCCTCGCGGGCGTGATGGTCTGGATCGGACGGGCCGCGGCTCCGGTTCCGAAACGGCCCGCTCCGCCCCCCGAGCCGCCGGACCCGCTCGCGGAGCTGGAGAAGGAACTCGGCGCGGACCGTCCGGTCGGACTGATCGTCGCCGCGGACCCGCCGCGCCCGCCCCGGTGGAAGGAATGGCTGATCGGCGGGGCCGAACTCGGCCCGTCGGGCTGCTGGCGCACCGCGATCGGGTTCGAAACGAACCGGACCGGCCTGCTGTGCCTGGCCCGCGACCCGATCGCGACCCGATACCGGCTGGAGTGCGCCCTGAGCCACGACCGGCGCGGCCCGGCCACGTCCGGGGTCGGCATCTTCGTGGGTTACGAGCGGTACGTCGGCGCGAACGGCGAGATCGTTCACCGGTTCCTCAGTGCCGAGTTCACCGAGTTCTGGTCGGAACCCGAACTCGTCTTACCCGAAACGCAGAAGGGGCACGCGGTCGAGGTCTACGACACGGTGGTCGTCTGGCGGCAGGACGGCGCGTTCGCGATGCCGAGCCGGCACAAGGTTCCGGTGATCCACCGGTTCGTCCCGGCCAACGTCCCCTGCACCGCCCGGGGGCTGGCCGCCGACGTCACGCCCGCCGGCGTCGTGTTCTCCTGGCGCGAACCGAAGGACTGGACCGAGTTCGCGGCCCTCGGTGCCGACCAGTTGCGCGCCATGCGCAACACGTGCCAGGCCGATCTGGACGCCGCCGCGCCCAACAGCGGTGTGCTCTTGCAGGACTGGAACCCGCGGCGCCCGCTCGGCGTCTGCGTAACAACCGGAACCGTTTCGCTCCGAACCGTCACCCTAACCCCCCGGAACCCGTGAACCCGCCCTCATCCGCCACCCAGCCCACCGCCAACGTCGTCCCCGTAACGATCCAGGCGCCACAAACCAACGACACCGTTGCTCTGACGTTCACGGTGGCGGGCGCGTACGACACCACCCTCGGGGCCACCTCGGTCCAGGTCCAACTGCTCGACAGCGCGGGCAACCCGGTGGGGGCCCCGGTCAACGGCGCCTTCGTCGCGGGCCGCCCGGTCTGGACCGCGACCCTCACCGCGCCGGCGGCCGGCACCTACGGTGTCAAGGTGACGCTCCGCGACGCGACGGGAATGAGCCTGGGGACGTTTACGACGTCCAACCTCACGGCGGCCAGCGCCCCGACGCTGGCGATCACGGCGCCGGCCCACGCGACGAACCCGGGCGGGGTGAACGTCAATGTCGCGGTGGGCTTTGCGGCCATGCACCCGTTCGTGTCGCTGGACATCGGGCTCTACAGTGCGAGCGGCACCCGCGAATCCGGGTTCGTGATACCGGTCGCGAAGGCGACTGTCAGCGTCGGCCCGCACGTGCTGACCGGCGCGGCCGGCGAATTGCACTACGTCCGGGCGGTGGGATCGACCGCCACGGGCGCGCTCCACGCCACAACGATCGGCGGGATCCGGCTCTCATAGCCCGGGCCGAAAGGTGATCGGCCGCGCCCGGTTTGTGCGGGCGCGACCCCGGTGAACTTTTGAGGGCGGTACGGTGTCCTCGTCGTCTTGTCTCCGGTGTTTGAAGCTCGTCGCTCGTGTTCTGCCGAGCGGCCTGTGTCCGTCGTGCGCCGCGACCGACGAAACCGCCGAAACACCCGCCTGCGCACCGAGCGCGTTCCCAGAAACCGTTCCGACCGCGAGCGTCCCGCCGTCCCAGACGACCGGCAGCACCACGCACGCGAGCGAAGACCCCCGCCCGTTGCCGGCATCGCCGGCGGGCTACGAGCTGGTGCGTCGGCTCGGTGGCGGGGGCATGGGCGAGGTGTACCTGGCCGTCGAACAGGTGTCCGAGCGGCCGGTGGCGATGAAGTTCCTGCGCCACCCCGGACGCCCCGAGGCGTTCGAGCGGTTCGCCCGGGAACTGAAGGTCTTGGCGAACCTGGACCACCCCAACATCGTCCGCGTACTGGCCTCCGACTTCCTCCGCGCCGACCCGTTCTTCACCATGGAGTACGTCCCGGGCGGCCCGCTGTCGCGTGCCGAGCCGATGCCCGCACCCGAGGCCGTGCGCCTGGTCCGGGCCGTGGCCGGTGCGGTGTCGGAAGCCCACGCCCACCAGGTGATCCACCGCGACCTGAAGCCCTCGAACATCCTCTTGGCCGATGACGGGACGCCCAAGGTTGCTGATTTCGGGCTAGCCAAGCGACTCGACGAGGCGGACCCGCTGACGATCGCCAGCGGCGGGCTGGGCACACCCGGGTACATGCCCCCCGAACAGATCTCGAGCAAGAACGGCGAGATCGGCCCCTGGTCCGATGTGTATGGCTTGGGGGCCACGCTGTATCACCTCCTGACCGGCCGGGCGCCATTCGTGGGGGAAACGCCGCAGGAGGTCATCTCCCACGTCCTCTCTGATCCGCCGGAGCGCCCGCGGGTGTTGTGCGCGTCGGTCCCGGCGGCCCTGGAAGGGATCGTGGTCAAGTGCCTCGAAAAAGACCCGAAGGACCGATACCAGACCCTCGCCGAACTGGTCGCCGACCTGGACGACTATGCCGCGGGCCGCAAGCCGAAGGCTCTGCCGCTCACCCCCTGGCGCCGGACCGTACGCTGGGTGTCGTGGCACCGCGTTCGGCTGGTCATTGCGGTCGCCGTGAGCGTCCTGGCCGTTGGTCTGGTGTTCGCCGGGAAACTGCTGACCCCCAAGCCGGAACCGGCCCCTCGCCCGAAGGGCGACGCGGACCCGGTTCCCTGGCCGGTGCCGGTGCCGGACCCGGCGCCGGAGGTCGTGCAGAAGCTCCGGGACGAGTTGACCCGCGGCCCGATTCGTCTGGTGGGCAGCGAGGGGTTGCCGGGGTGGCACTGGTGGCGCCTCGGGAACGGGCGCGGGGGCGCCTTCACTCCGAGTACCACGGACGCCGCGTTCGCGGTCTCGGCCCGAACGGAGTGCTTGCTCGAACTCTTCCCGGACCCCGGGATCGACCGCTACATCATCACCGCCGACCTGCGCCACGAGCGGATCGTCGGGGGCGCCCCCGACCGCAAGGGGGGCGACCTGCCGCGGGTCGGGCTGTACTTCGGACACGGAGAAACCCCCGGTCCCAAGAACGTCAAGGTTCACACAAGTGGGATCGTCGCGTTCTCGGATCTCGGCCCGGACCCACCGGACCCGGCCCACCCGCCGAGAGCCCATTATTGGGACGATCTACTTTTTGACGGGCCGTTCGCGATCCCCTCGCTCCACCGGCCGAAGGGCTTGACCGCACTGCGCGGGTCGGTCCCGGACCTGCCCGGACCGTGGCGGCGGATCGAAATCGAGGTCGCACCGGACGGAATTATCGTGTCGATCGACGGTCTGGTTTTCTCCCGGCCCGGCGGCGCCGACTTGCGGGACCGGGACGAGGCCTTCCAATCAGAAATCAACGCCCGCTTCCCGGACGGCCGCGTCCGGCTGACCAACTGGACCCCGCGGGCCGCCTTCGGCCTGTGGGTGTACGGCGCGCAGGTCGGCGTCAAGAACGTGACCCTGACCCCCCTCGTCCCAACCCGTAAGTAGGAGTCGCCTGTGCCGTATCGCATCTTCCCGCTGAACCTGACCTCCGGTGACACCATCCCGCTGAGCGGCTTCGCCGTCAGAATGGGGTACGAAAACCCCGGATCGGGCGACCCCCCGGACGCGGTCATCACCTTGATCTGCCGCAACACGAGTAATCACACGCCGCACGCAGACTCCACCCAGGTATCGCAAGGGAGTGGGGCAGTCGATATGCCCCTCGAACACGACAATGCGTTCACCGGGGTGATTATCCGGGGGGTCATCTCCAGCATGGACCCGGTTCAGGAGCGGGACGCCTTCGAGCTATCCAACATCACCATCTCTGACGACAAGTCGCCGCCGTTCGAGATCGCGCAGGCGGTTCCCGACGGGCGGCGCAAGGTGCCGGTGTTGCGGGTGGACAAGGGGAAAGACACCAAGATCACGGCCCTGTTTCGAGGGAAGGAGAAGGATGAGGAGTTGAAGGGGGCGTCCGTGTACCTCTTTATTCAGGTGGTCGGGCGGCACGGCGTTCCCACGATCCTGTTCGTCGCCTCGGCCGCCTTCAAGAAGGAGTTGGACTTCGAGCTGTCGCACAAATTGTGGGACAATACGACAAAGTTGAACGCCCGGCTCGCGCTGGTGACCGACAACGCCATCAAGAGGGCGACAACGATTCCCATCCACATCGGACCGTTCTGATTTGCCCGCGCCCGCCGGCGATCACCTTTCGGCCGCGGGCGTGTCCCTATCTATAATCGTCCCTGCCGGCGAGCGGGGGGCCAATGCCCCCTGTTCCCATTTTTGCGCTTTTCAGGAGACCGCTCATGGCCGAGAAAATTACAACCCGCGCCGCAAACTACTCGAAGTGGTATCTGGATATCATCGATGCGGCTGGGCTGGCCGACAACTCCGACGTCCGCGGGTGCATGGTCATCAAGCCCACCGGCTACGCTCTCTGGGAGAAGATGCAGCGCGGCCTCGACAAGCTGTTCAAGGACACGGGCCACGTCAACGCCTACTTCCCCCTCTTCATCCCCATGAGCTATCTGGCGAAGGAAGAGCAGATGGCCGAAGGGTTCGCCAAGGAGTGCGCGGTCGTCACGCACTATCGGCTGAAGGCCGAACCCGGCAAGCCGCTGCACGTCGATCCTTCTGCGGAACTGGAGGAACCGCTCATCATCCGCCCCACGAGCGAGACGATCATCTGGAACACCTACAAGAAGTGGGTTCAATCGTACCGCGACCTGCCGCTGCTCATTAACCAGTGGTGCAACGTCGTGCGGTGGGAGATGCGCACGCGCCTGTTCCTGCGCACCGCAGAGTTCTTGTGGCAGGAGGGCCACACCGCGCACGCCACCGCCGCCGAGGCCGAAGCGGAGACGCTCCAGATGGTTCGGGTGTATCAGAAGTTCGCCGAAGAGTTCATGGCGATGCCGGTTCTCGTCGGGCCGAAGACCGACGGCCAGAAGTTCCCCGGCGCGGTGTACACGCTCTGCATCGAGGCCATGATGCAGGACGGCAAAGCCCTGCAAGCCGGGACGAGCCACTTCCTCGGCCAGAACTTCGCCAAGGCGTTCGACGTGACCTTCAAGGACCAGAACAACAAGGAAGAGTTCGCCTACGCGACGAGTTGGGGCGTCAGCACGCGCCTCATCGGCGGCCTCATCATGACGCACTCCGACGACAACGGGTTAGTGTGCCCTCCCCGACTCGCGCCGACGCACGTCGTCATCGTGCCCCTGGGCAAAAACGACGCGGAGCGCGGACCGTCGATCGCGGCGGCGGAGAAGCTCGCCGCGGAGCTGCGGGCGCTGCCCCGCGACGATTTCTTCGGCTACGAACCGATTTCCGTGAAAATCGACACGATGTTCGACAAGCAACCCGGGTTCCGGTACGCGGAGTACGAGGTGCGGGGGGTGCCCGTGCGTGTCGAAATCGGCCCCAAGGACATCGAGAAGTCCGCGTGCGCGGTGGCCCGGCGCGACGTGCCCGGCAAGGAGGGCAAGCAGTTCGGCGTCCCGCTCGCCGGCGCCGCTGCGCACATTGACAAGCTCCTCCGCGACATTCAAACTGCGCTTTACAACCGGGCGAAGGCGTACCGGGACGCCAACACCACAACCGCGAACACGCTGGATGAGTTCAAGGCGCTGTTCCCAATCGAGAAAGAAGAAGGCGGCGCGACCGGCGCGCTGAAGTTCGTGTACGCACACTGGGATGGCACGAAGGAGACGGAAGATCGCGTGCAGGCAGAATTTAAGGCGACGATCCGCTGCCTGCCGTTCGACGGGCCGACGGAACCGGGCACGTGCCTCTTTACCGGCAAGCCGTCGGCGAAGCGGGTCGTGTTCGCCCGCGCGTACTAACCCGGAGTTTGCGCATGGCCGGGGCGTTCGACGCGACCCTGAAGCAACTGCTCGACGCCTGCGCGCCGGACTGGGTCGCGTGGCTGGCTCCGCTCGTCGGCCTTCCGGCGACGGTCGCGGCCGAACCGCTGGACGTGGACCTGTCCACGGTTCAGCCGGTCGCGGACAAAGTGTTCCGCCTTCAGTCGCCCACGAGCGGGTTGCTTCACCTCGAAGCGCAGTCGAGTTGGGACGGCGGGTTCCACGATCGGCTGTTGCTTTACAACGTGCTGCTCGAAGACCGGTACAGTGGCCCGGTTCACACGGTTGCGCTGTTGCTCCGGCGGGAAGCGGTCACGTCGGACCTGACCGGGGCGCTCGTTCGGACCGACGCGGCCGGGCGCGAGTACCTCCGGTTCCGATACACCGTCGTGCGCGCGTGGGAGTTGGCGGCCGATGCGCTGCTGGGTGGTGGGTTGGGCGCGACGCCACTGGCACTGCTCACCGACGATGCGGCACCGCGGTTGCCGGAGGTGGTGGACCGGTTCGCCGACCGAGCCGTGCGCGAATCGACGACCCCGGCCGATGCCAGTTTGCTCTTGAGCTGTGGTTTCATTCTGATGGGTTTGCGGTACGATAAAGCCGTGGCCCGAACGCTGTTCGACGGGTGCAACAGATGCGCGAGTCGTCTACGTACCAAGCGATTCTGGAAGAGGGTCGCGACGTGGGCCGTATCGAAGGGCTTCGGCGCGGTGTGTTCGCCCTGCTTCGCAAGCGGTTCGGGACGGTCCCGGCCGAGGTTGAGGCGCGGGTGCGGGCCACGACCGAGGAAGTGAAACTGGAGGCGGCGCTCCTTCGTGTGCTGGAGATCAGCGCCCCCGAAGAACTGACACTGTGATCGCCGCACGGTGTTCGCCCGGGCGTACTGAGCCACGCAAATCCTGACTGTTCCCAAAGACAAGTTGCCCCGTCTGGCGAGAACGCCCGACGGCCGTTACCTGGCCGGGGCGGCGGGCGTTTCGTCTGTGGGACGTAACCGATGGCGGATCGGGCGGCGGCTCTCGGTGTGCTTCGCCCCGGACGGGCTGCGATGCGCCGCCGGGAGCGAAACCGGGCAGATCGTGGTGTGGGATTTGGACGACTGACGCCGTGTCGTTGGTAAACGCCGTTCAGCACACCGTCGTCGCGGCCGGGTCGGTCGGCTCCACGTTGATCCGCTTGCCGTTCTGGTCGAAGTACACCTTGCCGTCCACCAGCGCGAAGATGCTGCTGTTCTTCGCCAGCCGGACGAACCGGCCTGGCGAGAACTTCGTCCCGCACTGCGTCACAATGATGCTGCCGGTCGTCACCGCTTGCCCGCCATACGCCTTCAACCCGCGCCGCTTCGACGTCGAGTCCCGACCGTTCCGCACCGACCCTTGACCCTTTTTGTGTGCCATGACGCTATTCTCCTCAGTTTTTTAGTGTTCGCGCAAGGTTGTGTATTGTAGCGGGCGCCCCACGACCGGCAACCGCTTCACTTTTTGACGCGCTCGAACACCGCCACCCCAAACTTCGACCCGGCTGGAGACTCGAAAGCCGTGGGCCGGCGCTGCCCCGATCCGAACGCGATTGTGAATTTGTCGCTGCCGGCAAACTTGTAGATGCCGGCGTCCTTTACTCCATCTTTATCCACGATGTTGATTTCTGCCGGGGACCGCGTCGCGTCAAGTGTGATCGTCGCCGTGTCGTTCGGGTTGTCGAGCGAGATCAACTTGTTTCCGCTGAACCGCCACACCTTGTTCTGGAGAGACGCGGTTGGAGCACTCACACCTCCCTGCGTGAACGAAACCATCTGCCAGTCGCCCTGGAAACGCGTGAATTCGTTCTGGCCGATTGGGTTACACGCCGGTAGCACACACGCGATGGAGGCGAGCGTAACGAAACCAAGCGAACGCATAAGAAGTCTCCGAGGCGGAAGCGCTAGTCTACCTCCGCGCTGAGAACGTGAGCAAGAAGTTCGATGTTTCGTAATCTGTGGTCGCTTCAACACGTTCTCATGCCCCTTTCACATTCGCCGGGGTACAACTCGCTTCGATCCTCTCATTTTTTCCCCGACTCGCGTGCGACCCATGACACGCTTCCGAATCGGCGCTTCGGCGGCCCTGTTGGCCTTCGTCCTGTCCACCGCGGCGCGGTCGGAACCGGACGTGGCCCCGTTCCCCACGCCCGCTGGCTACAAGACGGTGAAAACCGCCAAAACCGTGAAGGAGACGACCGCCACCCCGCCCGCGGCCGTCGCCGCGGGTTACCTGGGCGTGACGGTCGGCGAGAAGGGCGGCCAGCCGGTCATCGACGCGGTCGCCCCGGATTCGCCCGCCGAGGCGGCCGGGCTGAAAGAAGGCGACACGGTGCTGAAGGTCGGCGACGAGTCCGCGCCCAGCGCCGCGTGGGTGCGCGACGTGCTCCGCAGCAAACTCGCCGGCGACGCGGTGGCGCTGACGGTGGCCCGCGGCGGCAGCTCGCTCACGCTGACCGCCAAACTCAAGGCCACGACGCTCCCGATGAAGCTGGAAGAGGGCGGGATGGGCGGGGGCGGAATGGGGTTCGGCAAGGGGTCCGGGTGGAACAACCGCATCCCGCGCCGGTTCGACAAGTCCACGTTCAACCTCGCCATCATCGGGATCGAGTACGCGGACGTGAAACACAACGCCAAGATCAAGGACCGCGACTGGGAAGACTCGATGTTCAGCCTGGGCACCTACACCGGCACGAGCGCCACCGGGCAGCAGGTTTACGGAAGTATGAACGACTATTACAAGGAACTGAGTTACGGGAAGCTGAACATCGCCGGGAAGTTCGCCGGGTGGATGGAGGTGTCGAAGAAGCGGATGGACTACACCACCGGCAGCGGGACGAGTACCGGCGAGAAGGTCGCGCTGTTGAAAGAAGCCCTCGACATCTTCACCAAGAAGGAGGGCAAGGACGAACTGAAGAAGTACGACGGGTTCTTCTTCCTCTACGCCGGCGACCGCGTGAACACCACCCGCGGCGGGCTGTACTGGCCCCACCAGGGCAACTTCCGCTACGGCGAGCAGAGCATCCGGTACTTCATCGTGCAGGAGGGCGGCAACACGATGAACGACATCAGCGTGTTCTGCCACGAGTTCGGCCACATCATCGGCCTGCCCGACCTGTACGCGCAGCCCGAGCGGCCCGGCAGCGAGGGCGTCGGCGCATGGTGCGCGATGTCGCAGCAGATCGGCGGCGGGCGCCCGCAACACTTCTCCGCGTGGAGCAAGGAGGCGATGGGCTGGATCAGGCCGACCGTCATCGACCCGACCGTGAAGCAGAAGCTGATCCTCTCGCCGATCGAGGACGACCCGACTCAGTGCTTCAAGATCAAGGTGCGGCCCGACAACAGCGAGTATTTCCTTTTGGAAGTGCGGAAGAAGGTGGGCTGGGACGAGCGGTTGCCGGGCGAGGGACTTCTGATCTGGCGGGTGGTGGGCAACCGGCCGATCCTGGAGGAGTCGCACGGGGTCGAGGGCGCCCGCGGGCCGAACGTGTTCCTGGGTTCGGTGCCGTTCCCCAGCGCCGCGAACAACAGTTTCACCCCGTACACCATTCCGAGCAGCAAGAGCCAGCTCGGCGGCGCGGCGCCGGTGTTCATCACCAACATCACCCGTCTGCCCGACGGCCGCGTGACGTTCCACATCGGGTACGACTACCAGTAACGGGCGATCGCGTAACGGGCGATCGCGTGACCGCGTATCACCGCTCGTGGAGGCCGACGCGTCCGCACGGAGTGCCCTTACGCGGTGAGGGGTTGGACCTGGTGGCCGAGTAAGACGAGCAGTTCGGCGATGAGCGGCCGGTAGGTCGAATTGTCCACCCGGGCGGAATAACACTCGGCGTACGTGCGGTCCCGGAACTGGTGTTCGAGCCACGCGTTCTCTTCCAGCAGGACCCACAGGTTGTGCGTGGCCCGACAACAGAACCCGTGCAACTTGGTGGCTTTGAGCCCCGCGAGCCCGTGGGCCGCACACGCCGGACACCGGCAGTTCCGGAGGGCCAACCAGTCCGCCGGCGAGGGGCTTCGCCCGCGCCATTTACCGAGGTCGGCGACCATCCGTTCGCCGCACCCCGGGAGCTGGACGACCCCGCGGGCCGCCCGGTTCCGCCACCCGCTCGAGTCGATCGAGTCGAACCCGACCAGGGCGGTCAGGTGCAGGGTGGCCGTTCCGCCGACGCCGAAGACGTGGACTGCCTTGTCGGGGAAGGTCGTGCGCACCTGGTGTAACCCGTTGAGGATCTCGCTGTAGGGCCGCGCGCCCGGCTTGCGGAGCAAATTCGGAACGAGGGCGCCGAGGGCGATCCGCTTCGCGCTCCCCAGGTTCCGGTCCGCGCGAACGGCCTCGATGTACTGGGACAAATGGCGCCCGAAGTGAACGACGGGAACGTAGCCGGTGCCGCCGTACCGGCGGTTGACCCGCATCGTCTTGTCGAAACAGCCCCGCCGCTGTTGCGGCGACATGCTCGGTAACGGGATAAAGTCCCGGGGGATCGGCTTCCAGTCCGGCCCGGCCGCCTGCGCGAACTCTTCGTAGTCGGCGACCGGCGCGGCCCCCGCTTTCGAACTGAAATAGAACGCGCCGTTGTCCAAATAGATCGTGACCGGCTCCGGGATGCCGAGGAACGCCCGCAAACCCGCCCTCATCGCCTGTGCACGCCGGGCCCGCATCTGGTGGAATTCGGAGTAGGACACCATCACCGCCCTGAGCGCGGGAATGTGGAACTCGGAGGCGGGGTCCCAGACCCGCGGCTCCAGGTTCTTCAGGCTCAGCCCGGCGACGACCAGCATCGAACCCACTCCACCGCGTTCTCGAGCGCCTCAGTCTACCGTATCGCTCGCGAAGATCACGGTCGGAGTGGTGACGGGTGCCCGGAGAACCGGCCACCAGAAGGGGCAGCCGTTCCACTTCTGCTCAACTTTCCCGTTTTGCCGGTACAGAAAGAGCGCCGGGCGGTTCCCCTGGAAGGTCTCCACGAGATCCCGCTCGGTCTTGCTGTCGGGGGCGTTCTGCATCTTGCCCGACGGCGAGATCTTGGCCAAGTCGCGGCCACGCCGCACGAGGCAGGCGACTTCGCCCTTCTGCGACTTCGCCGGGTTAGAATTGGCGAGGTGCTCGAGTGTCGCTTTGAATGCTTTCACGTCCCACTCCCACCCGTCGTCCATGACGAGGGACGCCTCGATGTGGTGGATGATCTTCTCGACCTCGTTGAGCTTCAGGATGAACGGCGGGGGATTCTCGCCCGCCGCGTGGCCCGCCAAGAGATCGTCGATCGCTCTGACGTGCGGCATTGCGCGGGTCTTCGCGTCCGGGGTAAAGCCGACGGGCAGGAATCGTGCTCCCGGGCTGACCGTTGTTACCGTGGAGAGCAAGATCTTGTTTGGCGAGCAGGGAAGGACTCGCCCAGAGGGATCCTTGCGGATGAAGACCACGCCGGCGTGCTGGCCCCCCTGCTCGAACGTCTTCCGAAGGGTCGAGTCGAAGACGTGGATGTTCCTCATGGAGGCATAGATGTCGAGGGTCGTGTAGAACCGGGTGACGGCGAGATCCTCCTCGGGGCGCACTCCGTACATGCGCGAGTGTTGCAGTACGGTGTCCTGCTGGAACTTCTTTGGGCTGCGGCCGTAGAAGAAGCCGATCAGGTTTGCGATCGTCAACCCCCGGTCGAGGATCTGGCCGCCGATGAAGATATTGAAGGGAGTGCGGAGCTTGAGTTGCCCTGACTCGTCGAGCATCGCGATAACGTCCTGCTCCGAGTTCACCCGCGTGTAGTTCACCATCGGGAGGACATCGCCGAGCGCCTTGAGGCACTCCTTCGCAGTGGGATAAGGCTGCTTGCGGATATCCAGGGACTCGGCTAGGTCCGCATGCGCGCTATCGACGAGCTTCTTCGCGATCGGGTTGTCGGTTGTCACGGCTGTTCTGAGGCGGTCAACGATCTCTTGGACGATCCGCTCCTGCCACTCGTGCGCGCCCTTCGTGGTCTCGGTGTGGACGATGAATGAGAATTTCGGCCGCGGCTTCCCTGCTCCTGTCTCCTGCCGCTGGCGGATGAAGCCACCGACGATGAAGGTAACGATCGCGCGCCGGAGCGACTCGACGGCCGGGCTGGACAGGCACTCCTCGATCTTGAATCGCCGGCGATCTTCGGCCTTCAGAACCGTCAGTTCGTCTGGATTGACGGCGACGTGGAGGCAGGATGCAATGGTATCCTGCTCCTGGCTCTCCTCGAAGTAGAAGTCGCCGCCGATGTACTTGTCGTGGATCGGGACGAGCGTCGTAAATGCCGGGCGGACCGGCAGGAATTGCTCCTGCGTGGCCGGGATCTTTAGTTCTTCCGGCTGGAGATAGAGGGAATACGGAGTGGCCGTTACCTGGAGCACATCAACATGGGCGAGTCGCTTCCTCAACTCGTCTATTTGCGAGGCGATCTTATTGATCTTGATCCCCTCGGCCGGCGTTCGCCGGAACCCGATACTCGCGAAGTCCGCCTCGTCGTCGATCAGGAGGATGCGCTTCATCGCAAGAACCCGGTTCGTGTGAAAGATGGCGTCATCCAGGCGGCGGATGTTGTCGTCCTCCTTCTTGCAGACGAAGATGAGTTTGTGTTGGAGTTCGTACTCCGCCAGCGGCGTCGGCATGGACATCACGTCGAAGATGTGGAGCAAATCGGCGTCGATCTCTTCTTTGAAGTCCTTGGTCAACCGGGCCAGAGTCTGTCGAGCAAGAGCGTTGGTGCCCTTGGTGAACACCACCGCAACGTCGAAGCCGTTGTCGAACGCCAGCGCGGTTACCCCGAGGAAAGTACGCGTCTTCCCGCTCTGAATCTTCCCGAGCAACATGCCGGGCTTGTCGGTCGTCGTCGAGTTCGTGAGCAGCTTATTGACGGTGTCAATGATGCACTTACGCGCCTTCTCGTCGTAACCCTGACGGGCCATGAAGCCGGGATAGATCGGACCGTTCGTGACAACCACGATGCAACTCCTGGTGGACTGTTACCGGCGGTTTTTCTGGGGAACGAGCAACCACCGTTTCAGATTTGCCAACCGAACCCCTTGGCCTCCCTCAATCCAGGTCAACTGAATCCCTCGGGGCAGTAACTCCGCCAGGCCATCGAGGGCGAGACGATAGTCCTTACCTGCACACACGCCAACAGCAGACCACGAAGTTCCTCGAATAGCGGTGTGAGCCACCCTTGAGACCTGCGCGCGTAAGCCGATTGCGGCATTTCGAGTGAGCCGACAGTTGTAATCGGGTATCGCGTGATCGGCGGTAATTAGACCATATTTGGCCGACAGGATGAGGACGGTCGGTGCGGGGTGCTCGGCCTCGCGGAGATACTTGCGGAGGACGCGGAACGCCGGCCCGTCGTAGCGCTCGAGGGCCGGAAGCAAGCCTTTCGCCGGCGACTTTCGCTCCGAGCAGGCGAGAATGAGCAACCGGGTCATAAAAGTGTTGCGAAGAAAACGGTCAACGGGCGCCGCGCCGGTGTGAGCAGTTTCGTACCCGAACCGTTCGGAGTCAAGCTCCGACGGGTTTGCGGGGCCGGGGACCGTGTGGGTCCGGAGTCCCGGCTGCTGACCGGGTGGGCCCGTCCGCTTCGTGAGCCAGTTTTGTTTAGGCGGGGCGGGCGCCCGGCTGTATCGTGCAGGGAATCGAGCCGGGCGCGCCGGCCCGCGGCCGCCCGAGTTCCGTTCGGACCGGCCCGCGCCCGGCGCGGCGGCTCCATCCAATCGGCCCGACACCGGACGAAAGGGACATCACCGTGAGCGCCGCACCCGACACACAAGGCGAGAAACAGAGCTTCGCCGAGACGGCCCTGCGCATGGGCGGCAAGTCGGACGAAGAGGTCCGGCGCATGGGGGCGATGGACAAGGCCGACGAGCAGGTGGAGAAGCTGTTCGCCGAGCGGCTCCGCACCACCAACAGCCCGGTTCACCGTGCGGTCTGGGACGGAACCGTTCCGATCGAGCTGTTCCGCCCGCCGCCCTTGACGGCCTCCGCCCCGTGCGACGCGGCGATGGAGCGGTCGCTGGAGGTCGTCCGCCGGCGCCGCGAGACCGGCACCCTGTACGACGAGCAGGGCAAGGTGTCGGACGCCACCATCGACGAGCTGGCGCGCGCCGGGTACTGGGGGATGCTGATCCCCACCGAGTACGGCGGTCAGGGCGCGCCCTTCGCGCGCTACGCGCGTTTTCACACGCGCATATCGACTGTGGAGGAGATGGTCGCCGGGATGGGGTCGGTTCACGGCTGCATCGGGGCCGTCGATCCGCTGAAAACCTTCGGCACTCCCGAACAGAAACAGCGGTTCCTTCCGCGGATGGCCCGCGGCGAGGCCCGCTCCGCCTTCGCCCTGACCGAGCCGGGCGCCGGGTCCGACCTGACGGCCCTGAAGACAACCGCCGTCGAGGCCGGCGATCACTTCGAGGTGACCGGAGAGAAGCTCTTCATCACCCACTGCCTGCCGGGGCGGACCATCGGTCTCGTGGTGATGCTGAAGGGCCAGCCGGCGGTGCTGATCGCGGAGCTGCCGCCGCAGGAGACCGAGCAGTTCCAGATCGTCCACTACAAACTGCACGCGCTGCGCCGCGGGTACAACAACGGCCTCAAGTTCAACAAGTTCCGCGTCCCGCGCGAAAACCTCCTCACGCCGCCGCAGGGCAACGGCCTGACCATCGCCTACCACGGGCTGAACCTCGGCCGCGTGGCCGTGTGCGCCGGGGCCGCGGGCACGATGCGGGTCATGCTGGCGAGCATTCTCCCCTGGGCCGAGTTCCGCCGCACGTACGGCCAGCCGATCGCCACCCGCGAACTGGTGAAGCGGCGGATCGCCCGCCTGGCGGGCCTCATCGCCGGGGCGGACGCGCTGGCGGCGTGGTGTTCGTGGCTCATCGACGAGGGCTACCGCGGGGAACTGGAGTGCATCGTCGCCAAGATCTTCGGCAGCGAGTCGCTGAAGGAGGCCGCGGTCGAGGTGCTCATGAAGACGCACGGCGGCCGGTCGTTCCTGCACGGCCACCTGTTCGGCGACAACGTCCACGACCTGCTCGCCCCGTGCATCTACGAGGGCGAGGGCGAGATGCTCGGGATGGCCTTCTTCAAGTCGATCGTCAAGGAGCACGGCAAGACGTACTTCGAGCCGATCGGTAAGGCCCTCCAGCAGCACAAGATGAAGACGCTGAACCCGATCAACCCCGGGCACCTGTGGAAACTGCGCACCGAGCTGTGGTCGTACAGCAAGTGGAAGATGGGTCAGGCGTTCACCGGGCGCGACCGCGCGCCGGTCGCCGGACTGCCCGCGGGGTTGCAGGCGCACGTGGATTTCGCCCGCGAGAGTTTCGCGCGGCTTCGCAAGGAGATCAGCGCGACGATGGTGAAGCACCAGTTGAAGCTCGCCGACCGGCAGTGCCGCATGACGGAACTGTCGCAGCGGGCACAAGACACGATCGTCCTGCTGGTGACGGCCCTCTGGGGCGCCCAACAGCAGAACGAAACGGCCGTGGCGGCGGCGGACATCCTGTGTCAGGACTTGCAGCGCAAACTCACCGGCCAGCGGCCGAGCGACCGGTACTTCCGCGACGTCGGCAAGCTCGCCGATCTCGTCCTCGCTGGCGGGTTCGAGGCACTCGCCGGCGTCCACCGCGAGGAGGTTCTCATGCGGTACGAGGCGAAGTAACCCAGAAGAACCAACCCGGAAGAACTAACCACAGAGACACAGAGACACAGAGCAATCAGAGGATTGTTTTCAATCAATTTCTTGTCTTGTCTTCTCTGCGTCTCTGTGTCTCTGTGGTTAGTCTGCTTTCTGACGGAGACAGTCGCGGGCGACGGTCCGTGAGGCGGAGAACAGGACCGCGACCAGGACCGTGCTGAAAAAGGGGATCAGGTACATCGCGTCGTGCAGGCCGATGGCCTTGTGGAGTTCGGTTGGATCCGAGAATCCGTCGGAAGTCGCGGCCCGGCGGGCGAGGAAGTCGCTGGTCTTCCCCATCACGAGCGGGCCGAGAAGGCCGCCGAGGAAATACATGGCAAAAAAGTAGAGCGCCATCGCCGTTCCGCGCATCGACGGCTCGATGAGGTCTTGAATGGTGGCGTAAACCGTGCCGTAATACGAGTACATGAGCAGGCACGCGGGCAAGAGACCGAGGACACAGAGCGTCACCGCACCGCGCGGGGCGCCGAGGCCCAGGAGCAAACACGGAACGGCGGCGGCCATCCCGAGCCAGGCGACGTTCATCCGCCCGCGGACGCTGGTTCGGTATGCCCGATCGCCCAGCCATCCGGCCGCGAAGATGCCCAGCGCGCCGCACCCGTACACCAGCCCGCTGATCGCTCCGGCGTCGGCCACGTCGAGGCCGTGGTAGCGGATCAGGAACGAGGCGATGAACGTTCCCAGGGCGTACATGTTGAAGTTGTGTAGCGCCCCGGAGAGGATGATCCACCACATGGTCGGCAACCGGAGGATCGTACGCGCCACCGCCATGAACGGCAGCGCCGGGGCAGCTACAGTAGGGGCCGCGCGGTCAGGCTCCAGGATGAACAGCGCCGCGACGGCCAGCAGAAGGCCCGGAACGCCGGCGACGAAGAACGCCGCCTGCCAGCCGTGGTGTTTCGCGACTGTGCCGCTGACGAAGAAGCTGAGCGCCAACCCGATCGGCAAGCCGAGCATGAAGATCGACATCGCCCGCGCCCGCTTCTGAGCGGAGACCAGATCGCCGATCAGCGAACTGGCGGTCGGAGCGCAGCTCGCCTCGCCGACTCCCACGGCCAGTCGGAGGACGAACAGCGCCCAGAAGGTCGTCGCGAACCCGGACGCGAAGGTCATCGCGCTCCACAGCCCGACGCCGGCGGCGAGGATCCACTTCCGCCGCGCCCGGTCCGCCAGCCGCCCGAGCGGCAGCCCGACGACCGCGTACAGGAGGATGAACGCCGTCCCGAGCATCCCGAGTTGGCTGTCGGACAGGCCCCACTCCTTGCGCACCTGTTCCTGGACCGCGCCCAGCACCTGCCGGTCGTAGAAGTTCACGGTGTTGATGCCCACGAGCACGCAGAACGTGAAGACCAGATGGGATTTCTTCATGGCTCGGGGCTGCCTGTTGGGACCAGACCGGGGTGACCCGTAGATGTTGGTGTGCCTTTGACCTCCCCCCTTGAGGGGGAGGTCGCCGGCCGCTCTGGGCCGGCGGGTGGGGGGTGAGGCGATAACCAACGCGGGAGTAATGCTGCTTGCGTGGTGTTACTTCTCCGCGTTCTGCGTAGCGTTCCCCCCACCCGGCTCGCAAAGCCTCGCCGACCTCCCCCTCAAGGGGGGAGGTCAATGCAATCAACGACCGGTACGCTTCAACAGGATTTCGTTTGAGGAAGCGGATCGGTGGAGTATCCCCGCGTCGGTGACGGGCGTCAACGATGCGAACACCGAACAGAGGAATTACCATGCGAGAAGCCGTTATCGTCGCCAGTTCGCGGACACCGCTGGCGAAGTCGTTCCGCGGGTCGTTCAACCTGACGCGGCCGGACGATCTGGCCGCGCACTGCATCACCGACGTTCTGCGCAAGGTGCCGCAGCTCGACCCCGCCGAGATCGAGGACGTCGTCCTCGGGTGCGCGCTGCCGGAAGGCGCGCAGGGCGACAATGTGGCCCGCGTCGCGGGCGTCCGGGCCGGGCTGCCGGTCGCGGTCGCCGGAATGACCGTCAACCGCTTCTGTTCCTCGGGGTTGCAAGCGATCGCACTGGCGGCACGCCAGATCATGCAAGGCGAAGCCGAGGCGGCGATCGGCGGCGGAGTCGAGAGCATCACGGCGATGGCCGGCGTCAAGCGCGACCCGAACCCGTGGGTGCAGGAACACAAGCCGGGTATTTACATGGTCATGGGCGACACGGCCGAGATCGTCGCGAAGCGGTACCAGATCGGCCGTGCGGTTCAGGACGAGTACGCCCTTTCCAGCCAGCAGCGGACGGCCCGCGCGCAGCAAGAGGGCTTCTTCAAGGACGAGTTGGCTCCGATGAAGGTCGTTCGCGGCATCCTCGACAAGCAGACGGGCCAGGTTATCGGCAAGGAAGAACACACGATCGACCGCGACGAGTGTAACCGCGCCGACACGACACTCGAAGGGCTGCTGGCGCTCAAACCGTACTTCGACCCCAAGAGCGGGCAGGGGACCGTGACCGCGGGCAACGCCTCGCAACTGTCCGACGGCGCGTCGGTTGCGCTGCTGATGGCGCGGGAGCGGGTCGAAGCGCTCGGCATCAAGCCGCTGGGTGTTTTTCGCGGGATGGCCGTCGCGGGGTGCGAGCCGGACGAGATGGGCATCGGTCCGGTGTTCGCGGTGCCGAAGCTGCTGAGGCGCCACGGGCTGACGGTGAACGACATCGGCTTGTGGGAACTCAACGAGGCGTTCGCGGTGCAGGTCGTGTACTGCCGCGACCGGCTCGGGATCGACCCGGCGAAACTGAACGTCAACGGCGGCTCGATCGCCATCGGCCACCCGTTCGGGATGACCGGGGCGCGGCTGGTCGGCACGCTCCTGAACGAGATGCGGCGTCGGAACGTGAAGTACGGGGTCGTCACGATGTGCATCGGCGGCGGCCAGGGCGCCGCGGGGCTGTTCGAGTTGGGCTAGATGACTCCCGCCAAATGCGGAAGTGGTGTGTCCAAGGCCCCGGCCCTCCGGTAGTAACTGCCAGTGCCCCGCGAATGCCGGTGGCCACCCGGATACACCCACATGACACCGGCTCCGGTTCCGGCCGACCCCCAGCGGTCACCCCGAAGGACGAGACGGTGGGTGGTCGCCGCCGTGGGCTTGGGCGTGGTCGCGTTACTCGGCTGGCACTTCGCCCGGCAAGGCCCGACGCTCGGACAGGTCGAGCGGCGAGTCCGAGCCGAGGTGCCCTTGGGTTCCACCCGTCGGGAGGTAGAAACCTGGCTGAATCGGAACTCCATCGAGTTCGTGGCGGTCCAGGGTGCGACGACAGACCAACACGGCCCGAACCGCGTCGTGGACATGGCCGGGCTCGGGCATCGCCCCATCGGGGCGACAATACGGGCGACGGTCGCTCCCGCCCTCGTAAGCCCGGTCTGGGGTGGTGAGGTTAACGTCTACTTCTTCTTCGACGCCGACGGTTGTCTCATCGGGTACGCCTTCCACCCCTGGACGTACCACCTATAGGCACGGCTCGACGACGGGCTGTCAACCCGCTGTGGTGGTACTCACCAGGAGGGGCACACGCCTCCTGAGCGACCATCACTTCCGCATTTGGCGGGAGCTATCTAGTTGAGGAATCCTCTCCATGAACGAACTCGTTCTCGTAACCCGCGACAGCGACGTTGGCGTCGTCACGCTCAACAACCCGCCCGTCAACGCGCTCGGTCCGGGCGTGGTTGACGGACTCATCGCCGGCGTGAAGACGCTCCGCGCGGACGATGCGGTGAAAGCCATCGTCCTGAACGGCAGCGGGAAAATCTTCTGTGGCGGTGCGGACATCAACGAGTTCGGCAAGCTGACGGCCGGCAAGAAGTCGCTCGACGCCAGCTTCGGTGTGCTGCTCTCTGAACTCGAAGACAGCCCCAAGCCGGTGGTCTGCGCCATCCACGGCACCGCGTTCGGCGGCGGGCTGGAGGTGGCGCTGGCGTGTCATTACCGAGTGGCAACGCCGGACGCCCAGGTCGGGCAACCGGAGGTCAAGATCGGGCTGATTCCCGGCGCCGGGGGCACTCAGCGACTCCCGCGCCTCGCCGGCGTGGCGAAGGCCGCGGAGATGTGCGCTGGGGGTGAACCGGTCAAGGCCGCCGACGCACTGGCCGCCGGCATTCTCGACAAGCTCATCGAGGGTGACCTGCGCGCGGGGGCGGTCGCTTTTGCGCGCGAAATGGCAGCTCAGGGGCCGCGGAGGACGCGCGACCTGATCGCGAAGCTCGGCACGGCCGCCTCGAACGCCCCGATCTTCGCCATCGTCCGCGAGCAGGTGAAGAAGAAGGCCCGCGGACTGATGGCCCCATCGAAGGCCGTGGACGCGATCGAGGCGGCGGTCGCGCTGCCGTTTGATGCCGGCATCCAGCGCGAGGCCGAGCTGTTCCGCGAGTGCCTCTTCTCGGACCAGTCGAAGGCGCTCATTCACGTCTTCTTCGCCGAGCGCGAGGTCGCCAAGATTCCCGGACTCGCGAAGGACACGCCGCGCACCCCCATCAAGCGCGCCGCGATCGTCGGGGCCGGCACGATGGGTGGCGGCATCGCCATGACCTACGCCAACGCCGGCATTCCGGTGCTGCTCAAGGAAGTCGATCAGGCGGCGCTCGATCGCGGACTGGCGACCATCAAGAAGAATTACGCCAGCACGGTTCAGAAGGGCCGACTGACGCAACAGCAGATGGATGAGCGGCTCGCCCGGATCGAGCCGACCCTCTCATTCGACCGCTTCGCGGAGGCCGATATCGTCGTCGAGGCGGTCTTCGAGGGGATGGCGCTCAAGAAGCAGGTGTTCGCCGAACTCGACAAGGTGGCGCGCCCGGACGCGATCCTGGCCTCCAACACCTCGACCCTGAGTATCGACGAGATCGCTTCAGCCACGAACCGCCCGCGGCAGGTAATCGGACACCACTTCTTCAGCCCCGCCAACGTGATGAAGCTCCTGGAGATCGTTCGCGGCAAGCACTCCGGCCCCGAAGTCATCGCAACCTCGATGGACCTGGCCAAGCGGCTGGGTAAGGTCGGCGTACTGGTGGGCAACTGCCGGGCGTTTGTGGGCAACCGAATGTTCGACCCCTACATCCGCGAGGCGCAGTTTATGGTCGAAGAGGGCGCGTCGATCGAGGACGTGGACACGGCGCTGACAGCCTTCGGTATGGCGATGGGCCCCTTGGCCGTGTGCGACCTCGCCGGGCTGGACGTGGGGTGGCGCGTGCGAAAGGAGGGCGGGTTCCTCCAGCCGCCGGGGCGCGTGGCGTACCGACCCGAGGACCGGCTCTGCGAACTCGGGCACTTCGGCCAGAAGACCGGGGCCGGGTGGTACAAGTATGAAGGGGGTTTGAAGGCCACGCCGAACCCACTGGCCGCGCAGTTCGCCGCGGAGGCGGCCCGCGACGCCGGGATCACCCCGCGCGCGATCACCCCCAACGAGATCGTCGAGCGGACCGTTTACGCACTCATCAACGAGGGCGCGCGGATCCTGGACGAGGGCATCGCCCTGCGGGCCGGCGACATCGACATCGTTTACATCTACGGCTACGGGTTCCCGCCCCACCGCGGCGGGCCGATGTGGTACGCTGATACTGTGGGGCTGAAGGCGGTTCACGCGCGGATCCGAGAGTTCGAGCAACAGCACGGCGAACGGTGGGCGCCGGCCCCGCTCCTGACGAAGCTCGCCGAGAGCGGAAAAACGTTCGCCGGTCTCGATGCGGATCGGATCGCCCAATAAGGTCTAGCGGACAAAAGGCAAAAGAGGCCGCACGATCAACGCAGAAGAAGACACGATGAAAGGCAGAAGACGGAGTTCTTAAAGACAGTTCTTTTCTGCTCTGATCTGCGTTCTTCTGCTTCTATCGTGCGGCCCCTCTTCTGCCTTTGTCTTCTGGTTCTCAGGGAGCGGGGATGAACCTCTCGTCGCTGCCGGTCACGAACCGGGCCGTCATCCCCGAGAGTTATCTCGACCTGATGGGCCACATGAACGTGATGTGGTACACGCACCTGTTCAGCGAGGCCGCGTGGGGGCTGTTTCAGCTCGTCGGGCTGACCCTCGAACACTTCACGGCCCACCGGACGGGGAGCTTCGCCCTGGCCCAGCACTTCCGCTACCTGAAGGAGGTGCGGCTCGGGCAACACGTCACCCTCCGCAGCCGCGTCCTGGGCCGGTCCGCCAAGCGGTGGCACGTGATCCACTTCATGACGATCGACGAACTCGACGTGCTGGCCGCGACGTCAGAAGTCGTCAGCACCTACGTGGACATGACGGTGCGGCGGTCGGCGCCGATGCCAGTGGTCGTCACCGGCGCCATCGACCGGTTGCTGGCCGAACACACACAACTGGACTGGGCCGCGCCGGTTTGCGGCGCGATGGCGCCCTGAAGGGACGGTCCGATGAACACCTCCCGCAACATCGCCGAGGCGCACCGCCGGCAGGCGGAACGGCTCGGGTCGCAAGTCGCCGTTCGGTACAAGCGCGGCGGCGCCTGGCAGGATCTTTCGTGGGCAGACTACCGCGCCGCGGTTCTGGCGTGCGCCGCGGGGCTTGTCGAGGCCGGCCTCCGACCGGGCGACCGCGTCGGGCTTCTGGGCGAGAACCGCGTCGAGTGGATGATCGCCGACCTCGCCATCCTGGCGGCCGGGGGCGTCACGGTTTCGCCGCACGTGGCGCTGAGCGCCCGGCAGGTTCACTTCCAGATGCTCGACGCGGGCACGCGGTTCGTGTTCGTCTCCACGCCCGCGCAGTGCGAAAAAGTGCGCCAGGTTCGCGCCGAGTTGCCGGGCCTCGAAGGCGCCGTCGCCTTCGACGGCGCGGCCGCCGGCGATGGGGTGGAGTCGTGGGCCGACTTCCTCCGCCGCGGTCAGGAAACGCTTGCCCGGCACGCGGCAGAACTGGCGCGCCGAGAAGCCGCGCTCGGGCCGGCCGATCTGGCGACGATCATGTACACCTCCGGGACCACCGGCAACCCGAAGGGGGTGATGCTGACGCACGGCAACATTCTGAGTAACGTCGCGCAGGTTCAGGAAGCCGAACCGAGCCTGCCGGACGATGTCACTCTCTGCTGGCTGCCGCTGAGCCACATCTACGCCCGGGTCTGCGACTTCTACCAGCGGATCGTTGCCGGTACGCCGGTCTGCCTCTCGGAATCGGTCGAGACGGTGGTGGCCGACATCGCGGAGATTCACCCCACGCACGTCTCCTGTGTGCCGCGGTTCTACGAAAAGGTTCTGGCGACCGTCGGTGCGCCCGACCCGGCCGTCACGGCCGCGCGGCTGCGCCACGTGTTCGGTCCGCGCATCCGGTTCCTCGGCGCGGGCGGCGCCCCGCTGCCGTGGCCGATCGAACAGGCGCTCATCGCCGCCGGGTTGCCGGTCCTGCCGGGCTACGGGCTGACCGAAAGCGCGCCGGTCCTCTCGTTCAACCTCACCACTTGTAGCAAGCCCGGCACCGCGGGAAAGGTGCTGCCGGGGGTCGAGATCACGATCGCCCCGGACGGCGAAATTCTGGCCCGCGGCCCGAACATCATGCCCGGGTACTGGAACAACCCCGAGGCGACCGCCGAGGCGATCAAGGACGGGTGGCTCTACACCGGCGACTTGGGCGCGCTCGACCCCGACGGGTTCCTCACGATCACCGGCCGGAAGAAGGAGTTGCTCGTCCTCTCCAACGGCAAGAAAGTGATCCCGACGCACCTCGAAGGGTTGCTCGTGGCCGACGACTGCATCGACCAGGCCGTTGTGTACGGCGAGGGCCGGCACTACGTCACCGCGCTGCTCGTGCCGCACTGGGGCAACCTCCGTAAGGCGCTCGCAGACCGCGGGCTGCCGGAACACGCGACCGAAGAGGAACTCGCCGCTCACCCGGCCGTCCGGGAGGAGTTGCAGACGCGCGTGGCCGCGCGGCTGGCCGACGTGGCCGGTTACGAGCAGGTGAAGAAGTTTTGCGTCCGGCCGCGGCCGTTCACCGTGGCGGACGGGGAGCTGACGGTGAGTCTCAAGACGCGCCGCGGGGTCATCTTCGAGCGCCACAAGGCCGAACTGGACGCGCTGTACCGCGAGTGAGCACCGTAGCCCGACTCTCCGAGTCGGGTCTCAACGAGACCGCCATGCCCGCAACAATCTCCCTCGCCGGCAAGGTCGCGCTCGTCACCGGGGGCGGGCGCGGAATCGGCAAGGCGATCACCCGCTGTCTCGCCGAGGCCGGCGCGGGGGTCGTCATCGCGAGCCGAAAACTGGAGACCCTCCAGGCGACGGCCGCCGAGTTCACCGACCTGCCGGGGAAAGTGGTACCGATCGCCTGCCACGTCGGGCGCCTCGATCAACTCGAAGCGCTCGTCCGCGAAACGGAGGCGCGCCTGGGGCCGATCGACGTTCTCGTCAACAACAGCGCAACAAATATCGGCCAGGGTCCGTCACTCAATGTGACCGACGAGATGCTCGACAAGATGGTGGAGGTCAACATCAAAAGCGCGCTGCGGTTGGTGCGGTTGACCGTGCCGAAAATGATTGAGCGAAAGCGCGGAGGGGCGATCATCAATATTGCGTCGATCGCGGGGCTTCAGCCGCAACCCGGCGGCCTGCTCTACAGTTTCACGAAGGCCGGCCTCATCATGATGACGCGGAGCTGGGCGCGCGAGTTTGGCCCACACGGCGTGCGCGTCAACGCCATCGCTCCCGGCCTGATCCAGACCGATTTCAGCGAGTACTTCTGGAAGGACGCCGCGTACCGCGCCCGGCTCGAAGCCGAACAGCCGATCCGCCGCGTCGGCCAGCCTCACGAGATCGGCCACGCCGCCCTGTACCTCGCGTCCGACGAAGCGTCGTTCGTGACGGGGCAGGTGTTCGTGGTGGACGGCGGCGCGACCGCGTAAACAGTGGGCAGTGGGCAGTGGGCAGGAAAAGCATTTCTCTTCACTGCCCACTGCCCACTACCCACCGGCCACTGCTAGAAGGAGCATCATGTCGTCACTCCAGGGCCGCGTTGCCATCGTCACCGGGGCCAGCAGAGGCATCGGGCGGGCCATCGCGCTCGGTCTGGCCCGCGAAGGGTGCGACGTGGTCGTCGCGGCGAAGAGCACCGAATCGACCGAAAAGCTCCCCGGGTCCATCTTCACCGTCGCGGCCGAAGTCGAGGCGCTGGGGGCACGCGCCCTCCCGGTACGGGTGGACGTGCGCGACGCTGATCAGATCGAGAGCATGGCGGCGAAGACGCTTGAAACGTTCGGGCGGATCGACCTCCTCGTCAACAACGCGGGCGCCCTACACTGGACCGGTATCCTCGACACGCCGGCGAAGCGGTTCGACTTGGTCACGGGTGTGAACGTCCGGGCGGCGTTCCTCTGCTGCCGGGCCGTTCTGCCGGCCATGATCCGTCAGGGGCGCGGGCACATCGTCAACATGAGCCCCCCACTCGACCCCGCGATCCTGCCGGGGCGAATCGCGTACGGCATCAGCAAGTTAGGAATGACGCTCCTGACGCTCGGGCTGGCCGAGGAGGTGCGGCGGCACAACGTGGCCGTCAACTCACTCTGGCCGGCCACGATCATCGAATCGCAGGCCAGCATCAATCACGGCTTGGGCACGCCGGCGATGTGGCGGAAGCCGGACATCCTCGTTGACTGCGTCCTGCAGCTCGCCCGTAAGGAACCCGCCGAGGTGACGGGCCGGGCGCTCGTGGACGAGGACTTCCTCCGCTCCGAGGGGGTGACGGACTTCGAGCCGTACGCCTGCGTACCGGGGTCGCAGCCCCCGCGCCTGTCATGGGCCGACCTCCCTTCGTAGCCCGACTCTCCGAGTCGGGTGTAAAGCGAAGAAGAACCCGACTCGGAGAGTCGGGCTACGTGGTCAGATCATGAGGACACATCATGCTCCCCGAACCATCGCCCCGGGCGCGCGAATTGCGCGAACGGCTTGCCGCCTTCATGGACGAGTACGTTTACCCCAACGAAACAACGTATCTGGAACAGATCGGGGCGGGCGACCGCTGGCAGATCCCGCCGGTCATGGAGGAGCTGAAAGCGAAGGCGAGGGCGGCGGGGCTGTGGAACCTGTTCCTTCCCGACAGCGAACACGGGGCCGGGCTGACCAACCTGGAGTACGCGCCGCTCTGTGAGCTGATGGGCCGGTCGGACATGGCCCCCGAAGTGTTCAACTGCTCGGCCCCGGACACCGGCAACATGGAGGTGCTCGCCCGCTACGGCACACCCGAACAGAAGACGCGCTGGCTCGAACCGCTCCTGGCGGGAGCGATCCGCAGTTGCTTCGCCATGACCGAACCGGACGTCGCCTCTTCGGATGCGACCAACATCCGCGCCCGGATCGAGCGCCGGGGGGACGAATACGTCATCAACGGCCGCAAGTGGTGGACCTCGGGTGCGGGCGACCCGCGCTGCACGATTTGCATTTTCATGGGCCAGACCGACCCGGCCGCCGCGCCGCACAAAAGGCAGTCGATGGTCCTGGTGCCGATGGACACTCCCGGAGTCACCGTCAAGCGGCTCTTGACCGTGTTCGGGTACGACCACGCGCCCCACGGACACGCGGAGGTTCACTTCGAGAACGTGAGGGTGCCCGCCTCGAACATGCTGCTGGGCGAGGGCCGCGGTTTCGAGATCGCGCAGGGCCGGCTCGGGCCGGGGCGGATCCACCACTGTATGAGGCTGATCGGCCTCGCCGAACGTTCCCTGGAGGCGATGTGTCGGCGTGTGTTGGGGCGCGTCGCGTTCGGCAAGCCGCTGGCCGAGCAGGGTACGATCCGGGCCGACATCGCCGACTCGCGCATCGAGATCGAGCAGGCCCGGCTCCTGACGCTGAAGGCCGCGTACATGATGGACACGGTCGGCAACAAGGAGGCCCGCGCCGAGATCGCCATGATTAAAGTGGTCGCGCCGAACCTGGCCCTGCGGGTGATCGATCGGGCCATTCAGGCCCACGGCGGGGCCGGCGTCAGTGGCGACTTCCCGCTGGCCGCGGCCTGGGCCAGCGCGCGCACGCTCCGACTGGCCGACGGCCCCGACGAGGTCCACCGCGACGCGATCGCCAAGCTGGAACTGCGGAAGTACGGCGATCGCTGAGCGGCCGAACGCGGGCCGGAGTCGCTGTCCGGCCTCTGTTCGGTCACGCCTTCTTGGCCGCGATCACGTCCTTCCCGACCCACGGGCGCAGCACCTCGGGCACGACCACCGACCCGTCGGCCTGTTGGTAGTTCTCCAGGATCGCGACCAGCGCCCGCGTACACGCCACCGCGGTGCCGTTGAGCGTGTGGACGAATCGCGTGCCCTTGAAGCTCTTGCCCCGGTACCGAATGCCGAGCCGGCGCGCCTGGAAGTCGGTGCAGTTCGACGTACTCGTCACTTCGCCCCAGTCGCCGGCGGCCCCGCGGCCGGGCATCCACGCTTCCAGGTCGTACTTGCGGTACGCCGGCCCGCCGAGGTCGCCGGTCGCGGTGTCGATCACGTGGAACGCAAGTCCCAGCCCGTTAAAGATTTGCTCCTCCAGGGCTTTGATTTCGAGGTGAATCGCCTCGCTGTTCTCCGGCGTGCAGAACGCGAACATTTCGACCTTCGTGAACTGATGCACGCGGTACAGCCCGCGGGTGTCGCGCCCGGCGGCGCCGGCTTCGGTGCGGAAGCAGTGCGACAGCCCGACGTACTTCTTCGGCAGTTCGGTTTCGTCGAAGATGCGGTCGCGGTGCATCCCGCCGAGGGTGATTTCGGCCGTCGCGATGAGGCACAGGTCGGTATCGGCGACCGTGTACACCTGCCGCGTCTCCACCGAGTCACGCGGCATGAACCCGATGCCTTCCAAGACCTCGACGCGGGCGAGGTCGGGGGTGATGACCGGCGTGTAGCCGGCCTTCACCGCGGTCTGCATCGCGTACTGCACGAGCGCGATTTCGAGTAGCGCGCCCTCATTCTTGAGGAAGTAGAACTTCTGCCCCGCGACCTTTGTCCCGGCCTCGAAGTCCGCCAAGTCGAGCGATTCGCACAAGGCGACGTGATCCTTTGGCTTGAAGTCGAACTTGCGCGGTTCGCCGAACTTCGCCACGACCTTGTTGGCCGCCGCATCCGCCCCGACCGGCGCGTCCGGGTGCGTCATGTTCGGAATCTGGTACAGGTTCGCGAGCAGATCGCCCTTGAGGATCTTCAGTTCGTCGTCGATGACGCCGACTTCCGTGTCGATCGCCTTGGATTGCCGGGTGAGGTCCGCACGCTGTTCAGGCGTCGCGGCTTTGAACTGTGCGCTGATCGCGTTCTTCTTCGCGGCGGTTTCGCCCCGATTCTTCTCCAATTCCTTGCGCTTGGCCTCGAACGCGACCACGCGGTCAACGGCCACGTCGGACACGCCGCGGTTCTTGCAGTTGGCCTTCACGGCGTCCGCATTCTTCACAATGAAATCGGCGTCGAGCATGACTGACTCTCGGTGAACGATCGCGACCCGCGAAAGAAAAAGGGCGGGCCGCGCCCACCCTACAAGATAGGAACCACCGGCGTGAGGTTCACCAGATCGGCTTCATACCGAGCAACCGGCGGATCATCGCGACCTGCCCGACGTGGATCATCTCGTGTAGCGGGGCGTAGCGCAGCCCCGCGATGCGCGTCGTGAACAGCGGGTGCGGCAGGAGCGGGGCGCGGTCGAGGTCCGCGTCGGGGTAACTCGGCAGTTCGGTCATTACCTGCGCGTGAACGCGATCGAACACCGCGCGAATCTCCTCCGCGGTGAAGCCGGTCACGTCGGCCGGCAGCGCCTCGCGGCGGAACATCGCGATGAACGCATCCGGGATGAGCGATTCGTCCGCCGGCGTCCGCGGGCGGAGCCGTTCGAGGCATATCCGGTACTCGGCGAACGCGAGGTGCCCGACCTGCCAGGCGACGTGCGTCACCCCGCCCGGCATGGCGAACCAGTCGGCGAGCGGAACGTCGAGCCGCTCCAGCAGGTAGCGGCGGGTGAAGTCGATCTGTTCGAGGGCTTCGGAAAGGCGACTCATGGGCGCTGCTCAAGGGGGGTGTACTTCACGCCGCTCTTGCCGGTCGAAATCTGCTCCGGGCGGAAGATCCGGTTGCCCACAAGCTGTTCCGTCCAGTGGGCGAGCCACCCGGCGACGCGGGCGATCGCGAAGATCGGCGTGAACACGTCCGTCGGGATGCCCAGCGCCTGATACACGACACCAGAGTAGAAATCGACGTTCGGGTAAATGCCCTTCGGGCCGTACACTCCGGCGCAGACGCGCTCCAGTTCCAGCGCGGTCTCGTAGTTCTTCGGCCGGCTCGTTTCCGCGAACACGTGCTCTGCGATCTCTTGCAACACCGTCGCGCGGGCGTCCTTCACCTTGTAGACGCGGTGGCCGATGCCCATCACCTTGTACTTCGGGTCGGCGGTGCGCTTGGCGTCCAGCCACGCCTTCACCTTCTCCGGCCCGCCGATCTCCTCGAACTGCCGCAGGGCTTCCTCGTTCGCCCCGCCGTGTAACGGGCCGGACAGCGCCCCGATGGCGGAAGCAATGGTCTGGTACGGGGTGGCGAGTGTCGAACCGGTGACGCGGGCGGCGAACGTGCTGGCGTTCATCTGGTGTTCCGCGTGCAGAATCAGACACGCGTCGAGCACCTTGCGCGTCGCCGGCGTCGGCTCCTTGCCGAACAGCAGGTAGAAGAAGTTGCCGGCGTGGTCGAGGTCGGCCCGTGGTTCGAGGATGTCCTCGCCCCGGCGCGTGCGGCTGAACGCAGCGACCAGGGTCGGAAGGGCAGCGATGAGCCGGCACGTCGCGTCCCAGTTCTTCGCCGGGTCGCTCACCGTCGGGCACGGGTAGAACATCCCCAGCGCCGCGACGCTCGCGTGCAGCGCGTCCATCGGGTGCCCATCGGCCGGGAAGCAGCGGATCAGGTCTTTGAGGCGGAAGTGGATGGCCCGGCGCTGCCGGAGGTCGTGGTCGAAGTCGGCGAGTTGCTTCTGCGTGGGCAACTCGCCTTTAATCAACAGCCACGACACTTCCTCGAAGTTGCTTTCTTTCGCGAGTACCTCGACCGGGATCCCGCGATACTCCAGCACCGCTTTTTTCCCATCGAGAAAGCTGACCGCGGATCTCGCGGCCGGCACGTCCTCCAGGCCCGGTTTGTAATCGGCTTCGGTGGTCATAGCGGTCTCGGTGGGCAGTGGCAGGTGGGAGCGCTCAAGGCCATGATAGCAAGGCGAGCGGGGTGCGTAAGCCCCCTGTTCGAGGCGAACCCGGAGCGTCAGCGCCGGGGTGGAAGGTACGCGCACCACTCCCACCCCGGCGTTGGCACGCCGGGTTCGCCCTGTCACTTCTTCGGCGTGATCTTGATGTTGCGGAACGCGACCGGGCCGTGGTCGCCCTGGAACATCAGCGGGCCGGTCGCGGCCTCCTTGCCGGTCAGCCCGCCGGGCGTGTGCTGCTTCATCTCCACGTTCTCGTGAAGCACCACGTCGTTGAGCACCACCTTGACGAACTTCGCGTTGGCGGTCTTCTTGCCGTCGGCGTCGAACTTGGGCGCCTGGAATTCGATGACGAACTTCTGCCACTCGCCGGGCTTCTTGCTCGCGTTCTTCTTCGGGGCCGCGGCGCTGTACAGCGCGCCGAGGTCACCCTGGCCGAGTTTGTCGTCCGGCTTGCCGAAACTGTCGAGAATCTGCACCTCGTACTCGCCCATCAGGTAGATGCCGGAGTTCGATCCCTTCGGCACCATGAACTCCAGTTCGAGGTGGAGGTCGCCGAACTTCTGCTCGGTGTAGATGTCGCACCCGCCCTTGCCGTTGCCGTTCACGAGGGACGGCGGCGAGACCACGGGCTGGAAGACGAGTTCGCCGGGGTTCTTCGGGTCGAGGACCAGCGCCCCGTCGGTCAGGGTCCATTTGGTCTTTTGCTGGTCCTTGAGCTTCCAGCCCTTGAGATCCTTGCCGTTGAAGGGTTCGATCGGCTTGTCGTCGGCGGCGCGGGAAGCGGGTACGAGCGCGCAGGCGATCGCGGCGAGTGGGAGCAACACACGAAACATGATGCACCGTGGGAGGGTGTGAAGGCGGGAGGCGATGCAGGGAGATGTTACCCGCCGCGCCCGCGAACGGCGAGCCGTTCTGTCTTCGGTCCGAAGGGCCGGAACAACATAGCCCCGGGCAACGCCCGGGGTGGACTTGCGCCAATGTTTTGCAGCCTGAAGGGCTGCGACCCGCCGAACCAAGATGTCCCGGCCCTTCAGGCCGGAAGACCAATACCTCGCGTACCCTGGGCGTTGCCCGGGGCTATGTTGTCCCGGCCCTTCGGGCCGAAGAACAAGGCTGACTTGAAACGGTTCGATTCTGCGTCACTTCTTCTCCGGGGTCAGTTCGAAGTCGCCGGAGCTGCCGCGGTTGTCGTACCACGTGCCCACGATCCGGTCGGCCGCGACCCGCTTGCCGGTGTAGTAGCACACCAGCCCCTTCGGGCCGTCCTGGCGCAGCGAGACGATCGGCGGCTTGCCGGCCACCACCTCGCCGCTCAGCCGGTGGTCCGCCGGGTCGGATTCCTTCATCCCCGCGAGACTGCCAGACACGCGGTCGTTGCGCACCGAGAACTTCCACCGCACCTCGCCGCCGGGCTTGGCCCTCACCTCGCCGTCGAGCTTGTCGTCGTAGCGCATCACCCACACCGCCTCGGCCGGGAGGAGGGCCGCCGGCGGGTCGTCGGCCCCGGCGGGGCGCGGGGCACCACACGCGGCGATCAGAGTGAGCGAGAACAGTACGCGGAGAGCGGTCATGGCGGGCCTCGGTCACGATTCACAAGGAGAGAAGAAATCACGCAACGAAGCGGCGAGCGGCTTCGCTCGCAACGAATTTCGGAAATTCGGCACGAATCGATTTGACTTTCCGTATATTAGTGAACATAATATCTATATATCGAGCTTGGCTCTCACCCGTGCGGCGCGTTCGGTGCCGCCGGCGGGGGGGTGCCGCGCTCGCGGAACCACTCGATCACCGCGTAGAACACCGGGGTGAAGAAGATCCCAAACACGGTGACCCCGAGCATCCCGCTGAACACGGTCGTGCCCAGCGCCTTGCGCATCTCCGCCCCGGCCCCTTCCGCGATCACCAGCGGGAACACGCCCAGGATGAACGCGAAACTCGTCATCAGGATCGGGCGCAGGCGCTGCGTCGCGGCCTCGATCGCGGCCTCGCGCCGCGCCATGCCGGCCTCGCGCTTCTGCTTGGCGAACTCGACAATCAGGATCGCGTTCTTGGTCGCGAGGCCGACCAGCACGACCAGCCCGATCTGACTGAAGATGTTCAGGTCGAGGAACGAGACAAGTAGCCCGATCACCGCGCACAGGAGGCACATGGGCACAATGAGCACGATCGCCAGCGGGAGCAACCAGCTCTCGTACAGCGCGGCCATCACGAGGAACGCGACCAGCACGCTCAGGCCGAACACGAGCAGCGTCGTGTCGGTGCGGACCTCGAACAGACCCGGGATCTCGACGCGCGTGTTCGCGGCCTGCTTCTGCTGGTAGGCCATGTCGGTCCACTCGTAGCTGAGACCCACGGGCAGGTCGCGCGCCGCGAGCGCCTCCATCTTGTCGATCGCCTGTCCCGAGGAGATCAGAAACGGGATCGTGATCCCGTTGAGGTCGGCCGATGGGTACATCTGGTAGCGGTTCACCTTGCTCGGCCCCTGGTACGGCTCGGTCTTGATGAGGCCCGCGATCGGGATCATCTCGCCCTTCGGCCCACGCACCTTGATCTTCCCGAGATCGTCGGCCGACCGGCGATAGGAACCTTCGGCCTGTACCGTGACCTGCCAGTTGCGGTTTTCGAGCGTGATGTCGTTGACGTACACCTGGCCCATGTACGACTGGAGCGCGTCGTTGACCGCCTGCACCGAAACGCCCATCTGCTGCACCCGGTCGCGGTCCACGGTGAGGAACACTTGCGGGTTGTTCGAGCGGAACGAGCTGAACGCCGCCGGGATGCCCTCCTTCGGGTTCTTGCTCGCCTCGCCCGCGAGCGCCCACGTCATCCCCTCCAGGACTTCCGGCCCCAGGTTGCCGCGGTCCTGGATCTGCATCTTGAAGCCGCCGGCGTTGCCCAGGCCCAGAATCGGCGGCGCGCCGAACGCGGTCGCGGTGCCCCCGCGAATCTGCGCGAACTTGGCGTTCAGGTCGCGCATGATGTCGTCGGCGTGGCGGCCCTTGCGCTCCTCGAACTTCTTCAGCGGGACGTAGATGCCGCCGTTGTTCGGGATGTTCGCGCTACTGAAGATCGAGTACCCGCTGATCTGCACCGTGTGCGCGACGCCGTCGGTTTCCAGGCACGCATCGGCCACCTGCTTCATCACCGCGTCGGTGCGCTCGATCGACGCGCCCGGCGGCAGCTCGACGTTCACCACGAGGTAGCCCTGGTCCTGCTGCGGGATGAACCCGGCCGGCACGGTGCGGAACCCGATGTACGCCAGCGCCAAGAGGCCCACGTACACCAGGAGTACGATTAGCGCGAGCCGGATCAGCCAGCCGATCGCCTTGCCGTAGAGCCGCGTCCCGCGGTCGAACGTCCAGTTGAACCCGCGGAACAGCCACCAGCCGAGGAGGTAGTGCAGCACCTTATCGAGGATGTCTTTGCCGGCGTGGTGGTCGCGGAGGAGCAGCGGGCACAGCGCCGCGCTGAGGGTGAGCGAGTTGAACGCCGAGATCGCCGTGCTGACTGCGATCGTCACCGCGAACTGCTTGAAGAACTGCCCCGTGAGGCCCGGAATAACGGCCGTGGGCACGAACACCGCGCAGAGCACGAGCGACACGCCGATGATCGCCATCCCGACCTCGGACATGGCTTTGCGCGTCGCTTCGAGCGGCGACAGCCCGCGGGCGATGTGGAACTCGACCGCCTCGACGACCACGATCGCGTCGTCCACGACGATGCCGATGGCGAGCACCATTCCGAACAGCGTGAGGTTGTTGATGGAGTAGCCCATCACGAACATCACCGCGAGCGTGCCGACCAGCGACACCGGCACCGCGATCATCGGGATGAGCGCCGCGCGCCAGTTCTGGAGGAACACCAGCACCACGATGAACACGAGAATGATCGCCTCGAACAGCGTTTTCACGACTTCCTGCACGCTGGCGCGGACGAAGTCCGTCGGGTCGTACACGATGTCGTACTCGATGTCGTCGGGCCAGTCGGGCGAGGCCCGCAGTTGCTTCATCTTCTCCTTGATGTCGCGGGCGGTGTTGAACGCATTGCCGCCGGGCAGTTGGAACACCGGGAGGCCGACCGACGGTCGGTTGTCGAGCGAACTGGACGAGTCGTAGGCCTTCGCGCCGAGTTCGACGCGGGCGACCTGGCCCAGGCGCACGAGCGCCTCGCCCTGGTCCCCGGTTTTCACCACGATGTCCTTGAACTGCTGCTCGGTGCGGAGCCTTCCGAGCGTATTCACCACGAGCTGCTGCGACTGCCCGCGCGGCACCGGGGGCTGGCCGATCTGCCCGGCGGCGACCTGCACGTTCTGCTTGCGGATCGCGTCCACGACCTCCGACGGCACCAGATTCAGGTCGGTCATCTTCTCCGGGTCGAGCCAGACCCGCATCGCGTAGTCGCGGTTGCCGAACATGAACACGTCGCCGACCCCGTCGAGCCGGGCCAGTTCGTCCTTGACCTTCAGGTTCGCGTGGCTGCTGACCGCGAGCTGCTGCTGGAACACCTCGGCGTCGGTCGTCGCCGGCTTCTTGGCGAACAGGTTCACGACCAGCAGGATCGCGGTGGACTGCTTCTTGGTGACGACCCCGAGCCGGCGGACCTCTTCGGGCAGTTGCGTGAGCGCGATGTTCACGCGGTTCTGCACAAGCACCTGCGCCATGTCGGCGTTGGTGCCGTGTTTGAACGTGACGATGAGCCGCATCGCGCCGTCGTTGGTCGCCTGCGACTCCATGTAGAGCATCCCCTCGACGCCGTTGACCTGCTGTTCGAGCGGGGCCGCGACGGTTTCGGAGACCGTGCGCGCGTCGGCCCCGGGGTACACCGCGGTGACGACGACCTGTGGCGGCACCACGTCGGGGTATTGCGCGATCGGCAGTTGCGTGAGCGCGAGCACCCCGGCGAGGGTGATGAGCACCGACAGCACCATCGCAAAGACCGGCCGCGTGATGAAGAATTGCATGGCGTCCGAGGGCAAGGCCGGGCGAAGGGTCAGGGGACAGAAGACAGAAACCAGTGTCTTTCAGCCGCGGATCGGACGCCGCTCCGCGGCTGAAGAACCGGCGATTACTTCACCGTGACCGGGATTCCCGGTCGGACCCGCAGCAGGTTGTCGGCGATCACCGCGTCGGTCTCGTCCAGCCCGGTCGGAGCGCTCGGCGAGGTCCGGCGGTTTACCTCGACCAGCCCGTCGAAGTACGCGCCGGGTTCGATCTCGCGCAGCTGCGCCTTGCCGTCGGCGACCACGTACACGTATTGCTTCCGCTGCTGCGTGAAGACGACCGTCTCCGGCACCGCGAGCACCTGGCGCGGCGCCCCGGCGGAGACCCGCACGCGGACCGAGTCGCCCGACGCCAGCGGCGGGAACGGCTTCGGCTTCCCGTCCGGCCCCTTCTCCGGCTTGTTCTCGAACTCGGCGCGGATCGTCTTCGTTCCGGTGCCGCGCGCGATTTCCAGGTCCGCGTAGCTCACCTTGCTGTGCCGGCTCTTGTCGGCCGCGTTGGCCGAAAAGGCGGTTTCGTTCTTCCGTTTGATGACCACGTCGAGCGGCGTACTCTGGTCGATCGGGTTCGGCACCGCGCCGGCGTTGATCTGGTCGCGGTACCACAGCGAGGTCAGCTCATCGACCTCCCAGTACGCGTAGACCGTGTCGGTCGGGATGATCCAGCCCATGTCGGTCTTGTACGCCTCGACCAGGTTCCCCGGGGCGATCGGCGACTCTTTGGCCTTGCCGCTGGTGGGCGCGGTGATGGTGCAGTACTTCAGGTTCTCCTCGGCCTTCACCAGGGCCGAGTCGCCCGCGAGCTTCGTCGCCTTCGCGACCGCCAGTTGGGCCTCGGACACCTTCAGGTTGGCAACGGCCTTGTCGTAGTCGAACTTCGACCCGACGCTCATATCGAACTGCTGCTTCTGGCGCCCGGCCTCGGCCTTGTCGCGCTCGATCTGGGCCGTCCAGTTGGCCTCGTCGGCCTTGGCCTTCGCGATGTCGGCGTTCGCCTTGTTCACTTCCGCCTGATAGAGCACCGGGTCGATGCGGTAGAGGACCGTCTTGCCGGCCTCGACCGGCTCGCCGTCCTTGAACTCGCGCTTGAGGAGCTTGCCGCTCACCTGCGGGAGGATCTTGACCGGGTCTTTGGTCGCGATCCGCCCGGTGAACTCCTTCGTCGGGCGCAAGGGGGCCATGCGCGGCTTCACGACCGCGACCGTGGGCGGTTCGGGCGGGGCCAGTTGCGGCGGACCCTTCCCGCACCCAACGACGGCGGCGACGAGCGCAATTGATAGGACGGCGGTGGCGCACAGGCGCGAGCGGCGCATCGGTGGCTCCGTTGCGGGCGAGATCGCAGAGAGGTGTTGATGGATGGTAATAGTGATCGACCGCGCCGCGTCTAACGCGAAAAATGTGCGCGCCGTTGGGGTTGACACCCCCACCCGCGGTTTGCGAACATTCGCCCCAATCGCACGCACGAACCGAATTCGACGAGGCCCGCGACGGACCGCGGGGGCCGCTCAAGGATCAGGGAATGATCATCTGCCGGACGCCATTCCGCATCTCGTTCTTCGGCGGCGGGACCGACTACCCGGCGTGGTACCGGCAGCACGGCGGCGCGGTCCTCGCCGCCGGGATCGACAAGTACTGCTACCTCACCTGCCGCTACCTGCCGCCGTTCTTCGAGCACCGCATCCGCGTCGTCTACCGGCAGATCGAGACCTGCACGCAGGTCGAAGAAATCAGCCACCCGGTCGTGCGCGAGGCGCTGAAGATCCTTCAAATCGATCGCGGCGTCGAGATCCACCACGACGGTGACCTGCCCGCGCGCAGCGGGATGGGGTCGAGTTCCGCGTTCACGGTCGGGCTCCTGCACGCATTGCACGCGCTCCGCGGCGAGATGCCGACCAAGCACCAGCTCACGAAGGAAGCGATTCACCTCGAACAAAACGTGCTGCACGAAACGGTCGGCTCGCAGGATCAGACGATCGCGGCTTACGGCGGATTGCGGCACGTCCGCTTCCAAACGGACGGCGAAATCGAGGTGTCGCCGCTCGTGATCCCGGCGGCGCGGGTCGCGGAGCTGAAGTCGAACCTGATGCTCGTCTACACCGGGATTGCCCGCACCGCGGCCGACATCGCGCAGAGTTACGTTCCCGGCATCGAATCCCGCCGGCGGCAACTGCGGATCATGACCCAGATGGTCGATGAGGCCATCCACATCCTCACCGGCGGGGTGAACCTGATCGCCTTCGGCGAGTTGCTGCACGAGGCGTGGCTCGCGAAGCGCAGCCTCAGTTCGGTGGTGTCGAACTCCGAAGTAGACGCTCTTTACACCGCGGCGCTCGACGCCGGGGCGATCGGCGGGAAGCTGACCGGCGCCGGCGGCGGCGGGTTCCTCCTGCTGTTTGTTCCGCCGGAGCGCCAGGGGGACGTGCTCGAAGCACTCGACGGCTGCATTCACGTGCCGTTCGAGTTCGAGTCCGGTGGCAGCCAGATCATCTTCTACGAACCCGGCACCGACTACGAAGCGGCCGACCGCGACCGCGGGTTGCGCCGCCGCACGTTCAAGGAACTCGTTCCGCCCGCCCGCCAACCGTCGGAGGCGGCATGAATCGCACCTTCGTTGCCGGGAAAACCACGCTCATCGGTCGCGCGCTGCTCGACCTTCTTGACGAAGAAGGCACCCCCCTGATCGGCGTCAAGGACGAACCCCGTCTGACCGATGCGGACATGACGACGGCGTTCTTCGCGGACACGCGCCCGGAGGTCGTGTACCTCTGCGCCGGGCTGTCCGGCGGGATCGGCCTCAACTGCGCCAAGCCCGTCGAACTGATGCGCGACAACCTCCTCGGCACGCTGAACGTACTGGAAGCGTCGAAGCGGTTCGGGGTGCGGAAGCTGGTGTACCTCGCGAGTTCGTGCGCGTACCCGAAGCACGCCGAACAACCGATGCGGGTCGAATCGCTCGGGACGGGGCTAATGGAGCCAACAAGTGAGGCGTACAGCACCGCGAAGTTCGCCGGGTGGAAGCTGTGCGAGGCGTACCGGCGTGAGTACGGGTGCAACTTCGTGACCGCTTTCCCGGCCAATGCCTTCGGCCCGCACGACGACTTTTCGGCCGACGGCGGGCACGTCATTCCCGCCCTGATCCGGCGCGCGCACGAGGCCCGGCTCCGCGGCTCCGCGGAACTGGTGGTGTGGGGCAGCGGCGCGCCGCGGCGCGAGTTCGTGTACTCCCGCGACCTCGCGCGGGCGTGCCGGTTCGTTGCCGATCACTACGACGCCGACGCCCCGATCAATCTCGGTGGCGGGACGGACCTGAGCATCGCCGAGGTCGGGCGCGCGGTGGCGGAGGTGGTCGGCTTCCGCGGGCGCCTTCGCTTCGATGCGTCGAAGCCCGACGGCGCGCCGCTGAAGGCGCTCGACTCGGCGCCGCTCCTGGCGCTGGGCTGGCGGCCGGAGACGGAGTTCCGCGCGGGACTGGAAGAGACTTACGAGTGGTTCTTGGGGCACGGCCTTCGTGGCACAGGCTTTCCAGCCTGTGCTTCCAAATCGGTGGTCCGAGCGCAGCGAGCGGCCACCGAATCGAACCTGTCGGGGTAGCTCGAACTCAAGCACAGGCTGGAAAGCCTGTGCCACAAGAACAAGGCAGAAGCACAGGCTGGAAAGCCTGTGTCACAAGAAGACCGAGGGCACCGCGAATGCACGCCAGGTTGTATCGATCGCTGCTCCGCATCCGCCGCGTGGAGGAAGAGGTCGCGCGCGTGTACGCGACCGACAAGATCAAAAGCCCCGTTCACCTGTCCATCGGGCAGGAAGCGGTGTCGGTCGGCGTGTGCGACGTGCTGCGGCCCGATGATGTGATCTTCGGCACCTATCGCGGGCACGCGGCGTACCTCGCCAAGGGCGGCGACATGGCCGCGATGGTCGCGGAGCTGTACGGGAAGGTCGGCGGCTGCACCCGCGGCAAGGGCGGGTCGATGCACCTCATCGACACCGAATGCGGTGTGATGGGCACGTCTGCCGTGGTCGGGACGACGATCGCCAACGCCGCCGGCTACGCCTACGCGACGAAACTGCGCCGCTCGGATGCGGTTGTCGTCAGCTTCTTCGGCGACGGGGCGACGGAAGAAGGTGTGTTCGCCGAAACGCTGAACTTCGCGGTGCTGAAGAAACTCCCGGTGCTGTTCGTGTGCGAGAACAACGGCTACGCGATCCACACCGCGCAGGCCAAACGGCAAGGAGTGCCGGACATCTGCGCCCGCGCGCGAGCCTTCGGAATGCCGGCGGAACGGCTCGACGGGAACGACGTGTTCACCCTTCGCGATAAGGCCGAAGACGCGGTGGCCAGGCTCCGCGCGGGCGAAGGACCGCAGTTCATCGAGGCCACAACGTACCGCTGGCGCGAACACGTCGGTCCCGGGCAGGATTATCACCTCGGCTTTCGCGAGAAGGCCGAGTGCGAGCGGTGGAAAGCGACCGACGCAGTTCGGGCGCTCGCGGCGGAACTGGCACCGGCCGAACGCGCGATGATCGAATTGGCGGTGGAGCGCGAGGTCGCGGAGGCGTTCGCGTTCGCCGAGAGCAGCCCGTTCCCGCCGGCGGCGGAACTCATGACCGACATCTACACGGAGGACGCCAATGAGCTTGTCGCCAGCCGCTAAAGCCAAACCGGTCGCACGCGCCATCGTCGAGCGCACGCGGTCCTTCGTGGAAGCGATTCGCGAGGCCACCGAACTGGAAATGGCGCGCGACGAGAACGTCGTCTGCTTCGGCCTCGACGTGGACGATCCGAAGGCGATCCAGGGGACAACGCTCGGCCTGCCGGCGAAGTTCGGCGCGGAGCGCTGTTTCGGGACGCCGCTGTCCGAGGACGCGATGACCGGCGCCGCGATCGGGATGGCCCTCGCGGGCTTGCGCCCGATTCACGTCCACATCCGCATGGACTTCCTGCTGCTGGCGGTGAACCAACTGCTCAACGTCGCCGCCAAGAGCCGCTACATGTACGGCGGCCGCGTGAACGTGCCGATGGTCGTTCGCGCGATGATCGGCAAGAGCTGGGGGCAGGGCGCGCAGCACTCGCAGGGGCTACACAGCTTCTTCATGCACGTCCCCGGTATCAAAGTTGTCGCGCCCTCCACGCCCTATGACGCGAAGGGCACGCTCGCCGCCGCCGTCCGCGACGATGATCCCGTGTTGTTCGTCGAACACCGGCTGTTGCACTTCCAGAAGGGACCGGTGCCGGGCGATTCGTACACCGTCGCTCCCGGCAAGGCGCGGATTGCCGTCAGTGGCGACGACGTGACCGTGGTCGGCATCTCGTACATGCAGGTCGAGGCGCTCCGCGCCGCGAAGTACCTCGAAGACATCGGCATCCGCGCCGAGGTGATCGACCCCATTTGGCTGAACCCGCTGGACACCGACACCATCGCCGAATCGGTTCGGCGCACCGGGCGCCTCCTTGTGGTTGATACCGCGTGGACCAACTGCGGCGCCGCGGCCGAGATCGTGGCCCGCGTCGGCGAGAAGCTCCAGGGCGAGCGCGCGTTCCGCTTCAAGCGGATGGGCTTCGCCCCGACGACCTGCCCGACGACGCCGGGCCTCGAAGACGCGTTCTACCCCAACGCCCGCACGATTGCATCCGCGGCCCGCGACCTGGTCGAGGGGCGCGCGTGCGGCTGGACGCCAGCGGAGCGCGCGGACTTGCAGAGCATCGAGTTCATGGGGCCGTTTTGAATGTAGTAGGCACACTCCGTGTGCCGTTGCTTTACACAGCCTTCCAGCGACGGCACACGGAGTGTGCCTACT
>CAZBXY010000018.1:0-46760 GCA_964495365.1 uncultured Frigoriglobus sp. | reverse complement strand
ATAACGTGCGGGGCGTGGGGCGGGCGGCGCCGGGGGCCGCGCCGGTGGGGCCGCGACCGGAGCCGAACGCGGCGGCGATGGAGGCGGGGGCGGCGGGGGCAGAGGCAGGGCCGCGGGCGGATACGAGACCGTCGGCGCCGTCGGCGACGGGAGCGGAAACGAGGTCGGCTCCAGCCCGTCGTCATCGTCGTCGAGCGACAGCGCTTCCGGCTGGGGCTTGGGTTTGGGCTTCGGCTTCGGTTCGGCCTTGATCTTCTTGGGCGGGGCGGCCGGGGCCGGGCGCCGCTTGCGGGGCGGCTCGTCGGACGCGCTCCCGCTGCCGGTGCGGACCACCACGGTCACGTTCCCGGCCTCGCGGGTGTCGCCGTCGCCCACCGTCTCTTCCGTTCGCGACGGCACGTCCGTACAAATCACCTTCCCGTCGCGGATGAAGTACCGCAACTCGATCTCGGCCGCGCCCCGCGCCCACACGGTACAGGCGCGCGAGTCGCTGCCCACCTTCACCGGCTCGGCGCCGAGGTTGACGGTCACCTTTTCGCGCGGCCCGTATTGCACCTCAAGCCACGCGCGCCGGAACGCCGCTTCCACCACCGCGACCATCACCCCGATGAAGAACCCCAGCGCCAGCCCGCCGGCGAGCCGGCCGAGCACGTCGGCCAGCACTTGCGGGAGGGCGGCCCCGAGCACCTTGGTCACCACGATGAACACGACGGCCCCGACCGCGCCGCCGACCGCGCCGCCGATCAGCCCGTAGAGGGCGTTGAGGTTCGGAATGAACAGCGCCAGCCCGACGCCCGCGAGCGAGCCGAGGATCGTCCAGCCCATCACGCGGAAGATCGCATCGACGATCGCACTGTCGGTGTTGGCCAGGAGGAACAGCCCCTGCCCGGCGGCTCCGCCGAGGACGCCGACGAACAGCCCGCCGCCCAGCGCCGCCAAGACGCCCCCGGCCGCCGGGAGCGACCCGCGGAGGTAGTGGTGCTGCCCGCCCAGCAGCAGCAAGCACACGAGCGCCGCGATCGCCCCGGTCCACACGCCGCTGCGCACCACCAGCTTCGCCTCGCTGCCGGCCGCCGCCTGCTCGCTCGACTGCAAGCTCTTGATCGACGCCGCCTCCGGCCGGGCCGCCAGTTCCGGCCTCGCGTCCGGGCGCTTCGACTCGGCCGCCACCCGGATCGACTCGGTCATGTCCGGCAGGAGCTTCGTCGTCATCTCGTCGGCGTTCCGGGCGACCCGGTACAGGTCGAACACCTTGCCCTTGCTGAGCGCGCCCTCCTGCACCCGCTGGTAGGTGCGCTCGTCGGCCGGGTTGACGACCAGGTGCAACAGGTCGATCTTGTTGTCGCGGAGCGCGTCGATCGTGTCCTTCTCCGACTGCCCCAGTCCGACGACGAGCTTGGGCGGCGCGTCGGTGATGAGGATCAGGGTGCGCACGGCCGACTTGCGGTAGTCCCCGATCCGGGCCGCCGCGGAGAGGGTCTCGAAGCTGGTCTCCGGGATGTCGCCGCCCCCGCTGGCCCGGTGGCGGCCCACCACGGCGCTGAACTCGCGCGGGTCGGCGGTGAACGTCTCGCCCTTGAACTTCAATATCTCCAGTTGCTCCTGCGGCGCCCCGAACGGTTCTTTCACGAACAGGTCGCGGAAGATGACGCACCCGAACCGGGCGTCCACCTTCGCGTCGGCAAGGGCTTTCGCGAACGCCCCGATGCTGTTGTTCAGCCCGTCGATCTGGGCCTGCATGCTCCCGGTCACGTCGAGTACGAACACGACGTCCGCCTGCGCCGCGGTCGCGGAGGCGACGCTCAGCTCGGGCGCCTTTTCGGGGGACGCGGTGAGCTCCTTCTCGCCGGATTTGGCGGTCGCCACCACCGTCAGTTTGGCCGCGTCGGTCACGGTCGCGGTCTGCGCCGCGAACAGCTCGATTTCCCCTTCGGTCTTCCCCGCGGCGATCTTCGCCTCGCCCGCGGTGACGCCCGACGGCAGCCCCTTGGTCACGCGGACGATCACCTCCTCGTCGAACTTGTCGCGCTTGATCTCGACGAGCAGTTTGTTCGTCCCGCCCTGGTAGACCTTCAGGTCCGGCGACGTGGTGATGCCGAGTTGCGGTTCGGTGTTCTGCTGGGGCGGCGGCGGGCGGAGCAGGAACCAGAGCAGCTCGCCGAAACAGAGCGCGCCGAGCAGCCCGCCGACGGCCCCGTAGAGGCCGAACAGAACCGGCTTGGGCAAACCGGACAACATCTTCGGAGCGGGCATCGAACGGTCTCCGGGGATCAACGCTTCGGGTTTCAACGAATCGCGACCGGGCCGGTCGTGTCACCGGCGAGAGTCTTGCTTCAGCCCCGGCGGGTGCGGCCTTGCCTGGAACTCAGTTACGGGCGCCCTCGTTACGGTCGCGGTTTCAAAACGTATTGTCGCACAGCATACAGTACCGCTCGCCGGCCGCGCCGGGAATCTTCCGCCCGCATTTGGGGCACCCGTCGCCGGGTTTGGGCGCGGCGGTGATGTTCGGCTTGTGGACCGGGACCGGGGCAGGGGGCGCCGCCGGCGAAGGCGCCGGCGCGGCCGAATACGCCTCCACCGTCGGCAGATCGAGGTCCAGCAGCGGCGCGCGGGCCGGAACCGGCGGTGGCTTCGCAGTGGGGTACGCTTCGACCGTCGGCAAATCGAGGTCCAGCAGCGGCGCGCGGGCCGGGACCGGAAGCGGCGGCGGCGCGGGCAGCGGCTCGCCGACTTCCTCCGGGTCCTCCGCGTCCGGGTCCAGCGCCTCCGGCTCGTCTCGGGCGAAGAAATCCTCCACGAGCGGCACCGTCAGCCCGCCGAACAGCCCGAACAGGCCGCCGGCGCCCAGCCGCGCGAGGACCGGCACCCCGAGCGCGTCGAGCGCGATGTAGCCGAGCGCGCCGGCGCCGAGACCCACCACCAGCCCGCCGGACTGGGCCGCGGCGACCGCGCCCGGGGACCGCGAACCGGGGAGAAGCACCAACTGGGCCAGGGACAACAGCAGGGTCGTGAGGCCCGCGACCGTTGCGGCCCACAGGGTCAGCACGAGCGCTTTGCGGAGCGGGGCCGGCTGGTCCGCCGGGGCGCCTTTCGGTTCCGGGGCCGACAGTTCGGCCGGCCCGAACTGCGGCTCGTCCGGCTCGCGCGACGCGGGCGGGTCCGGCGGCTTCACCGGCGTCGGGTCGGGTAGCACCGGGATCGGCACCGTCGCGGCCGGGTCCGGCTTCGCCTCCGCCCGCGTCGGGACGTTCCCCGCAATTTCCTTTCCGAGTTCCGCCAAAAGTTTGTCGAACTCGTTCCGCTCGATCGCGCCCTTCAGGTCAAAATATCGCCCCTTCGGCCCCCCCTCCCACAGCGGCTCGAACGCCCGGCGGAACGGGGGCAGCGAGACGACGTGCAACTGGTCGATCCGCTTCGTGTTGAGGTACTTCATCGTCGTTTCCGCGCCCCGCATCCGCCCGTCGGCGCGCTTCGGCGGGCCGTCGGTCACGAGCAGGAGCACGCGGCTGGCGCTCTCGCGCAGCGGGTAGTCGGCGGCCTCCGCGAGGCCGTCCAGGCTGCTCTCACCGTCGCCCCCGCCCCCGCCGAGCCGCACCCCGCGCACCGCGGCCACCAAACTCCGCGCGTCGGGACTCATCCGCTCGCCGCCGATGAGCGGAACCTCCAGCGGCTGGCCGAGCGTCGTGTCGCGGAACCCGACGAGGCCGAACCGCACATCGAACCGCGCTTGCAGTTCGGATGCAAACGCGGGGAAGCTTCGACACAGTCCGTCCACGGACTTCTTCATGCTGCCGGTGCAGTCGAGCACCAGCACGATGTCGATCGGCCCCTTGCTCGGGTCGAGTACGGCCACGGCGAGTTCGGCGGTCGCCGCGGTCGCGACTCCCCGGGGCGCGGCCCGCGCCGTCACCATCACCTTCGCCTCGCCGATTCTGGCGCCGGCCTCGGCGGTCAGCTCGGCGGTCGCCTCCAGCTTGCCCGCGGCAACCACGACCGGGGGAATCTTCACCCCGGGCGGCGGGCCGTCGAACGTCACGGTAACGGGGTCGTCGAACCCGTCGCGCGCAACGCGCACGCCGAACGTGTTCTTCCCCTTCTGGTACACCGGAACCACCGGCGAAGCGCTGACGCCCAGTCTCGCCGGCGGAACAGGTAGGGGGCGCACCGTCACCCGCACGGGCGCGGAGGCTGTGAGGACGCTCTCGTCGGTGTTCGCGGTCGCGGTGGCGGTGAGCGTGAAGTTGCCCGGTCTCACGTCGGGCGGGACGACGACTTCCGCCTTTCCGATCGTTTCGCCGGCGGGAACGGTGATCTCGGCCGCGCGCGGCCCCGCGGGCGCATCGAACCGGACCAGAACCGCGCCATCGAAGCCGTCACGCGCGACGCGCACGCCGAACGTGTTCTTCCCGCCGGGGTAAACCGCCACCGCCGCCGCGGAGACCGCCAGTCGCGGCCCCGCCACGAGAGCGGGTGGAGTGGTCGCGGGCGGTTCGGTCGGCGCGGCGGTTTGCGCCGCGAGCGCATACGAGCGGCCCCAGTACCAGACGAGTTCGCCGAAGGTGAGCGCGGAGAGCAGCGCAACGACCATCCCGACCAGCGCGAACAGTGCCGGGCGGGGCATCTTCGCGAGCGGGGTCGGGGCGGACATGAACGGGCCTCACCCAACGGAGAGCGGCGTGACGTTCATGATGGCACGGCCGGGGTGAGCGGTCCAGAGGGGAGTTGCGCGAAGGCGCGCCGGCGAGGGGCGAAAAACAACCGTGCCGGGCGGTTTACTTCCCGACCTGATTCGCGGAAGGCTCACGGCACCGCCGACGTGCCTTTTGCATATTAATCGGCAGTACCACGAAGGGCGGGGTTGTTCCAGTTTGCCGATTAATATGCAAAAGGCACGTCGAAAGCGGTGCTGGAACAGCCTTCCCCGCGCGGAGTAGCAAGGCAGGCGCTCGGGCGACGCAACATCGCCCTTGTGCAAAGCACGAGCTAAACGCGCCCGACACGGTTGATTCAGTTGTATGGCCTTCTTCTGTAGCTGGCCTCGGTTCCAGGCACCCGGTGTAGGTGTCCGGTTTCTGGTCAAATCACCTCGCGAGCCGCGACCGCAAGGGAGCGGGGTACACTGCGCAGAACCGCATACGTATCTTCCGCTGTATCGCCCGCTCCCTTGCGGTCGCGGCTCGCGAGCGATGCGACATACCCGTCAGGCTCATGTACGGGAGGCCGGCTACAGAAGACGCGCGGTCACTTCCCGCTCAGCGTGATCGGCTTGGCCCCGTCCTTCACCTCGCGGAAGTACTCGAGCCACAGCGCCTCCAGGTCGGCCCGGGCCGAACCCTGGAGATCCTTCGCGGCGTCGTACCGGCGCTTCCGCTGCGCCGGGCCGTTGAACGACAGCGGTCCCTCCATTGCCACCGTCCGGTACAGGTCGCGCTTCACCAGTTCGTCGCGGTCGGCCCCGGAGGCGGTCGTGAAGTGGTAGTAGGCACTCAGGAACCACACCGCCGACTCGTTCGGGTAGTGCAAGAGAGCCACGTCGAGCCACTCCTTCGCCTTCGTCTTTGCTTCCTTGCTCTCACCCGCCTTCGCCAGCAGACTGGCCCCGAACCCGAGGCTGAAGTTGGCCAACTGGTCGTCCGCGTAGGCCGGGCCGGCGATCGGCGCGATCCGCACCAAGGGCGGCCGGCCCTCCGGCTTCACCACGCGGCGCGTGTAGAGCGGGTCGCGCGTGAGCAATTCGGCGAGCTGGCCCACCTGCGCCGGGGTCACCCGGCCGACCGCGTGCGCCCGGAACGTCAGCCGCAGGTCCGGGTCGTAGTACGCGCTCTCGACGCGGATCCCGTCGAACTCCGGGTGCGCCGGCATCACCCGCTGCACCCGGGCCACCATCTTGTCCATCGGGATCGTCACCAGTTTGGGCGCGAGCGGCTGCTGATCGGTGCCGTCGGCGGCGTGGAAGTACGGCTTCCACCGCGCGTCGCCGCTCAGGCGCTTGAGTAGCGCCTGGAGCCTCGTGTTCTGCTCGTCGCTGTTCACCACCCCGGTGAGCGTGTAGCGGTCCTGGATGTCGAAGTACCCGCGCTCGATCAGGACGCCGTACCACTCCTTCTGGTCCGCGGTCATGATTTTGCGCAGTTCGGCCGTCAGCCCGGGCAAGAGCGGCTCCTTCTCCTTGCCCGGAGCGCTGTCGGGTGTCTCGCCCAGCCCCTTGGGGAAGTGTCGGACGAACGCCCGCTGGAACTCGGCCGCGACGGCCGCGAGGTCGGCCTCGGTGGCCGCCTGGTAGACCAGCACCAGCCCGCCGCCGTTCGGGGCGACCGAATAGTATTGCGGCTCGAGCTTCTTGGAGTCGGGCGCGAACAGGAGCCGGCGGAACCGGATGTCGTCGCGGTACTTGAGCGCCCACTGACGCAGGTCGGTTTCCAGGGCGCCGAGCGCGATCGGCCGCATCCCGTCGGCCGAAACCTTGCTCGTCCGCAGCCGCGCGTACCGCGGGGCGGTCGCGTCGGTCCCGTCGGCCTTCGCCTTGACGACCGTCTGGAACACCTTGGTCAGCTTCTCGGCCTGGGCGGCGGTCAGTTGCTCCGGCCGCAGCCCGGCCAGGAGCACGTCGCCCTCGGCGCTGAACGCGGCGCCCGGGTCCACCCGCAGGCCGTCGAGCTCGCGCTCCGCGGCCACCGCGACCTGGATTTCGGCCGCGGGGTCGGCCAGCCCGGCGGTGATCTCGTCGTCCGCCTTCCCCTTGACGGTTTCCAGGGCCGGCCACAGTTTCTTGATCGCGTTGGGGATCTCGGTCTCGGTCAGGTCGTCCCTCCCGAGGCGCACCCCGGTGACGGTCAGCGTCGGGTCCGGGCCGTCGTAGCGGAGGAACACGCGGTCCACGCGGGTGCGGCGGAACGCCGCCTTGTCCGATTTCGCCAGCGCCTCGCGCACCTTCGGGACGAGGATCGGCCACGGGTCGAGCTTCACGAGGTCGAAGGTGGGCTTCTCGCCCGTCAGGTCGCTCTTGGGCCAGAACGGCGGGTGTTTGGCCAGCACGCCGTTGAGCCACAACTCGCTCAGCCCCTTGTCGGCCGCCGCGCCGGTTCCCCAGAACCCGGAGACGACGAGTTCGCCGTTCGGGCCGAACCGGCTGCCCGTCAGGAACACCTGATCGGCCGCCGCGCGGTCGGCCCCGGCCTTGTTGGCCGCGTCCTGCATCCGCACGTGCGGCGGCTCCCTGTTCTCCAGGAACTTGCCCTTGTCGAGCGTCCCGTACACCGGGAGCCGGTCCTTCTTGTCGTCGCCCTTCGCGTCCCAGACGAACGGGATCTCCTTGTCCAGACCGAGCGCCTTGACGATCAGCGCCTGGGCCTGGGTGCCGAACAGCTTGCGGCTCTCGTCGAGTTTGCCGTCGGCGCTCAGGTAGACGCCCCTGACCTCGACCTTGCCTTCCTTGGCGACGAACCCGTCGATGCGCAGTTGCTTGAGGGTCGGGGCGTCTTTGCCCTCCGCGTCCTTGCCCTCCGCGAGCATCTGTTGGAGCTTTTTGACGGCGCCGTTGGCGGTCTGGGCCGCCTTCTTGGCCTTCTCCTCGTCGTCCTGGGCGGGGGCCGACCGGCCCGACGCGAGCGCGACGAGGGCGGCGAGGGCGCACAAACGGATGAGAGATTGGGACCGGGGCATGAGTTCCTCGCGGATGTCAGTCACGGGGGTCCGTGGATTCCGGGAAACCATCCCTGGCGGCCGGCTCTTCAGGGGTCAGGGGGCGGGAGTCAGGAGTCAGTTCAGGAGGCAAGGGACAGGAGTCGGTCGGTGAAGACTCTGCCGCTGTCTCGTCACTCTTTGTTCCCTCTTCTCTGTTCCCTGTTTCCTCGCTCCTGTCTCCTGTCTCCTCGCTCCTGTCTCCTGTCTCCTGACTCCTGTCTTCTGTCTCCTGACTCCTGTCCTCGATCGGCAGCGCGTCGGGGATCGCCTCGTCCGGTTCTTCGCCGACGCCCGCGACTCGCAGCACGACCAGCGTGCAGTCGTCGTTGACCATGTCGTTGGCCCGGCGGAGCGCGTCCAGCTCCGCCCGCCACGCGTCCTGCGACAGGTGCTCGTACCGGCCCCAGTCGGGTTCGGGACCGGCCGCGGCGTCCTTGAACAACCGGACCGCGACCGCGTCGGTCGCCAGGAGGAACCGGTCGCCCGGCCGGCACGTCCCCGCGGCGGCGAGCGCCAGCGTCTTGAAGCCGGGGTTCGACCGGACCAGCAGCGGCGCCGAGCCAAACTGATCGGCCGCGACGACCGGAAACGTCGCCACGAGCCGCCCGCCACGTACCTGGAACAAACTGGCGTCGCCGACCGCACACGCCCGCCAGGGGCGCCCCCCGGTGGCGTCGGCCGGGCCGGTTTCCAGCGTCAGGAGCGTCGCCGCGGCCCCGGTCTGATCGACCTTCGCCTGCTTCGACCAGTTCAAACTACCGTACTTGATGGCCGTGCGCCACTCCGATCTTAACCCGTTTACCCATTTATTCAAAAATACCGGATCACGTGTATCGGGTCGATCGGTCAGGAAGCGTTTGCTGAGTTGGTCCGCCCAGATGTTGCAATAAATGCCGGTGCTGGCCCCGTCGGCGATCGCGGCCACCCCGCCGGCGGGGTCCACTGCGAAGGCGTCCTCCCACTGCTCCGGAGAGTTGCCCATCTTCTGCGCCCACATTTCGCGGCTCGCGGCGAACCCGCCGGTGCCGTCCCAGGCGGTCGGATCGTCGCGCCAGGTCGCGTCGAAGATCGCGCTCCACTGGTCGGTGATGTCCCAGTCGTTGACCGCCAGCGCCCGGCGGGCCGGTTTGCCCGCGTCGGCCATTTCCGGTAATTCGCACGACAGTTCAAACAACTCCGCCCACGGCTCCGCGTCGGGCGCGCCGGCCCACGCCCCCACCGGCACCGGATCCGACCCGGGCACGAACACGTAGTGCATCAGCCGGACCGAACCGTAGCCCGTAGCCAGCAGCCCCAGCGACCGGGCGATGTGGGCGTACGAGCGGTCGAGTCCGTCGGCGGTGGTGCAGTGGACGACGACCGGCGGGCGCGCGAAGTAGCGTCCGGTGAGCCACACCGCGACCATCTGGTGAACCCGCGCGAGCGCCACAGCGCTCCCCGGTTCGCCCTCACAGGGCGGCAGGACGGCCCACTTCTTCGGCTGCCCCTCGCCCGCGCGAGTTTCGGCCGGCATGTTGGCGACCTGGACCAGCGGCACGAACCGCGGCGTTTTGTCGCTGGAGGGAAAGAGCGAGACCAGTTGCGGCACACCGTCGGGGGCGGTGCGGTAGCCCAGAACGGCCACCTCGAACGGGCCGAGCGCGTGCTGGGCGGCGGCGTTGACCAGCCCGTCGAGCAGTTCGTCGGCGAGCTGGCGGGCCGCGACGAACGCCGGGATGTCGCCGCGCGTGGTGGGCACGTCGGCCGCCATCCCGTCCGACAGGCGGATCAGCACCACGAGGCAGCCGGGCGGCAACTCGGCGGGGGTCGGGTCCATCGGTCTCTCGCAAAGACCCCTCCCCCCAACCCCCTCCCCCAAGGGGAGAGGGGGAGCCAGAGCGCGGTCTTCTGCTTACTCCCCCTTCCTTTTTAGGGAAGGGGGTTGGGGGGTTAGGTTCTTCGGAAGTTTACCGCAGGTGCGGCGGCAGGGTGGCGGCGGCGACCACCTGCGTACCGACGTTCAACAGCTTCAGCAGGCTCACCGCGTCGGCGTTGAACGCCATCGCCTTGCACCCGGTCGGGGCCGAGATGCCCTTCACCTCGGCCATGTGCCGCAGCTTGTCCGGCAGGTTGCTCGACATCCCGAACAGGTCGCGGGCGTACTCGTCGGGCAACAGGCCATCGACCGCCGGGAGGAACACCGGCTGGGCGTCGCGGCCCGACAGATGGCAGTTAAAGAGCAGCACGTTGCCGTCGGCGGTCGCGAGGCTCTTGAGGTCTTCGGCGAACGGCACCGGCATCCCGTCGGTGGACTCGCCGTCGGTCAGGTTGATGACCATTGGGGGGAAGCTGTTCGGGTGCGCGTCGATCCACGCCCGGACCACCTGCGAGCAGTACCCCAGCGCGGTACACATCGGGGTGCCGAACATCTCGGTGGGCTGGGGCGAGCGGAACCACACCGGGAACATGATCTCCTTCTCGACCTCGGTGAGGCCGCCGGCGCCGTCGTCCACGAACTCCTTCTTGCGGCGCCGTTCGATCTCCAGCGGGTTGTCGTAGAGTTCGCCGATGGACACGAGGTCGCGGCCCTCCAGGGCGAGCTGGAACAGCGGGCGGACGATCGCGACGCCGTTGGCGTCGGTGGTGTAGCCAATCAGCCCCACGTCGAAGTAGTTCCGCGGCTTCTCCTCGCCCTTCTCGCACGAGGTAATCAGCTCCTGGAAGAACCGGTTGATGGCGGTGGACACGGTGTCCATCTTGGCCCGCGGGGTGCCCGCGATGCCGTCGAGCATCGAGTTGGACAGGTCCACCAAGAACACGATGCACCCGGGGTTGGCGCGGTCGATCTGCATGTCGTAGGGCACGGCGGTCTCCTCGTTGGCACGTCGGGGGAAGGGTGGTTTCGGTCTTTTTAACGAGCCGCGACCGCAAGGGAGCGGGATCAGTTTCCGCTCCCTTGCGGTCGCGGCTCGTTCGAGTTCGTTCAAAACGTCTTATCGCATACCATACAGTAGCGCGTTCCGGGCTTGCCGACGATCTTACGACCGCACGTCGGGCAGGCGTCCGCGTCGCCCTTCGGGGCGATCGCCGGGGGCTTCGGCGCCGGGGGCGTTGTGGGCCTCGCGACCTGCGGTGCCGGCGCCGGCGGTTTCGCCGCCGGCGGTGCCGGCGCGGCGGGCTTTGGTGCCGCCGGGCGCGCGGCCACCGGCGCGCGCAGGTCGTCGATATCCAGAATCGACGTGACCCCGGGGCGGGCCGGCGGGGGCGGCCCCATCGGCATCGGAAGCCCGTCGTCGTATTCCGTCGCGGCACTCGGCTTCGGCGCCGGTGGCGGCGCGGGGCGCGGCGGGGGCGGTGTCACCGGCTTCGCCGCTTGCGGCGCCGCGGGCGGTGGGAGCGGCTGCGGTCGGGGCGGAAGCGCCGGCCGCGCGGGCGGCGCCGGCGGGCGCGCCGACGTTGGCGGCGCGGCCGATGTACTCCCGGTCCGTACGACGACCGTCACGCCCGCGGCCGTTCGCGTGTCGCCCTCGCCGACGATCGCCTCGCGCCGGCTCGTCGCGTCCTCGCAGTACACCTTACCGTCGCGCACCCAGTACCGCAGCGCAATATCGGCCGCCCCGCGCGCCCAGATGGTACAGGCGCGCGAGTCGCCGCCCACCTTCACCGGCTCCGTGCCGAGGTTCACCGTAATCACCTCGCGCTCGCTGAATCGCACTTCGAGCCACGCCCGCCGGAACGCCACTTCCACCACCGCGACCATCAGCCCGATGCAGAAGCCCAGGATGGCGGCCCCGCCGAACCGGCCGAGGATGTCGTGCGCGTACGACAGGACGACGAACGCCAGCGCGCCGAGGAACCCGCCGCCCAGCCCCGCCAGCCCGGCCTTCTTCCAGTCGAGGTTCGGGATGAAGAAGCTCACGCCCCAGCCGAGCAGCCCGCCCAGCAGCACCCAGCCGATGAGGAACCCCAGCTTCGACGCGCCGATGAAGAGGAGTACGTAGAACAGCGCCTGCCCCAGCGTGCCGGACGCGAACCCGGCCGCGAGCGCGCCGAAGATCACCAGCACCAGCGGCACCCGGCCCGACGCGAACAGCGCCTTGCCCAGGTACTTGTTCTGCCCGGCCACGAGCGCCAGGCACAGTCCCAGGGCCAGGAGCGCGGTCCAGAACCCGATCGCGAGCACCATCCACAGCGACACCCGGCCCGCGACGGTTATCTCCGCGTCGGCGGAGGCGCTCGCGCCCTCGCCCTTCACCACGAATTTGATCTTCTTCTTCCCGGTGTCGGCCGAATCGCTCGCCTTCAGCACGAGGTCGCCCTTGCTCGCCCCGTCGGTGAGTGCCAGCGGTTCGGCGGTCACGCCGGCGGGGAGGTCTTCGGCCCGCACCTCCAGGTTACCCGGGTAGAACTCGCGGCGCACGCCGATCGGCACCTTCAGGGTGGCCCCGACGCCGATGTCGAACTCGGCGGGCGCGAACAGCTCGATTTTCGGGTCGGCCTGGAACTCGTAGACGAGCCGCTTCGACTCGCCGCTCCCGATCGTCCCGGTAAACTCCTTGCGGGTACCGCCGTGCAGCACGTTGATCTTGTAGCTGCTCTCCCGCGGCGCGCCGGGGCAGTGCTGGTAGAAGTTCAGGAGCACCTGATAGCGGCCCATCGGCGCCCGGCCCGGCGCCCAGTAGATGTTCTCGACCGGCTCGGCGGTGGGGAGCCGGCACCCGGCGTTGCGGTCCACGTCCAGTTCGCCGCCGGTCCGGGGCGAGCGGCGCCGGTCGGGCTGCCACCCGATCTCGAACCCGGACGGATCGACGCAGTGCAGGTCGAGGTCGTTGGTGTTGAACCAGATGAGCGAGATCTGGACGTCGCCGGTCTTGGCCCCCGCGGCGCTGAGCCGCTCCTGGAACTCGCGGGGCGGGGGCGGGGGGTCGTTGGACGGAACCGGCTTGGAGATGAGCGTCGGCCCCTGCCCGGCGCCGGCGGCCCGCGCGGCGAAGTCGTTGGCGGCCAAAAACGGCTCCCCGACGAGCCAGCCGGCCAGACAGCCGGCGGCGCCGAACAGACCGAACAGGAGTACCTTTTTCCACGCCGCGAACGAATTCATAACCGCCTCTGCGGTTCCGGGGCCGCCCTGTCTTTGCCCTCTCCCCGCCGGGCCACGGAGAAATGCCTCGGTCGGTTCTTGTTTTCGGCCTGAAGGGCCGGGACAACTTTGCCGGGGCAACGCCCGGGAACGGGTGCGTTATGGTTTTGCAGCCTGAAGGGCTGCGATACGCCGAGCCAAGATGTCTCGGCCCTTCAGGCCTCAAATACCAATACGACCGTTACCCAGGCCAACGGCCTGGGCTAAGTTGTCTCGGCCCTTCAGGCCGAATACCGAAGACCAACCGAGCATTTCTCCACAACTCCCCCAGCGGGGAGAGGGCGAAAGACCAAGACAACCGGCGGCGACCGGTTCACACGATCCCTCACGGGCCGTCGAGCAGCTCGGTACACGACCGCAGCCCGTCCAGCACGCTCTCGATCCGCACCAGGATGTTCAGCTCGTCGTCGTCCTTGTCGGCCCCGGCGTCCTTCTTCTTGGGGTTGGGGAACCGGTCCCGGTCGCGGAGCGCCTTCAACTTTTTTAAATTGTCTACCAACTCCTTCTCGGCCTCACACTTCTTTTTTAATTCCTCCACCGTTTTTACGGTCCATTTCGGTCCGGTGGCGCCCTGCCCGACGGCCCGGCGCAGCTCCGTGTACCGGCGGGCCGCCTTGCTCAGCTCGGTCGGCTCCATGTTCTTGAGGTACTCCTGGTTGCCGGAGACCAGGACGAAGGTCGTCCCGCCGGGGTACGTCGTGGCCGCGGTGAACTCGTTCAGCCCGGCCGGGTCGCCGGTGAGTGGGGTCTCCTTCGTCGCGCCGCCGTCCTTGTACTCGATCGCCAGCGCCTCGCGCCGGGCCGGCTTGCCGCGGATCAGCACCTCGTCGTCCAGGCGCACGGCCGCCGGGACGAACGCCCCGCAGAACTCCTGCACCTTGTCGCGGATCGTCTCCCGGTCGGTGGCATCCTTCGTGTCGCGGTACAGGACCGCGACCTCGCGGAGCCACGCCGCCGCGCCGCCGGCGTTCTTGAACAGATTGTCGCGGGTGAACAGGATGAGCAACTGCTCGCGCTTGCCGCACTTGTCCCCGATCGCCCGCCGGTTCTCGATGTCGCGGGTCAGGCCGCTCAGGTCCGTTTTCTCGGCCTCGGCCCGCTGCACGTCGGCGTTCAGGGCCGCGACGTGCGTCTTGATCGCCGCGAACGTCGAGCGGGCGTCCTTGACCGCGTCGCTGTCCGCCCGGAACGGTAGCGGCTCCTTGACGGCCGCCTCGTGCCGGGCGTCGGCCAGCGCCCCAAGCCCCTTGACGACCACGAGCCGGGCGCGGACCCGCCACTCGGTGACCCGCGCCCGGTTGGCGAAGTTGAGCTGCTGGTAGTCCGCCAGGCGCTTCTCCAGGTCGCTCATCAGGTTGGCCGCCTCGGCCACCGACGTGGGGGGCGCGCGGTCGAGGAACCGGTCGATCTCCTTCTCGTTGTTCTGGACCTGCCGCAGATCGTCCTTCCACTGCTTGTAGCTCTCGACCATTTTGCCCTTGAAGTCCGGGTTCGGGACGCCGGCGAGGAACTGGTCGAGGTCGCTCAGCTCCGCGGCCCGCGCCGCCGCGGCGCGCACGACCTCGCCGGCCACCGGGTCGGCGACCCGGTCGCCGCCGGCGGGCTGGCGGTACTGGAGCGCCACGTTGGTGGTCTTGCGGGCGTCGCCGGCCCAGCCCGCGGTCTTCGTTTTTAGCGCGGCCAGCTCGTCCTTCGACTTCCCGCGCTCGGCCGGCGCGTCGGACACGACCATGTCCGTGCGCACGACGCCCTGGATGGACCACGCGGCGTACAGCGCCAGCGGGACCGCCAGGACCAGCAGCAGGCTCCCGCCCTTCCATCCGCTCATGTCCGGCCCTCCGACGGTGATTTTTGTGGGGCAGGCCTCCCGGCCTGTGCGGTTTGTTGTCTTTCGTGGCACAGGCTTTCGAGCCTGTGCCACAACCAGACACCACCAGGTTCCCGTCTCAGTGCCAGAGGCGCAACCGCGGGAGCTTGTCCGACAGCTTCGGCATCGCGCCCTCGATCTTCTTGAGCACTTCCTTATCGCCCTTCGGGTCCGGTTTCGGGTCCGGGGGCTTCGGGTCCGGTTTCACAACGGGGCGCGGTTCCGGCGCGGTGGGAACCGTCGCCACCGCCGGGTCGGGAACCTTCGTAACGGGCCTCGGCTCCGGCGCGGCCGGGGGACCGACCGGGGCATCCCCCTTCGGCGGCTCCGCCACCGGCGGCTCCGCCACCGGGAGATCGCGCGGTTCCTTCTTCGATGGGTCCGGCCGGGACGAATCTTTCTTCGATTCCGGCTCTTTCTTCGGCTCCGCCTTCTTCTCCGGTGTCGGCGTCGCGTCGGCCTTCTTGTCCTTCGGGTCGTCCTTCTTCTCCTTCGGCGGTCCCGCCGCGAGCACGAGGACGACGATCAGAAGGAGCAGCCCCAGTGCGATGCTGCCGACGATGAGCCACATCTTGTTGGCGTTGGCGCCCTTCTTCCGCCGGGCGGTCCCGCGCGACGACTTCGCGCCCCGCGACGCGGACTTGCGCTTGGCGGGCTTGGGCTCGACGATCGGCTCGGGGGTCGGCAGCTCGCCGTCGCCCTCGGAAATCTCCTCCGCGACCGGTTCGTCCTCGTTCACGAAGTTCGGTTCGGGCATCGCGGGCCGGGCCGGCGGAGAATACTTCGGCGGGCCGCGTTTCACCGGCTGGGCCATCTGGCGCCGGATGTGCGCCTCCGCGGCCGGCTCGAACGGGTACTGCCGCTGCTCGGCGAGCAGGTTGGCGTAATGCGTGTCGGGTACGACCGACACCACGAACTGCGCCTGGAACACGGCCCGCGATGGTTTCGGACAGTCCACCGACAGCTTCAGCCAGCAGGTGACCGCGGACCGGGCGGTGTGGTACTGGCTGTCCACCGGGTAGCAGGTGCGGAACAGCGCGATGATCGGGTTGAGGCGCTCCAGTTGGGCCGGCAGGTCGAGCTGGGCGTAGGCGCCCTTCTTGTACGCCACCCGCACAAGCGCCAGCCGGTCCACGCCGAACGTCTCGCAGGCGTGCTTGATCTCCTCGTGCCCGTCGCGCTCCGCGGTCGCCGGGCTGTTCACCCACTTCAAGAGGTTGTTCGCTGCGAACAGTCTGGCCACTCCGCCCTCGGGTAGGGCGAGCGCCAGCCGGTGGCCGCCGGCGGTGAGCCGTTCGGCCGCGGTCTTCAGGTGGTTGTGGACCTTGCGCTCCCACGCGTGAACCACGGCCGGTTCGATGTCGTCGGCGGTGATGAGATCGGGCGAAACGAGGGCGTGCGTGAGCAGCCCCAGGTACGCACCCCACACCTCCTTGCCCACGCCCTCGCCGCCCAGCCCGACCAGGAGGTTCGTGAGCCGGTCCTTTTCCAGGAGGAACTCGCCCCACTCGTCCTGCGTCAGCCCGACGTGCGCGCAGAGCTTCATCCAGTCACTCGGCTCCAGCGTGGTGGTTGTCAGCAGCTTGTCCATCAGCGCCGCGGCCGGGGGCGAGTACGGGTCGAACAGGGTCTTGAGGAACAGCGGGTCGGTGTCGAGGTACGGGCGCGCCGCGTGGACGTACGAGGCGATGGCCGGCCCCGGTGCGGCGAACAGGTACTGCCGGGCGCGGTCCCGCATCCGCGGGCGGTCGGGCACCGGGACGTGGTTGAGCCAGCCGAGGTCGTCGTTGGCCAGCAGGACGAACGCGGTGTACCCGGCCCAGTCCGGCGGCGAGGCCAGGAGCGGCTCCAGTTCGCCGATCCCGATCGGCACCAGGAGCGGGCGCGACGGGAGGAGTTCCACGTCCTTGCACGCGGCCCGCATCTTGGCCCGCACGTCGGTCGGCACCTTGGACAGCTTCGCCTCGTTCTTCTCGCTGCCCAGCATCTTCCGCAAGAGCCGCTTGGCCCCCTCGGTGCCCGGCACCTCGCGCAGGAGCGCCCAGCGCGCGTCCCAGGTGCGGAAGTCCTCGTTCAGGATCGCCTCGACCGCCTCTTCCCACACCTCCTCGACCCGCGCCTGATCGGAGAGGAAGGCGCGGAACGCCCGGCGCACGTCGGCGCGCCGCGGGTCGAGCGCGGCCTCCTTCACCACCGGCCACACCTGATCCGCCCGCTCGGCCAGCTCGCCCGCCCCGGCAGCGTCGTCTTGAATCGCCAGGAGTTCGTCGATGGTGGCCCGACCGGTGTCCACCCGCGACAGCCCGCGCGCCCGGACGACCGCGCGGCCGACCTGCGCCAGCCCGTCGGCGTCCGGTCCCATCGCCCGGCGCACCGCGGGCACGAGCGCCCACTCGCCGCGGGCCGCGAGGTCGATCAGTTCGCTCACGCCGGCCGAGAGCATCTCGCGGACCGGCCCGCGCAGCTCCGGCGACGACCGGGCCGGCACGAACGTATCGAGCGCGAACCCGCGGACGGTGCCCAGGTCCGCGTCCAGCCCCTTGTCCGGGGCGCCGAGGTACGTGCCGACCACGTCGGCCAGCTTGTAGTCGCGGATGTTCCGGTGGTACGGCTCGAACGTCGAAAACGTCAGGTTGTCAGTCACCCGCGCCGGCAGCAGTTTCACGGCGCCGTAGAGGAGGAGTGCGATCACGCCCGGTTCGGCGTGGATGTAGAGCCGCGAGCGCTGCTGCGTCGCCTCGGCGTCGAACACCAGCATCGCCTGAAGAACGCGGGCGAACAGGTCGCGGCGGTTTTCGGCCGAGGTGCGGAGCCGCGGCGGGCAGACCGAACTCGCCAGATCGGCCGGGCCAGGCGGCCGGTCGCCGAGGAACGCGGTGAGATTGTCCTCGGTCACCAGATCGCCGACCGGGAGCGGGGCGTTGCGCGGGAGTGATTTGGTTGCTCCCTGTGGATAGCTCTTGACCCACTTGTCGGCGCCCCACGAGCTAAGCACCCGTTCCGGGTCGGCGGACTTCAGCAAAAACTGGTGCGAGAAGTACGAGCGGTCGCGATCGACGGTGTCCTTGGCGAGGTAAGAGGAGTGGACGACCCACACGCCGCCGTCGGGGTGCTCGGTGCGGGCCAGCCGGCGCGGCGCCGCGTGCGGCTGCGGGAGGTCGCGCCACAAATCGATGGGCAGTTCGTAGGGCGGGTAGCGGAACGCCTCGCCGAGCGTCTCGGGGTCGGCGGCCGACGCGGCGCGCACCGTGTACCCGGGGTTGTTCAGCACGCTGTCGGCGGTCGTGCAGTGGGTGACGTAGAACTGGTCACCCGCGGTCCCGACGGCTGTGTGTGCTGGCTGTGCCACCGTTGTCCCCACCTTTGTAGCGCGGGCTGCGCCCGCCGTTCGCTCCGTTGCTTCGGTCGCCGAAGAACCGGGTATCGAAGATCTCCCGTAGCCCGACTCTCCGAGTCGGGTCCGAACCGCACAGCACCCGACTCGGAGAGTCGGGCTACGGCAGAGGCTAATACCGCCCCACCGGGACCGGGCCGACGGTCAGCGGCGGGCCGTGAACGACCGTCCACCCCAGCTCCACCACCGGCCAGATCGTCACGTACGCCTGCGCCGCGCCTGGCGGCGGAACAACCGTGATCCCGCCGCCCTCGCGCTGGTGGTTCTCCGCCTTGCACGTCAACCGCGAGTACGGGTCGGCCTCGTCCGGGGTCGCCAGGAACTTGCGCCCGTCCACGCCGACCACGCAGTACGTGATGAGGCCGTGCCCGCCCCACGCCCAGCACGCCTTCACCAGCCCGCCGCGCGTCCCGGTCACCTGATACGCGGGGTACGCCGGCACCAGCTTCGCGTCGCCCGACAACCGCGCTCGCACCTGGCGCTCGATCTCCTTCTTGGTGTCCGGGCCGAACGCGTCGTGGTTCTCGCGCAGGAACTTCAGATCCTCGGCCCCGAGAACGCCCCCGCCGGTCAACTTCTGCTGCACCGCGATGATCCGCTCGGCCTTCTGCAACAGCGCCTTGATCTCGGCCTGGCGCTCGACCAGCGGCGGATAGCCTGACAGTTGGTCGGCGTAGGAGGTGTACCGCCGACTGAGAGTAAACATGTCGCGCGCGGCGAGCGATTCGGAGAGCTTCGCCCACTTGGAAATCCGGTCGCGGGCGAGCGTCAGCCGCTCGCGCAGCTCCTCGCGGTCCCGCCGCTCCTTCAGGTCCGGGCCGTGTTTGGCCCACAGCGCCAGCCACTGCTCGTCCTGCTTGTCGGCCCGCGGTTCCTCCGCGTCGATCAGCTTGAACGTGTCGAGCCACTTCCGCCGCCGAACCGCCGCCTCGACCGCCCCGAACAGCACCGGATCGACCTTGTCGAGCCGCTTGGCGAGCTTCGGGTTCTTCGCCTTCAGTTTGTCGTAAGCGGCGGCCACCTTGCGGTCCGACGGGTGCTCTTGGGCCAGCACCTTCTGAATCTCGCCCAGCATCTTGAGCGCGGCCGATCCCTCATCGACGCGGGTGACGTAAGGGTGCGCGTAGCCCGGCGGGAGCTTCGCGGCGGCGGTGACCACGGCGTCTTCCGAGCCGCCGGCGTCGGCCGCCCTGATCGCCCGTTCCAGCGCCTGAACCAGCGCCAGCCGGGCGGTCGCGTCGGCGGCGCGTGTGGAATACGGGGCCGCCTCGCGACACCCGGTGAGTGCGGCGCCGGTGCCCCACGCGGCGACCAGGGCTGTATCAGCGTCGTAAGACGCGCCGAGCGGCACGCGGCGCAGTTTGTCGAGTAGCGGCGCCCAGCGGAGCGCGTCCTCGCCGCGCTTGCGGTGCGTGCTGTTGAGCGTCGGGTGGAGCGGCCCGGCCGCGACCGCCTCCCACGCGTTGGCGATCTCGCGCTCGGTCGCGCCGGGGTTGGCGAACACGCGCAAGAAGTCCTCGGCGACCCGCGCGCGGCCCCGCCAGCCCTCCGCGACCTGCTCGTAGGCCCGCGCCTCGCCCACGCCAGCGAGCTTCGCGGCCGATTCGTCCCACAATTTGATGAGCGCCTTACCGTCGCCGGGTGCCGCCGCGGCGGCCTTCAACTTGTCGAGCAACACGACCTGCCCGGCCGCGTCTTTGGCTCCGTTGATCAGGGTCGGATCGACCCAGTCGTTGACCAGCGGCGGCTTGTACGCGGCGACGATCGCGCGCGGGTCGCGGGCGTCGGACGCGGCCTTGAGGGCGTCGCGGGCCGCCACCCGCGCGCGGGCCTCATCGACCACGCGCTTGAGTTCCGGGGGAAGCGTCTTACCGCGCCCGATTAGCCCGTCGCCCTCAACCAGAATCGTCGGCCAGTCCTTGACCGAGGCCGCGCACAGCGGCTTCAGCGCCGCGAGCGGGTCGAGCAACTGGTCGAGCTTGGCCTGAAGGTCGCCGGGGATCTTCTGGCCGGCCTTCTTGAGCCGGTTGCCCTCGGCCTCGATCTGGGCCTTGTCGGGCGCTGGCGAGTTGAGCAGCCCGCGGAGCTTGGCGAGCGGGTCGGGCGGGGCGAGGGTGAACGGCGGGATCTTGGCGAACGGCTTGTCCACGCACTCGCGGAGCATCCGCGCCCACGCGGCGACCTCCGGGTCCTTGCACCGCATCAGGTCCGGCCACAGGACCGACTTGTCCGGGGCCTGCATGTCGGCCGGCGTGAACAGCAGGTTCTCGTTCTCGGTCTTGAGGACGTACTTGACGTACAACTGCGGGTCGGCGGCGATCGCCCGCAGCGCGATCAGGATCACCCACGCGGAGAAGTGGTCGAGGTGCGCGCCGAGCTTCTCGGCCGGGCGCGCCGGGTGCTGGTAGGCGGGCTTGCCGAACTCCAGTTGTTCGAGCTTCTTGGTCGGGTCGGCCGGGTCCAGCGCCGGGACGCACATCCCGTCGTAGTCCACCAGCACCGGGGCGTCGGCGACGACCATCACGTTGTCGTGCTGGAGGTCGCCGTGGGTGATTTTCGTGTCCTGGAGCTGCTGGACGAGCGCGCCCCACTGGTCGGCCATCTTCTTGACAGCCGCCACGTCCGGGTTCTTCTTCTCGACGGTCTGGCGCACCCACTCACCGAGCGAGACCCCCTTGACCCAGGCCATCGTGAGCGTCGGGAACCACCCCTTGCCGACGCGAATGCCCTCGAGGTGGTACTGGAACTTGACCACGCAGGGCGGCTTCTTGGCCCCGAGTTCCTTTTCGAGGTAGTCGGAGACGGCCTTGTAGCGCTGGGCGCGGTCCTCGTTGGGGAAGTTGAACAGTTTGAGCGCGACGATTCCTTTGGGCCCGGTCATCTTGTAGACGCTGGCGAACGCGCCGGACCGGGCCTTCGGAACGCCCATCGGGCTGCGCTCCGCCGCGCTCTGCTGAAGGTCCGGGTCGCGGAACGCGGTGTCCGGGTTCTGCAGGGCGTCTTTGTAATCGGATTGGGTCGGCCAGGATGGCATGTATCAGGTCTTCGCCCCAACGGGGCGCTGGGTCATAGCCCAGGGCGCAAGCCCTGGGTATCAGTAACACAGAGGCGAAGCCCCGAAGGGGCGGCACAACGCGCCGCTCGTGTCGCCCCTTCGGGGCTTCGGTTCATTCACGACCGTTCCCAGGGCTTGCGCCCTGGGCTATTGTCCGACGCCCCTTCGGGGCGAAGACAATATCGCTAGGCAAAAACCTCGTACCCGTGCATGTGGAGCAACCACAAAAACGGTTCGGCCACGCCGAACGGGGCGATGGTCCGCTTCGACAGGTCCTTGATCCCCAGCTCGTTCTCGAACAGGCTCACCGACGAAACCGGGAAGAACATGATCTGCGAGCCGAAATAGCTCTCCACCAGTTCGCGGATATCGACCCCGCGGAACATCAGCTCCAGCATCTGCTCGACCACCTCGCTGCGGCCCTCGATCGTCCCCAGGGTCGTCTGCTTCGGCGGCGGGTTCATCTCGCGCAGGATGTGGCGGATGAACGGCACCGACTGGCCCTGGATCGGGTTCTCGGTTAATAGCAGGTCGAACTTCGGGATGACGACCGCGACCGGGACCGGGATCATCTGCCCGACGGGCACGCCCCGGGCCTCGCGCATGTCGGCCATGAACTCGTTGAGCCGGGCCAACTGGCGGTCGAGGCTCAGGTTGGTCCCGTCGCCGTACAACTGGGTCGGGTCCAGGAACAGCATGAACCCGTCCATCTTCACCGCCTGCCGCTTCAGCCGGTCCACGTCGATGCTCTGGTCCACGAGCTCGCCGGAGTAGTCGAACAGGTTGACCAGGGCCGTGTTGGCGCCGGCCGGGTCGTCGTCGCGGACGTGCAGCATGACCGGGTAGGGCATGTCGTGGAACGTCGCGGCCGTGGCCCGCTTCATGTTCATGATCTCGTCGATGTACGCCTCGAACTGCACGTCGCCGAGCGACGGGGCCGGCTGCACGGCCGCGACCGTCGGGGCGACCCGCTTGCGCACCCGGTCGTAGCCGGTGGCGAGCATCTGCGTCTTGCCGCTGGCCCGCACCCCGACCACCGGGAAGCACAGCCGGTGGACCTTCTGGTAGCTGCGCAGGAACCGGAACTTACACGACTTGCACTCGACGTAGCCCGTTTCCGTGGGGGCGTCGGTCGGGGCGCTGACCTTGACCTTCGCCCGACCCTTCGGGGTGCGCGCCTTGGACCGCGACCGCCCCCGCGGCTCGTCGTCCTCCTCCTCGGCGCCGGGCGGGGCGCCGCGCTTCTCGACGATCAGCTTCTCGCTGAAGCACCGCGGGCACTTCTTCGCGTCCGCTTTCACCTGGGCGGTTTCCTTCCGGCGGGCGCGCCAGAAGGGCGACACCGCCAGCCCGAACAGCAGCCCGACGAACGCGCACCGGGCCGCCGTGTACGCGACCGCCCGCAGTTTCGCCCCGGTCGTCAGGTCGCTCAGCCGGGCCTTGTCGGCGGCGAGCTGGTCGCGCTCGGCGGCGGCCTCGGTCGCCAGCTGGTCGGCCAGCAGGGTCGCTTCCGCTCCTTCAAACAGGTTCTTGCGGATCTCGATTTCGCTCTCGCGGACGAGCGGCTCGACCGGGTCACCGGGCGCGTTGGGGGCCGCGACCAGCGTCGCCCACCCGTCGAGGATCTTGGTCCACCGCGCGTCGGCCTCGGCGACGGCCCGGTCCGCCTGATCTTTCGCCGCTTTTACGTCGGTAGTGAGCTTGGCCGATTCTCGGTCCGCCCACGGGCGCGCGTCCGCGGTCGGACCGGGCGTACACCCCGACGCGGTGCAGAGCGAAAACAGGAGAACGGCCGCCGCGGCGCGCTGGGCCTTGCGGATCGCGACCCGGCGCACGTGCCGGCTCATGCGCACCGCGATCACGAACATGACCGCGGCCCACACGATCGCCGCCGCGTCGAAGATTTCCGGCTGGAACGCCGGCTGCGCCCCGGTGTCAAAATCGAACTTGTAGATCTTCTGTTGTTCGTCAGTATACTTGCGGAACTCGATCCGCTGCTTGTAAACCTCTTCCCACTCCTTGACGGTCTCTTTGCGCCGGGTCTGCGCGGTCTCGTTGAAGCGGCGGGCCGCGTTCTTGAGCGACTTGTACTCCTCGGTGAGGATCGGGCGGAGCTGGTTGAGCACCGCGGGCGGGAAGTTGCGCGGTCCGGCCGCTCCGGTGCGGGCCGCCGGCGACTCGTCGCCGGCCGTGGCCAGGCGCGCCTGCTGGGTGTGCCACTCCAGGCGCAGCCCCACGAGCTTGTCCGGGTCTTCGGCCCTGGCCCCGCTCGCGAACGTGACCGCAACAAGCGCGGCCAGCAGGAAGGGGAGGGCGCGGGCGCGGGACCGGAGAATGGGAACGGCCATTGAGGGTCCGGTTGGCAAGGGCAAGTGGTGCAAGAGTTAACCTAAAGGGCGGTTCCGGCGACCGCAAGACATTTCGGCCCCGCCCCGACCGGGTTCAGGCGTGAAAAGATACGACCGGCAACGAACGAGAGTTGCAGAAATGAGGGGATGAGCCGCTCGCGGCTTCGCGAGCTCATCGGCTCGCGAAGCCGCGAGCGAGAGGGTTCACCCGGCCGGCTTGACCTCGAACTTGCGCGCGACTGGCGTGGCGAGCTTGTAGATCTCGGCCTGCGCCGCGTCGATCTTGTCCGTCCGCTTCTTCAGTTCGGCTGGCTTGCGCTCGGCGGCCACGTCCGCGAGCCAGTCCGGGGCGTTGAACCGGACCACGCCGAACCGCTGCGCGACCATCTGGTTCTTGGCGTTGATCGCCTGGAGCACCTTGTTCCCCTGCTCCCACACCGGCCCGGCGGTGAGCGTGCCGAGATTCACACCCTCGGCCAGTTGCTTCGACGAGAACTTGCCCACCGCGACGCCGTCGATACTCACGGTGTAGTCGCCGGCCTTCAGCCCCTTCACCGTCAGTCCGTACCAGTTCAGGTCTTTTAGCTCGTTCGTGTACGGCAACATCGGGAGCCAGCTCATCTGCACCGGCATCGGGATGGCGGCGTCGGTGCGGGTGAAGGTGACGCCGGCGTCGTTGGGCGCCGTCGAAACGCCATCGACCTTGCACCCCTTCGTGTCGGCCTTGGCACTCGAAACGTCCACCACCACATCGCTGACCATCGCGGGTGCCTTGAGACCGGTGAGGATCGCGTGGGCCATGAGCATCCCGCCGGGCGGCGAGGTGTGGAACCCGTCGTAATACGGCACCGCCTTCTTCGCGTCGGGATCGTCCTTTTCCATGCGGTCGGTCGCGGCGCGGGTGATCGCGTACTGATCGACGAAGCTCACCTTGTGCTTCTCGGCGAGTTCCTTCAGTGGTGCGTAGAACTGCTTTTGCGTCTCGACGTACTCCTTGCCGTTGGTCTTGTTGCGGCGGTCCACGGCGTTGGGCGAGAGCAGCGCGACCCGCACTCCGGCCTTGTTCGCCATCTGGAGCATCGCCTCCGTCCGGTCCGCGAACCGCCTGGCCGCGTCGGGGTTGAACTTCCCGTACCCGCCGTCGTTCATGCCGAAATTAATCGTCACCGCGGTGGGTTTCTCCGCGAGGACGTGGTTCTGGAACCGATTGGCGCCGCCGCCGGCGGTGTCGCCGCCGATCCCGGCGTTGATGAACGTGAAGTTTCCCTTCGGCATCCGCGTCGTCAGGTACAGCTCGATGTAGCTGGAATACTGGTACTGTTCGGTGATGCTGTCACCACTTCCCGCAATCAACCGAATCGTTGTGTTCTGCTGGGTTTTGCCTTTGGTTCGCGGTCTGGGGCGCGAACTACGGGGCGCTGGCGGTCGGTGTGGTCGCGGGCGGGTTCAGGTGGAGTGTGGCGGTTGACGGGGTGCCGAAGTGGCTCGATGTGCAATGGGGGTGAGAGGCGGGGAGCCTGCGAATCCTCTTGCGGGCCTCGCTTGCGGTCGTTCTAATCTGGCGCAAAGCATCCGGAGGTTGAGCCAAGAGAGGCGGCGCGCAAATGGCACGGAAGCGAAAAACCAGGGATGAGATCCAGCAGGAACTCTATGCCGCCGATCAGGCCGTTTGGGAGAAATTCCGCCCTCAACTCGCGGCTGTCAAGACATGGGAAGAGGCGAAAAAACTCCACGCGAGCGCGGTGCCGGTTGATGCGCCCGGCCGTCGATACTATTCAAACTTCGGCTTCTTCCTGCACACCTACGGCGTCCCGTCCGAAGCCAGTTACGAAGAACTCGTCCTTTACGCTCAGTTCATTCAAAAACTCGATGATGCTGGCAGCTTGAAGCCAGGGGTGTGCGAAAAGGTACTGGCGGAGTTGCAGAAGGCAATCGAAGCAAAGCGCCCGTCGTAAATCACCCTTGGCGTTCGCTACGTTCGTTTTCTCTTCAGTGGCGAGCACGTCGAGGAACTGATTCCAAGCCTCATCGGTCAAGTGAGGGTTCCGCTCGATGCAACCGCAGTTGCACGCCCCGCCGATCTGGTAGGGGCATTCGTGGAGATGGTAAATGCTGCGGCGTTGTGTGTCGCTCACTTTAGACTCCCGCCGGCTGACACGCAGAGTATACCACACCCCTCAAAACGACACCGCCCGGCATCGACAGACGCCGGGCGGTCGGGATCTTCGCTCCGCGCACATCACCTCACCGTCGCGTCCGGTTCGATCTCATCGACGACATCCCGGCTGTTGCGCGGTGAGTCGTGCTGCCCGCCCCTCGGCGGCGCCACGGTCATGGTGTCGAGTGACCCGACGAACTGAGCCAGGCACCAGCGGAACCCGTTGCAAGCGGTGACCGCGTAGGCCACCTCGTCACTGGTCGAGTCGGAGTGCTCCGAGTGCTCCTCGGCGAACTCACGGACCGCGGCCGCGAATCGCTCCCCCATCTTGACCAGCGCCAGCATGTCGGTGTTGGCCTTGCCGCTGGCGCGGCACGCGTTCCCACGCGCGGCGCCTCCTGTCTTGCGAGTGTCTACGGAGTCGGTAGAATCCATGAGCGAATCTCCTGAAACGGGGATTGGGAACCGGGGCCGGTGGGTACCAGACGCCAATCAGGAAACCCACCGGTTCCCGGCTTTTGACGGAAGAGCACCAAGCCCCACCGCCGAAAAGGAGTGTAAGCTAATTAGCTTCCACACGCAAGCCAATTAGCTTGCACTTTTCGGAGGTGTTCTGTGGTCACTGTTTTGGGCAAAGAACGCGGTACAACTGTGTTCGGTCGGCGCCTTCGCGAACTCCGCGAGGGCAAGGGGTTGTCGTTGCGTGGTCTGGAAGAGCTAACGGGGATCGCGCACCAGACCATCCGAAAATATGAGCAAGGCGAGAGCGTACCTAACTGGAAGACGGTCGAGAAACTGGCGGACGCGCTCGATGTCTCGACGGAAGAGTTTCGCGACAAAGCCGAGTAGACGCGCGCGGGCCGCTGCTACTCGTTCGCCCGTGCCCGCGTGGATAGCGCCCCATGTCGATCATCGTAGTGGGGGACCGTGCTGAAACTCGCCGAATCGCTCGGCGTCAGCACGGACGATTTCAAAGACAGCGAGTGAGCGTGGTTCGTCTACGTCACTCGCCCCAGCGGGCAGGGGATGACGTGCGAACCAAACGAACACCCGTCGGCGCATGGTGCGTTCTCGCTCTGCTTTGCGTCGGAGTAGCGGTTGCGTTCACGCTGGCTATTCTGGCCACAAGAAACGCGACGATCGGGAAACCCAACACTCCTACCGCGGCCAAGGTGCCGAGCGAGTCACCGTCCGCTCGGAAGGACGATCGTGCCAAAGACAAGGCGACAAAGACAGGCAAGACAGGTGTCCCACCGAAAGAAAAGAACGGCACCGACGGCACGTCAAAAGACGAGCCGATTCCGTCACCCATCGTCCCAGGTCAAGTGCTCACCGTGGTCGGACGTGCAACCGGTTACGCACCGGTAATCGACGATGTGCTAGCGGCGCTAGCAGGTCAGCCTGGCACGGGCGAAGTGATCGTGACATTGGCCATTGGGCACAACCGCAACGGCACCCCAATCGAGGCTTTTTGCCACTTCAAGAGCGATCCGGGCTATCTTCTCATTTCGCGAGCCATCAATCAACACGAGCGACTTGTAGTACGCGGCGCCACGTGGGTACTCATCAGCGGGGCGCTCAGCATGAAAGATTGCCAACTCCTGAACGGCCCTTGATCGCCGTATCGCTGTTCAGGAGCCTGACGGATCTCCGCCGATGTCGGCAAAAGTAAGAAGGAAAAGTTCTGCTATCCCCAGCACCTTGATCCGCTCCGCCGGGTCGGGGTGGCCCGGGTCGAACCGGACCACCTTCGCCACCCGGGTATGCGTCAGGCCGAGTAGCAGCCCGTAAAACAACTCGCCGCTCAGCGCCAGCGGCATGGTGATGCTGTCTCCCGTCATGCTCCGGGCGGCTTCGTCCGCGTGCTCCCGGGTAGCGGCGATGAGCAGGAGCGGTTCGTCCGGCGCCGGGGGCGGTAACCGGACGAACTTGATACCATCGAACAAGCCCTGTTCCCACACCTTCGGGCCGTCAACGAGCGTCCACACGGTGCCCCGTGTCGCGGTGTTGCGGCCCGTCAAATCGTTCGGCCGGACCATGTCTCACCCCTCATTACGGCAACTGGATCGCAGGCGCCCCCAGCGGGCCGATCGGTTGCGGGTTCGGGCCGCGGAAGTTGTTCAACGCGTTGAGCCAGTTTTCGATTGCCACCGGCGCCGGTTGGCCCGCCAGGATGGCCCGAATCTCATTCGCCATGTTTGTCAGTGACGTGATTCGGCCGCCGATGACCGGGATGTTGGCGGCCACGTCGTTCAGCCCGTCGATCAGGTCCGCGATTCCCTTGATGATGCCTTCGATGAGCACATTGAGCCTATCGAGCAGCCATCCCTTGATCGGGACCGTCAGTTCGCGGAACGTGTCCTCGGCCTTTTGCTGATTCTCGATGATCCGCGCTAATTGTGGCCCCAACCGCTCGGCCTCGCGCATGTCGCTACGATACCGGCGCATGTCAGCGACCGCAGCGGCCCCGGCGATCTGTCCGCTGAACCCGGTCAACTCACGCCCGCGGGTGGCGAAGGCGTCCATCGTCTGTTTGGTGGCCATCACCGACGCGCCCAGCGTCGTCATCGCGGCCGCGGCGGCCATGCCCTGCGGCCCCAGGCGCGACAACCCGGCCGCGGCGGCGCCCACCCCTTGCGCGAACCCCGGCCCCCCATCGTTACGCGCGGCGGCGGCCAGGCCGATGCCCGCGCCCGTCGCGCCCGCTGCCGCGCGGTCGAAGAGAAACTTGAGCCATCCCTCCTCGGGTTTTTGGGGCGAACGCGGGGCGATCCCGCCCCGGCCCTCTCGCTTGTCGTCGCCCTCGATCTTGACCCAAAGCGGTCTCGGACCCACAACGATCACCGGTATCGGCCGGTCGAACGCCGACACGGGCGATGCGTCGTCGCCCCCGCCAGCGGGCGGGGTGTAACCGGCGCGGACGGGAACCGGCACCGGCGGGGTGAACGGACCGGGAACCGGCACCGGGACCGGCACCGGCGGGGCGAACGGACCTGGCGGCGGCCCGCCGGCGCCCGGATCGTCAATCAGCACCTCAATTGTGGCAGCCATTTCCGAATCCTCATGTGAGCAGTGCGTTCTCGATTACCGGCAGTGCGCCGGCGGGCGGGTCGGGAACGACGTATCGCAGCTTCCACCGGGCGGCGTACACCGGGTAAAACACGTTGCCGACGACAACTTGCTCGAACCCCTCGCCGTAGTCGGGGCGGTTGCACAAGATCGGCTTGGCCCCATCGACGGAGGTGAGCGACGGACAGGGAACGGGGAACCCGGCCCGCATCGCGTGACCGCTGAGGTACACGTAGCAGATGGGCTTGACTCGCTGCTGGACGAACGTCCCGCCACCAGTCACGCGCTGGGCCGCGGCGGCGAGCGCCGTACCCAGGAGCGACCCGGCGCCGGTAGGGTGGCTTCTGGGCGTGAGCGGCTTGGTGGGCAGCGTGCGCCCGACGACTGTGCCCTGGTCCACCTCGTAGCGGACGCCGACCTGGTAGTCGATCCAGGAGTTCGCGGGGGTGGGAACAAGGAATGTTGACTCGATGTCGGTGGCCCCACCCGCCCCGGCCCCGCCCCCACCGCCCCCCTCAAGAACGGGAAACAATCCGGAGATAAGTGGCCCCAGTCCGCCGACCGGGGGTATCGGGAACATCGGGTCCGGGGCGGGAGGCATCGGTGGCGGGGGCTGGATTGCCGGGAACTCCTGGCCGTTGAAGAACGTCGGACCGCGGCGCGGCATGAACGGCCGCAGAGGCCGGGGCCGGGGATTGGGTCTAGACCTGCCACCGACCTGGCCCGGTTGCGTTCGCCGGGGTGGCGCGATCGCTGGCATTTTGCCGCACAAGTCAACGATCGAATCGTCGGTGCCGGGGCGCCAGCGGATCTGTGCCCACCCCCGGGAGGACAACGGTTGCTTGAGGCTCGTGACCCAGGAAAACCAACCGGCCTCCGGCACCGGGCGCCACAGCCCGCCCATGTTCAGGATGTCTTGCAGCTTGGCCCCGCCCACCATGTACTGCATCGAGAGGTGAACCTGCGTCTTGCCGTAAATTCGCGGTTCGGAGACCGTGAAGGCAATCGGGATCGGCTTCAGCTCGGGGCGTGAGGCCACGGCCGCGTTGCGGAAGGCGGCCAGGCGGTCGATCGCCAGTTTGGCGAAGGCCTGAACGGCCAGTGACGGCGGCGCGTCCAGCGCCAATTCGTAGGTCGCGTTGATCGTCCCAGTCCACAGAAGCACGTTGCCCGGCTTGGAGTTGAAAACGTGGTCCGCTTCGGCCTCGATGACGCCATCGGGGCAGAAGTTTGGGCCCTCTTGCTCGTCGCGAATTTCAAAATCCAGCCGGTTCTTGTCTTCCGACAGGTCGAACCGCCCGGGGATGCGGCGGAACCCGGCCAGGAGCGGCGGGTTCAGGAGTTCGCGGAACTCATCGGCCGACCGGAAGATCAGCCGGTTTTTGGGGTTCGCCCGGGTCTGAGCGATCACCAGATGACCCTTGTAGGTCCGCTGGGTGTACCCGCTCTTGTCCACGTTGATCGAGGTGGAGTAGTTGAACTCCATCGGTCCTTCGTACCGCGCGTCGTTGCAGGTGGGCGCCGCGAACTGGACGGTCCACGTGAGTCGCGTGGCATTGCCGGCACCCAGATTCTTCATGCCGACGGGGCCGGGGCGCGGCCCCCAGATGCAATCGGCGCCACCGCCCGGCAGGTTGACTTTGATGTCTCCGCACCCGCGCCCGTTGTAGCGGAACGCGGCGGCGGGCTGGGTGAGCAGGGCAATGGCGGCCCGGACCTCGGTATCACTGGCGCGCCCGTTCACAACCCAGGTAATCGTGATACGGAAGACGCTGTAAATGATGGTGCGGTTCGATGAGTCCCAGACCGGCGTGACACTCAACTCTAGCGTGTTCGCGTTGTTGTTGAAGGAGTAGCCGTTGTACTTCGCAATGCCGACCACAGGAACGTTGGTCATGGGTCACCTATGAATCGGCGGCCGGTGCGGATCGGGTCACGGACCAGACGCGCCGGTATGGGTTCGATCCGTTCCCGATCGCGGGGGCGCCCCTTCGGGTCGGGCGGTGCGACAACCCGCTCCGGGCCGTCCGTCATCGTCGGCCGTGTCCCGGTCGGCCCGACGCGGTACTCGCCGGCCACGAGATAGCGCTCAAGGAACCGCCGGGCCTCCGCCGCGGTGCCGTAATCGTCCATCGGCAACCACGGGAAGAACACGGCGCGACGGTGGTACACGGTGTAGGTCATGACGGGCGGAACTCTCGCGGGCGGGTGTCGCGCTTCACTTTTTGTCGCCCGCCCCGCGGGTTCACAGTGGTCATGGCGGGTCGGTGCGTCGGGGGCGGTTCGTCGGCGCGGTCGGTCCGATACTCGCCGGCCCCGCGGGTCGAGACGTGCGCGAGCAGTCGCGCGGCGCCCTCGGCGGTGGCGGACTGGCCGACCGCCACCCACGGGGAGCCCCTGTAGGGGCGAAAGTACAGTGCGTACACGGTGAACCCTCGCGCGATTCAAAGCCGCCGCGTCTTAACGCACGTCGAAAGAATCGAGGTACGCGGCGGGGTCATCGGGCGCGAACTCGGTACCAGCGAGCAGGAAGTACTCGCCCTTCGCGCCGGCGACCGGCTGACGGAATCGGCCCTGGGCCTCATCGAGCGACTCGCAGATCGCGACCCGCACCGGGGGTTGGCGGTTGGGCCGCATGCCCGATTCGCAATACCAGACGCTGAACATGATCGACCTCCCGGGCGACAGGATGACGGAGTGACGGAGTGACGGAGTGACGGGGCGGGCCCCGTCACTGGTTGGCGCTCTCCATCATCCACTTTTCGCACACGACTTTGTCGGTCGCGCACGTCCGACCGCGGATGAGCATATACCGGCCGCCACGCGGGCCGCGGGCGCGGGCCAGCGCGGCGCGCCCGTCCTCCTCGCGCGCGAAACCGCCCAGGTCCACGACGGTCTGCTCGTTGTTTGTGACGAACCACAACTTGAAGTTCACCATCGCCGGCGCCGGAGCGGGGGTCTCGTCCTCGTCCTCGTCCTCGTCCTCGTCCTCGTCCTCGTCCAGCTCGACGTCATCGACATCCGTCGGGGTGACGCTGGTGGGCTTCTCGGCGGACGGCGCGGGCGCCTTGTCGGTCGGCACGGTCGTATCTCCGTTCGGGTGAGTGGGGTGGGTGAAAGTCACTGCGCGGCGAGCGCGCGGTCGGTGGCCTCAAGTTCGACCAGCTCCATCGCGAACTCCTTGATCGCGGTGAGCACGCGCGACTGGAGGGCCGCGCGGCGATCGTCGGTCGTGGGGCGGGTACGGCGCAGCGCGTCGGCCAGCGCCGCGCGGCGCACATTCGCGGCGGCGCTCTGTGCGGCGGTGTGGGCGGCGAGCAGGCGCGCGACCCACGCACGCACGTCGGTACACGCCTCTTTGGCGGCGTTGAGCGCGGCGCGGTGGGCGCGAGGATCTTGGGCGGCATCGAGGGCCGCGTCGTAGGCCCGCTGCGCCCGGCGCAGCGCGTCCTCGGCCGTCTTCAGTTCCGCGCGCCCGGCGTCGAGCGCCCGGGCGGTCTCCAGTTGGCGCGCGTACTCCGCGGAGGCGGTGACTGCGGCATCGGCCTCCTCGGCCGCCGCGGCGCGGAAAGCGGCAACCCGTTCAGCCCCGCGCGCGGCGGCCGCGGTTTCGGCCGCGAGGTCGGCCGGGGCGCGGGACGTGAAGGTGAGTGATGCGAGGAACGCCGGGTTGGGCTGGTTCGTGGGCCGGCCCGCGAACAGGACCGCGCCGGGTGTGTCCAGGGGCGGGACGAATGCCGCCATCGGGGCCGGGCGATCGAGCCGGGCCAGGCCGGCGCGGGTGATATCGAACTCAAGCGCCACGAGAGAGCCTCACTCAAGAAGGCGAAGGAGCGTGAAGAGGAAAACCCCGGCGCCGGCGGTGACCGTCACCGCCGGCGCCGGCAGTGGCCCGAAGAGGACAGGGGCCACTGCGACGAACCGCGGGCGGGCGGGTAACCCCCCGCGCGGGCACCGGCCTAACCCTTGCCAGTGCTCCCAGGTGAATCGTGCGAATCATGTGGGCTTGGTGGAGTACTTTTTCGCGAGCGCGGCCTGCTCGGCGACGCAGGCGAGTTCACGCCGCGTGGGGCGGCGCACCCGGCGGCCTGACGCATCGACGGTACTGAGCGCGAGCGCGGACGACGGGCTGGTAGACTGGCCGCCGAACGGATCATCGTCGGGGTTGCCGTTCCCGTCCGCGTCCGCCTCATCGTCGTCGGGCCGGTAACCCGCCGGCCCGTTGGACTCGACCGCGATGACGAGTCCCGCCAGGTCGCTCACCCGGTCGGGGATAGTCAGGCCGTTGGCCTTGAGCGCCTTAACGAGATCGCTGAATTCCTCGTCCATCTCACACCTCAAAGTCGGGGTCGAACGGGTTATCGAAGGGGCACCAGCTCAGCGAAATCGCGCGCTGGTCGCGCTGGCGCGGGGCGGGGGTCGCGGCGACGTGGCCGATGCTCAACCCGCTGTAGCGCACGCCGTGGATCGTCACATCGCGGGCGCACTGCGGGCTGACGTGGCCGATGCGTGTGAGGGTGTCCTCGGCGCGCGGGTCACGGATCGCCAAGCAAAACGCCAGAACGTGATCATCCTCGTCGTGGTGGAAGCCAACGACGTGACCGAAACTCAGCTCCCGGGGCGGGCGCGGGCCGCCGGCGGAGTAGGGGGCATGGCACCACAGCGCTGGGACCTGCAGCCCGTACAAGAGGAACTCCTCGACGTTCGCGGCCGCGTCGGCAACGTCGCGTCGGGTGACGCGGATGCCGTCGTGATTGCCGGCGCGAAGGGCCTCAACCCACATCGTCGGCCCCCCGAAGGTGGCGCCCGCGCTCAGCACGGAGCCGTTCAACGTCGGCTCGTCGGAACACGGTGCGCCCGAGCAGGCGGTAGGGCGGGAGGCGCCCCGACTTCGCCCATCGGCGCGCGGTGTCCTCGCAGACGCCCAGCGCGGCGGCCGTGTCGGTGAGACTCAAAAACTCGCTCTCGACCACATGCATCAGTGGACCTCTCGCGTGCAACACATCCCACGATACCGCGGACATTTTCGCGCGCAAGGCACGCTGGCCCCGGACCGGGAACCGGCCCACTGCGCCACCCGCGCGCGCGGCACAACCGCGCCCAAAACGAGAACGACCGACGGCAGAGGTGCCGTCGGTCGCTTGGTGGGGTGGAGCGCGGGCGCGGTCGAACCCGACTACAACTGTCCCGCCCGGACCAGCGCCGTCAGTGCCGCGGCGTGCTTACAGGCGCCGGTGGCGTACCATCCGCGGCACTCGCACATGCCCGGCCCGTGCGCCGGGATGAGGCACGAGTAGTGCCCCTCGGTGCGATCGCTGCCTGGGTCGATCTTGGCGAGCAGGAACCCGCGTCCGTGGTCGGCGGGGAACTCCTCCACGCGGTAGCGGCAGAAGTTCCGCTTGCCCATGATCGCGAGCGTGCCGGCGAAGTGCGAGTCCGCGCTCTCCGCGTCGCTTGCGGGCGTCCAGTTGAACGCCCCGTGCTTCTCGGACTTGGTCGGTGCCAGTAAATCGGTGTAGACTGTCATCGCCTGATTCCTCGCAAACAGGGGTTGGGAAGTGGGGCGGTCGGTGTTCGAGCACCGACCGCCCCGCGTTCGTTATCTCAGAAGGGAACCACGTCCTTCGGTCCGTCCGGGTCGCACGCGACCCGGACGCGCTCCCGACAGGCTTTCTTGTCGCGGCAGTAGTAAACCGGTTGAGGATCGGGTCCGTACCCCTCTTGCCGCCGGAGGTTCACGCCCACGAACCCGCACCAACAGCACGGCCGCGGTTCACGCGCCCTCTTGTTCTTCTCGCCGGTCATGGTCGGTACTCCTGGGGTGTGGGGTGTGGATTACCAAAGGTCCGGGATCTTCGCGACGAAGTGTTCCGGCGTTTCGTGCGTCCTCCACGCTTCAATCAGCATGGGTTCGGTGACCAATTCCAGTTGTTCGTCGGGGATGTTCCGCGCGGCGACCAGGGCCACGACCTTTACCCGCCAGTCCGCGTAACGGTTCGTCCGTCCGTCGATGGTCCGTTGTGTCAAGTTCTTCACGGTCTCTACCTCTCGTGTGGTGTTGGTGGTTCGGGCGAGGGGCGGGTGAGTGACCCGCCCGAAGTGAGCGGGGCAAGGGGTTGCTACTTCTCGATCGAGATTGAGTAGTTCGACCAGCCCTCTTCTTTGGCGATTCGCGCGATCTCGGCGAACCCGTCCAGTCGCCCGCCGATCGAATCGTCCACGAGCGACACATCGCCGAAGTTTGGCGGGTCGTAGGATTCTTCTGACACGACTTCCCGCATGACGAACACCTTCTCGACCCGCGACACGAACAACACGTACATTGCCTTCACCCTCCGAGTTAGGGACCGGGCGAAGTGCCCGGCCCGGTTGTGTACAGTTGCGTTGCACGGCCCCTACGTCGTCGTCACAGCGGGTTTCTTCGCCTTCGCTGGCGTCCCGCCCTTCGCCTTCGGCTTGGGCTTGGTGGGCGGCTTCTGCGGCTTGCCCTTCGGCGCGGCCTTCGCTCTCGTCGTCTGCGCCGCGCCCGCCATCGCCTTCGGCTTGCCGTTGGCGAGGGGCGCGGCCTTCCGGGCCGGAGCGGGTTTACTGGTCGCGACCCGCGGGGTTGTCTTCGGTGCGGGCTTGGATGCGGGTTTCGCCGGCGGGGTCGGCACGGGGGCGGGCTTCACCTCGGCGACCGGGGCGGGCGCCACGATCGGGACCGCGACGGCGGGCGGAACGTCGATCAGCTTCGCCAGGCCGCGGAGCGTGGCCGCGGCGACCTTGCGCAGCACTGTGCCCCACTCCGGCAGCGTGAGGCGCTTGCCGGTTTCCGCCTCGATTGCGTCGGTTGCGGGCGGAGCAGATGAGCGAACAAGCCGCGGAGACTGGTGCGGGAGCGGGCCATGACTGACTCCTTCGGGGTTGTGCCGGTGGTGCGGTGTGCATCACCTAGGGCAGATGGTAACCTAAAACCTAGGTGCGTCAAGAGGAAAAACCTAGGGATTTTTTCGCCGGAGTGTGTACACTGGAAGTGAACTCACGAGTGAGGTGAAAGAGATGCCGCTTCGACCCAAGCCGGGAACCAAGCAGACGAACATCGAGTTGCCGATTGAACTGCTCGAACAGGCGAAGAAGTTCGCGAAGGAGCGCGGCGAGGTGTTCGTCAATGTGGTCTGTGCCGCGCTCCGAAGGCACATGGCGAACCCGCCACCACTGCCGCACGAGATCCCGCTCCCGCCCGCGGTCGAAGAGATGCCCGCCGCGAAGAAGCCGCGGAAGGCCAAGTCGTGAACCACGACCTCCACGACACCGATTTCGAGGATGTGAACGGCCAGCGGTTCGACCGGCTCCGGGTGGCGGGCGCCTACGTCCTGATCGAGGCCCTGCGCGCGCTCCGCGACCCTGAATGGGCCCCACAGCGCGAGATCATCCGCGCGGTAGTCCGGAACCTGGATCTCACCCCGCCGGAAAGGGACTTCTCCGCGAACGCGATCTTCCCGCGAACTCTAGACATCCTCAAGGACGCCGAAGACATCACCTGGGGCGACGTGATGGTCGCGATCGCCCAGGCCGAGAAGACCGACGCGCGCCTGGAACAGATGGGACTCTGACGGCCCGCCTCAACCAACCCCACCTGCCCACGGTATAATCCGCACATGAGCACCAACCGCCACCACTCCCCCGAAACGAAGGCCAGCGCGCTCGCGGCCCTCATCCTCAACGAGGGCAACGTCCTCCGCACCGCCACCCAACTCGGACTAGCCGAGTCCACCCTGCGCGGCTTCGTCGCCGCGGCGGAGGGGGAACAGGGTGAATCTCTGCGACGACTTCGCGAGCAGAAAAGAACTGCGTTGCAGGAGAAGTTCGAGCGGCTGGCGGACGAGATGCTGGACCTGGTGGAGCGGAAGAAGGACCAGCTCTCGCCGCGTGATGCGATGATCTGCGCCGGGATCGCGGTCGATAAGTTCCGGCTGCTGGGGGACCAGCCCACCAGCATCTCCAGGAGCGATGCCGGCAGCCAGGTGAAGATCGAGGAGCGCCTAAAGGTGTTCCGGGATCACTATGAATCGCGAAGTGTGAGTATCACGGTGAACGACATCGAAGAGGCCAAGAAGTTCCTCGCTGCGGGCTGCCCCGCTAGCGCTACCCCCGACCCGGTCGATCCGCTCGCTCTGCCCGAACACGCCGCGCTGCCCGGCGAGTGACCCGACCCCCACGCGAAGCAACAGCCGGACGCACCGCACCAACCTGCACGACCCCACCCGGCTACCAGATGCGCCCACGTGCGCCAGGATCGCGTGCGAGGGCCGCGCGCAGTGATGACCCTACTGCACTCCCGATCGCCCCGCCACGGCGCGCGGGACAGGGTAGAACGGGCTGTCAGGGACTCGCGCTCGACACCGCACCGAAGGTCAACATCAACTCCGACTCGGCGTGCTTCAGTACCTTCGTCGCGCAGTCGAGCGTGAAGCCGGAAACACCCACCGCCTTGCCCGCGAGGTCGCGGGAGTCGCCGCGGGAAATCACTTCCGAAGAATTCTTCGGAAGTGATTTCTTCCCCGGCGCGGTACGGCCGTGTTCCTTCTGCCGCTCCTTCGCCTGTCGGTCGTAAATCTCCCGCGCCCGCGCCCCGACCATCGCCACCTGCGAGGACGGCAAGAAGTACCCGGCAACCCGAACGAAAGCGACGGACCGCGCCGAGCAAACCCCGACGGAACCCACCGCCAGGCCACGACCCCACGAGGGAGCGCGATAATCTCACGATCGGCCAGATTTTATCGCAAGGACACGCGAGGGAGGGGGTACAGTCGCAGCAATTTTTCCGGGTTAAAAAGGTCTGTCGATTGTACGGATTATGCCGGCAGTGACCCACTGGAGTGTTCGGCGTGGAGGTGCCGGGATTTTCGGGTAATTAGGTCGGCTTCCGGTACGCTCGCGCGGGTCGTTCGCGGTCATCGAGTTCCAGGAGTACCGCACCCTGAGCATAGGCGGCGTTCAGGAGTTGGTCCCACTGGCCGGGGTTCATCGTCACGTACACGGTTTCGCGGAGCGGCGGGAGCACGTCACCCAATGGGACGGGGTTGAGGTCGGGGCGGGTCAGGTTCTTCATCACCATGTTTTCCTCCAGGACCTGACCGGGACAAACGGGACACCCTATAGGGTTGTGTCCCGTTTTGTCCCGGGACTCAGCGGGACATTGTCCCGATTTGTCCCGTTTGTCCCGGTCAGGCAACCCACACACGATCCCCCTGTTTGGCCACCCGAGTGGCGTCGAGTAGCGCCTTCGTGGCGCGCTGGAACGCCTTCTTCTTCGCCTCTGCGCCAGAGCCTGCCTTGCCACGTTCATAGTAGGCGTCACGCCACCAAGCCTCCGGCACGCTGGGAACGGCTTCCGGCACCCCGACGAATCCGACCCGGCCCTTATCGCTAATCAGTTCTTCCAGGATGGCGAGTGCGGTCTGCTGGTCCTTCGACAATGCCGGATCTCGGCTCGGGGCATCTGCGTCGCAGACGACGCAGGACGTTACCGGTTTACCGCGACGGTTGGTTCCCAACTCAACACGGTGGAGCGTGAACCCGTAGGTGCCCCCCAGTTCCATTTCCCGTTGTTTGGTGACTCGCGCAATAGATACCCCGGTGAGCGTGTCGCGGGACACTTCGATTTCGGTATCCGTCGCGGCCCGCAAGAGCGAGTGTCCCCGCGCGCCGCGAGCACTGTCCTTGCCACTGTGGTGGACCGCGAGAACGTGCGCCGGTGCGACTTGGCGAATGTGGTCGATGTGGTTGACAAGGGCGCCCATGTCCTCCGGGCTGTTCTCGTTACCGCCGGCCATCGCCCTGGAGAGGGTGTCCACGACGACGAGCTTCACCGGCACGCCCATCCGCTCGGCCGCGGTCCGCACAGCCTCTACCACCCGCCCCGCGTCCACGCTGGCGTTACAAAGATCGATCGAAACCGGCACCACCGCGAACGGGAACTCCGCTTCTCCGCACTTGTGGTGAAGCTTGAACGCGGCTACCCGGTTGCGGATGCCGTGGCTACCCTCCAACGCCAAATACAACACCCCGCCGGCGTCCACATCGTGCCCGCGCCAGGGCCTCCCGCTGGCGATGTGAAGGGCCAAATCCAGCGCGAAGAACGTCTTGCCGGTGTTCGAGTCGCCGTACAGGACCGACATGGCGCCATCGACGAGCAACCCTTCCACAAAATCGGCCGTGTCGAGCGCGGGCGCGATTTCGAGATAGTAGAGAAGCGGGAGCGGATCGCCGGGACCGGAACCCACTCGGTCCAGTCCGGGCGGCGGTGGTACCGCTGATGCCGCTTCGTGCGGCGGGGCCGGTTTGCCGTTGGGTGGGGACGGGGTGGCGTGCTTGCCGTTTGGTGGGGGCGGCCAGGTGGGACCGCACTTTGGCCCACGCTGCTTGCCGTAACCCGCCTCAGCGAGCGCCCGTGCCGCGGCCTTAAAGTCTCCATTGTGCTTCAGCCGCGCGAGGATGCCGAACCGGTCGTAATTGTGGTCCGCCTCAAAGGGCGCGGCCGAACTGGTGAAGCAGTGGAACAGGGGCCACCCGTTGGCCTTCGAGGTGCAGATGCCCAGCGATCCCGATGTGCCGTTTTTCTTGTCCGGGCGCCGGACCAACCCGCGATCGTCACCCAGCTCCACACTCCACACCCAGCCCGCCGCGAACAGGCCGGACTCCTCCCACGTCCCGCGGTGGTTGAAGTCGGTCCCGGCCTCATCGGCCGATACCTCGCGCCGGTCGCGGGTGTCCGCCGGCCGGCTCTGCTCCTTCTTGACCTCGGTGATCGCGGCGGCCTGGTCGAGCCATTCGTACCACACCTCCCACGGCGTAACATCCGTGTCTTCCCGGCCGTTCGTCCACCCCGGGCGGAGCCACTCATAGAGCTTGCCGCTCGGGTGGCATTCGGCGGGACAACCGGGCGCCAGTACTTGCTGACCGTGTCCACGAAATTCGATCTTGGTGCGCACCTTCCCGTCTACCAGTCGCTTCGCCAGAACGGTCCCCTTGACCGGCTCAGGGAGGCGAACGTAGAGGTGCGCTCCGCCCCCACCGGTGCGGGCTAGCGGGCACAACTTCGTCGCACCCAGAAGTTCGGGCGACAACTTCGCGAGCCATTCTTCGTAAGCCGGCCACGTCTCGAAATCCAGCACGGCGAGATTGCCGGACGCGGCCCCGCAAGCGATCCCCACACCGACCCGCGCCCGGTCCGAGAACCACCGGGACAGGTCCGCGGGTTCGGGCCGCTTGTCCGCGTAGGCCGTCCAGTTCGTATCGATCGGGGCTTTTGACCCGTCGGCGTGAACCCGGATCGGTGATAACCCGACCTCGAGGTATCCGCGGGCCGCGTCGAGAACACCCATCACAGCGGCACCTCCCGCATTCCGAGGCACGCGCGGAGAGCATCGAGTTCGTTCTCCAGCAACTCGTTCCACCCGCGCTCGCGGCCGAGTTCGGTTTCGAGTTCGGTGACGCGAGCGGTCAGAAGGGCAATCACGTCCTTGTGCGTGAGTGGTTTCGTCCTACGCGCCTTGACGGGCGCGGTGGCAGAGCACATGATGCATCTATCTCCGATGTGGTAGTCGGGTGTTTTCGGTTCGCTACGGCGATCGGGGGCGCGTTTTGTCGGCGCCTGCCCCCGATCGTCGCGGCTTTTCGAAACACGTCTTTGCTTCCGCGGACGGTTCCGCGGTCGCCTGATCTCCAGCCAGTAACCGCTTCGCCCACACGCGGACCCACGCGGTTTCCGCGCTGGTCGCGAGCGCCTTCAGCAGCTCGTCGAGGTCCGGGAGCGGCGCCCGCTTTGGTCGCGCTCGCGGCCTGGTGCCCGCACAGCCGCGACCGCGTTCAGCAGGACGCATCGGCGGTCACCTCTTCCGCAGGGAGATAGCCGCGACGGACGCACGCGGCGCGGATCGTGTCCAGGTCCGACACGTCGAACACGCGCCGGCCGAACACGATTTGGAACGGGATCTCGGCGCGGTTGCACATCCTCCGCAATTGCGCTTCGAGCACGCCGAGCGCGATCGCGGCGGGACCAATGGTCAGGGTCTGGTCGGGGTCAAACATCACTACTCCCCTTGAGTCGGTGGCGGCCTGCCACCCATTGTGGCAGGGACAATCATTTGCCGACTGCCAACTATTGGGGATGATTTGAAAAGGAACAAACAGCGCGTTGCCATTTCTCGCGGAGGGCGGGTCGCCCTTCGGTTCATTGATGACCATTGATGACCATTGATGACCATTGAACGAAGTGTTGACGCGCATTCTTGTGACGAGAGCGCCCGCGCGGCTTGTGGTCGCAAGTCCAGTGATTGACGGGGGTTGCGAAGTGGTCCGGCAAAACGCTAGCGTCGTTTTGGTTCGGAGATTACCCGACCGGTACGACCCGACCAGCGCGCGAAGTTTTTTCGGAGTCGCGTCGCGCGGGGGTCGGCGTTCGATTTTCTAGATTCGTTCCTTCACGAAATGTACTCACCGGCGCTTGGGACGGGCTGACTTGGATTCCTTCGGAGCGAGCTGCTTCAGGCTGAGGAGCGCCGCCTCCAGTTCCTTCGCGCGCTCCACGTTCCGCAAGTCGCCGTCCCAAACGATCCCCGCATCAACGAACGTCTTCACCTTCACCGCCGCCGGCTTTCCGGTGTCGTTACTCCCGCGTTGCGGGCGGTAGTCGATCAGGTACATTCGACTCCCACCGCCCTTGAAGTGGACTTGCACGGCCGCGAGTTTCGCCCCGCCGATCGCGACGACGACGCACGACACCACTTCGATTACCGCCATGAGCGCGCCGCGCAGACGGTCGGGTTCGTCGCGGGCCATTAGCTCGACCGCTTCCGCCCACGATGCGGACAGCGGGTTCGCGGACCGTTGCCGCTCGTCGGCCAGATCCTTCACGATGCCGCGCTTCTCCCGGTCGTACTTGCTCACCAGATTCTGCCACTGCTGGCTTTCAGGGTCGACCTCGAATCGTGCCGTCGCGTTGGCGAGCCTGCGCTCCACGTCCGCGAGTTGGTTCGTCAGTTCGACCAGCCGGCCCGCGACCGGATCGCCGAACAGGTCCGCGGCCTTCAGTTCGGCCAGTTCATCGAGTACCGCCTTAGCGAGCACGGCAAGCGGGAACGCACGCCACTCCGCGCCCTTCACCTTCTGAAGCGCGTTCTTGCTGACGAGATACTTGTGACCGCGACCCCCCGCCACGTGCATCGGGCAGTTGTCCAGAGCACAGCGGAGCAGACCGGCGAACGGGTTCGGCTGTTCCTTCGCCGGTCGCCCCGACTTCCGCGCCCGGTTCTTCATTCCCTCGTGCGCCTTGTGCCAAAGTTGCTCGGAGATGATAGCGGGGTAGAAGTTCTCGACCGCCTCACCCTCGGGCTTGCGGTTCGGACCGCGCGAGCCGGAGTGAGGCTGATACGTGCCCAACACCGACACGCTGTTGAGTAGCTTCTTGATGTAGGACCGCTCCCACGCGCCCGAGCGCCCAATCGGCTTCACGTTCTCTTCGTTCAGCTTAGCGAGGATGCCGAACGTGCCCAACCCGTCGGCGCACCACTGAAACACCTTCCGCACCGCGTTCGCCGCGTCCGCCTTCACCCGGTACTTGTCGCCGTCGAGTTCCAGCCACGCGGGACACATCTTCCCGTAGGGCGTCTTCTCCGTCCGGGCCGCCTCCTTCTTCGCCTTCCACGCGTCGCCACACAGTTGCGCCTTGCGCTTGCTCTCGCTGTTACCGCGGGACAGCTCCCACAGCATCATCATCAACCGCCCTTGATCCATCTCCGCGTTGTAGGGCACCTCGGTCGGGGCAAGCTGCACGACCGAGACACCCGCCTTGATGAGTCCGAGAACGGCCGGGATCGCGTCCACCGGGGTTTCGCGGGTGAGGCGGTCGAGGTTCTCGACGATGAGGTATGAACCCGCCGGCACGCGCCCGCGTTCGACCAAATCGAGGAACATCGCCAGCGCGTGCTTCTTGTTCGTCCGGTGCTTGCCGGTGAAACCACTCACCCCCGCGTCTACGAGCGTGAGCGAGGTATCGAGTTTCACGGTCGGGTTCCGCTTCAGCCACGCGTCGCGGAGCGCCGTCTGCCGCCGAACACTGTCACCTTCGGCTTGAGCCGGACTGCTAAACCGGAGGTAGCTGTAGGCGATCGGGTTGGGGTCGGATTTGGTCTTCACGGCTCGCGTCCTCAGTTCGTGGAGCGTCGATGCTGGTGAAGTGTAATCGAAGGTGTGTCGCACGTCCATGTTATTCTCGGAAGTGGTTACAGAATGGTGATGCTGTCGCCGAGGAAGACGATGCGGTCGTTGGGTTTGAAGAAGAAGTCCTTCGCGTCGTCGGCCGCGGCCGGGGTCGGCGCGAACCCGACGGTGAGAACGGCCGCGAGCGCGGCGAGAGCGAGCAGGCGTGACATTGCGGGAGCCTCGTGCGGAAGAGGAACACGAGGCGGATTGTAATCGAGGCGAACGGCCGGTGTCAGCCGGCCGGTTGCGAAATCTCACACCTTCCTGAACGGCGTGGTCAGGTCGAACGTCCCGTCGGGCAGCGGAACCTTCTGGTAGTCTCCGAAGAGATTGGGCGCGTCCTTCTGAAGCACGTCGAGGATCGCGCCGGCGAGTTTCCTGATCTCCGGCTCCGCGTGAACCGATCCGCGCATCTCCAGGAAGTGCCGCAGCGCGCGGGCGTTGGCGGTGACGAAGATTTTCGTCTCGGTGGCGTTGGGCAACACACTCCGCGCGGCCTGCCGGGCGGCCTTGCGGCGCGTGGTGCGGTCGGGATTCGGCGGGAGCATTGCCGCGGTGGCGGCAGCGGGGTCGGCGAGCTTCGCGTTCAGCGCTTCGGCCAGTTTGACATACGCCGCGTGCGACTGCTTCACCGTTTCAAGCCAGATCGCGTGCAACTCGGGGTCGCCGGCGATGATGTCCGGCTCGACGTACTCCGCAACTGATTCGTCCACATAACGCTGGCTTAATTGTGAGAACCCGAACCCGGCGCGATGCCTGACGAGTTCGTGTGTAAGCGATCGTGACACGCCGGTGATGAGCAGGTTCCACACCGCGTGTTCGAGAACGCTCCCGTGCCCGACTTCCTTGATGTGTGTGAGGTACGCGGCATTCCCGCCCGGGCGCGGCTTCGCGAAGCTCATGTAACAGACACGGCCGGCCGTTTCGGTTAGCACCTCGCCGGCGACTTCGGAATCGCTCTCCCAACTGACGCCGTGGTCCGCGAGGAACCGGTCGAGTTCGGTGTCGTCCACGGTCTGGCGCCCGAGGACGTACACCGACGGTTCGGTGATAACGCGAATGTCGCTGTCCACTTGCGAAACTGCCGCGTGAGGAGTTGGCACAACCATGCGAAAGACCCATCCGTGGGGTACGATGTAGTCGTTGTATCGACCGTATCGACCACGCGCGTTCACTCAGACTTCTCATGCCCTCTTTCGTGGTTTCCCCGGCCGCGGCGCACGAGCTGTTGCCCGCGTGCCGGCTGCTGTTCACCGAGGGCGGCGCCGAACACGGGCGCGACCGCATCCTCACCGACGCACACGCGTCCGGGTTGTTCGTCGCCCGCGCCGCGGGCGGAAAGTTGCGTGCCGCGGCGCTGGTGCAGGCGCTTCCGGGCGCGCTGGGCGTCGCGTGGCCCCCGCGGGGCGATTCGGTTGAGGCGGTGGACGCGGTAACGGCCACCGCGTGCGACTGGCTGCGGTCGCGCGGGGTGAAGGTGTGTCAGGCGTTTGCCGCGGCGGGCGAAGAGGCGGAGATGAAGCCGCTGGAGCGCGCCGGGTTCCGGCACACGACGCAACTGGTGTTCCTGGCACGCGACGTTTCGCCCGGATACGAACTCGCGGGGACATTGTCGTTCGTTGCCGTGCGACAACCGTTCCCAGAGGATTTCTCGTCGACTCTGCTCGCCACACACCGGGAGACCCGCGACTGTCCCGAACTCAACACCGCTCGCACGCCCGATGAGATTTGCAACGGGTTCGTCTGCTCGGACCGCGCGGAATCGTACCTCGTCCGGGACCACGGGGAGTGTGTCGGTGTGGTTCTGTTGGAACCGATCGACGCGCCGGGAGCCGCGGAACTCACCTACGTCGGTGTTGTACCGGAGTTTCGCGGGCGCGGGCTTGGCGCGGAGTTGGTGAAGTTCGCGATCGCCAAAGTGTCTGGCGCGTGGAACGCCGTGTTGAACGTCTCCGTCGATGCCCGCAACGCGCCCGCGATGCGGCTCTACGCGCGGCACGGGTTCGCCGAGTACGACCGGCGCGAGGTGTGGCTCGCGTCGTGGCCGGCGTGACGCAACTTCAGTCCAATTTGGTTCAAGTACCGGACGGTTCGCGCGACTGTGGCGCCCGCGCCCACTCGCGCCACGTTGCGCCTTCTGGCGCGGTTTGTGCGCGCAGACCCGGCGCGCGTGACTCTGACGACCGCGCCAACCCCCGCCCCCACTTACCTTCCGCAACTGACCTACCGGCCCGTTGGCGCCGCGGCCGGCGCGCAGATATTGAAAGGACACCTGACCCACACCGGGGAGTTCCGCCGTGCCCCCCCGACTCGCCATTCGCGAATTCGCACCCCAGGCCGCTCCCGCAGGTCCACCGCCGACCGCGCAGGCGCTCGCGGAGGCCGTCTCCGCCCGCGTCGGCGCGGCCCGCTTCAACCTCTGGTTCGCGGGACACGCCAAGTTCGTCCCGCTCGGCGAATCGGTCGTCGTCGCGGCCCGCAACCAGCACACCCGTGAGTGGCTCGAACACACCTTCGGCGCGGCCGTTCAGGAGGCCGTGACCGCGGTGTGCGGGTCGGGCGTCTCGGTACGGTGGGCCGTTGACGCCGGCGAAACGCCGACCGCGGAAGCCGGAACGCGGAGTGAAGAGAAGCGAACCGCTTCCACTTCCGATCAATCACAAGTCGCAAATCACAAATCACAAATTCAACGCGACCTGTTCGGCGATCCGGTCGCGCCGCCCAGGCCGAAGGTGAAGCGGGCCGACCCGGATGAGGTCGCGCTGGCCAAGCCGATCGCGGCCTCGCGCACCGGGCGCAAGTGGAAGTCGCTCGCGGATTTCGTCGCGGGTCAGTGCAACCGCGTCGCCCACGCATCAGCGCTGTCGGTGGTCGAGGAACCCGGGCAGGGCGCGAACCCGCTCGTCATTCACGGCCCGGTCGGCACCGGGAAGACGCATCTCCTCGAAGGCATCTTCGCGGGGCTGAAGCGGCAAAGCGATCAGCGCCCGTGCTACGTCACCGCGGAGGAGTTCACGACGCGCTTCGTACAGGCGTCGCGCCTGGGGAAGATGTCGGCGTTCCGGCGGCAGTTCCGCGAATGCTCCGCGCTGTTACTCGATGATTTGCACTTCCTCGCCAAGAAAACGGCCACGCAGGAAGAGTTCCTGCACACGTTCGACGCGCTCGTGTCCGACGGCCGGCAGGTGGTCGTGACAACCGACTGCCACCCGCGACTGGCCGACGAACTGATGCCGGAACTCGTCGATCGGCTGCTCGGCGGGGCGATCTGGAGTCTTCTCCCGCCCGACCCGGAGACCCGGCTCGAGATCCTTCGCAAGAAGTCGTGCGGCGGGTCCGTATCGATCCCCGACGCGGTGCTGAAGTCGCTGGCGAACACTCTTCGCGGCAACGTGCGCGAACTCGAAGGCGCGGTGAACAGCGTTCGCCACTACGCGAAGGTCACCGGGCGCCCGGCCGACATGCAAACCGCGCGCGAAGCTCTCGGCGACCTCTTGCGGCACGCGGTGCGAGTGGTTTCGATCGCCGACGTGGACGCCGCGGTGTGCGTGACGCTCCGGCTGGCGAGCGGCACGCTGCAATCGAAGTCGCGGGCGTGGACCGTGACGCACCCGCGGATGGTGGCGATCTTCCTGTGTCGTAAGCACACGGCCGCCACCTACGGCGAAATCAGCAAGCATTTCGGCGCGAAAACGCACAGCACGGCGGTCGCGGCGGAGAAGAAGGTGCGGGTGTTGATCGAGAAGGGTGGAAGTGTGGCGATCGGCGACCGCGACTGGCCGGTGAAGGAGCTGCTCGACCGCGTCGAACGCGAGTTGCA
>CAZBXY010000017.1:0-48980 GCA_964495365.1 uncultured Frigoriglobus sp. | reverse complement strand
GGCCGGGGGGTTCGGTTCTTCCGCCTGCCAGAACCACGCCCTCCGCGCCGCGTTCGGCTCGGGACAGTCGCTGATGTGTCGGTCGAACGTGACGCCCTCGGCCGCGAGCCGGTCGAGGTGCGGCGTCCCGACCCAGTCGTTGCCGTAAGCCCCGAGCCACCCGGCCGGGCACCCGTTCAGCGCGAAGACAATGACTCTCATGCGAAACGAGACCCGGTTCGGGGCGGCGAGGTTCGGACAGCTTGACTCGCCCGTGCTTTTCGCTCGCTGTGCTGCTGGCACAGTTCGCGGCACGGGCTATCCGCCTATCCTTGTGCCGATAAGCTATTACGGTTCCCCACCCCGCGGGAGATGTGCGTGCTCGGCCCGATCTTTTCGCGCGAAGTCGTGACCGTCCCGCGGCGCAGCGGACACTTCCCGGCCCGCGCCGCCCTCATCGGGCTGCTCGGCATCCTCGGCATCACCACCTGGCAAGCGACGATCGGGTTCGCGCGCGACGCCACCCTCGGCGAGACCGCGAGTTTCGGACTGCTCTTGTTCCAGATCGTCGCGTTCGTGCAACTCTTGCTCACGCTGTTCTTCGCGGCGCTCTCCGCGGCCGGGGCCGTGTCGCAGGAAAAGGACCGCCGCACGTTCGTGTTGCTGTTACTGACGGACATGCGCGATTACGAGATCGTGTTGGGGAAGCTGCTCGGCGCGCTGCTGCCGATCCTCATCCTGTTGCTGGTGTCCGCGCCGGTACTCGCGATGCTGCTCCTGCTCGGCGGGATCGACCCCGAACAGGTGTTGCAAGCGATGCTGGTACTCCTCGCGTCCGCGGTCGCGGCCGGGTCGCTCGGCGGTCTCATCGCCCTGTGGCGCGACAAGACCTATCAGGCGCTCGCACTCTCCGTGCTGTTCCTCGTGCTGTACATCTGCCTGACGCAGGGACTCGGCACCGTCGGGCCGGCGCTGTCGGTCGGAACCGACTGGCCGACCGTACAGGCATGGCTCGACCCGTTCCTCGCGATGCAAACGGTTCTCGAACCGCCCGCCGACGGGTCGTCGGGGCTGGCGCCGGCTTACGGGTTCGTGCTGGTCATGTTCGTGTGGTGCGCGCTGATGAACGGCGTCGGCATCTGGAAACTGCGCGCGTGGAATCCGAGCGGCGAGCCGATCATGCAGCGCGAGGTGGTCGGGGCGGCCGAAGACCCGGAGTCGGACGAGTCCATCGCCGCGGAAAAGCGCGCCAAAGCCCACGCGGCACCGGGCGAGATCCGCAAGGTGTGGCCCAACCCGATCCTGTGGCGCGAAGTGCGGACGCTCGCATACGGGCGGCGCCCGCTCCTGGTGAAGTTCGCGTTCGGGATCGTACTGGCGCTCATCCTGTACTTCGCGGTGAGCGAACTGAACCGCCCCGGCGGGCGCCCCGCGTTCGCCGCGGCCTACGGACTGGTGCCGATCGCGGTGCTGAGCCTGCTCCTCGTTGCGGCGCAAGCGGTGACATCGATCACCTCCGAGCGCGACGGCGGCGCACTGGACGTACTGCTGGTGACCGACGTTTCGCCGAAGGAGTTCGTGTTCGGGAAGCTCTGGGGCGTGCTGTTCAACTGCAAGGAGTACATCATCCCGCCCTTGCTGCTGGCACTGTTCTACGCGGCCCGCGGGGCGCTCACACGCGTCCCGCCGGGGGCGAGTTCGGCCGAGTTCTTCGCCGCAAACTTCGGCCCGCTGGTCGCGGTGCTGGGCGCGCTCGTCGTGCTGTTCGGGTTCGCGGTATCGCTGGGGCTGCACGTTTCCTTGCGGATCAGCCAGAGCCGTCTGGCGATCGCCCACACGCTCGGCACGATCTTCTTCCTGTCGGTCGGCACACTGATTAGCATTTACCTGATTGTCATCAACGGCGGCAGCTTCACGAACCAGTGGGTGAGCTTCATCTCGTTCTTGGTACTCGGGATCGGCGGGCTGTTCTTCGTGTTGAGCGCCGACCGACCGTCGCCGGCGTTAACCGTCGGAAGTGTCGTGTGCCCGCTGGCGATGTTCTACTGCATCGTGAACGTCCTCATTGGCCGCCCCGGGACGGACGAGTCCGGCGACCCGCTGGTGCCGTTCCTGGTACTCGGCAGTTGCTTCGGGTTCACGATCTATGCGATGATTCTGCCACTGGTCACCGAGTTCGACGTGGCCCTCGGCCGCACCGCGCAGCCGAACGAGGGATGAACAAGACAGAAGAACTAACCACAGAGGCACAGAGACACAGAGAAAACCAAGAAGAGAGTTTTGAAGAACTGTTTCTTTGCCTTCTCTGTCTCTCTGTGCCTCTGTGGTTAGCTGCTTGCATTCGTCGGCATCTGCGGAGAAATAAGCCATGACACGATTCGTTTCTGCTTTCGCGTTGCTCGTGTTCGCTCTCGTGGCCCGGGCCGAGGAGCCGAAGCGGTTCCCGGCGGGCAAGCACGGGGCCGGCGAGCTGAAGTACATCGACACGGTGCCGGTACTCGTCGTGAGGGGCAAGCCGGCGGAGATGGGCGAGCAGTTCGGCAAGCTCGCGATCGCGAACGGCCCGGACCTCGACGCGCTCCACAAGCAGTTCCTCAAGGACGCCGGGCAGGAGAAGCGATACCCGATCCTCTCGGCGATGTCCGCGGCACTCAAGCCGAGCTTCCCGCCGCACATCACGACCGAAATCGAAGCCGCGGCGAAGGCCTCCGACCGCGAACTCGGGCTGCTCCTGTTCGCCAACACCGTCGCGGACCTCACGAGCGGGATGGGCTGCTCGACGGTGATCGTGGAGAAGGACCGCAGCAAGTCCGGAAGCCCGATCTTCGGCCGCAACTTCGACTGGATGCCGACGAAGGGCATCACCGAACACACGCTGGTCGTGGTCTACAAGGGCGAAGGGAAGCGGGCGTTCGCCGCGGTGACGGTTTCGCCGATCGAGGGCGTGATTAGCGGGATGAACGACGCCGGGTTGTGCGTCACGATCAACGAAATCAGCATCAAGAAGTCGAAGGACAAGGCCGAGTTCAACTGGAAGGGCACCCCGCTCCTGATGACGTTCCGCCGCGTGCTGGAGGAATGCGCAACAGTCGCGGAGGCCGAGAAGCTCCTCCGCGACCTCCCGCGCACGTCCACTTGCTGCATGACGATCTGCGACAAGTCCGGCGGGGCCGTGTTCGAGCTGACGCCGAAGAACCTGGAAGTACGGACCCACGTCAACGGAGTGTGCTGCTGCACGAACCACTTCCGCACGGACAAACTGAGTGTGACCGACGTGTGCCCGCGGTACGAGAAGCTCTCCCCGCTCCAGGCGAAGGACGGGCCGAAGCTCGGGGTGACGGAGGTGTTCGCGGAACTGGACAAGGTTCACCAGGGCAAACACACGCTCCAGAGCATGGTGTTCGAGCCGGGCGCGCGGGTGCTGCACCTGGCCTACGGCACCGGTCCCGCGACCAAGCTGCCGCCGGTGAAACTGGATCTGGGGAGGATGTTCGACGAGAAGTGACGCGCTGCGCCGTCACGCCCCACCCGGGAGTTTGCGCGATCCCGCGGAGGGGGCCGGAGAGGATTCGCCCGGTGCGGCCCGAACGACCCGTTCGATGTCGTCGGCCGAAAACCCGGAGGCCACCAGATCGCGTTTGAGTTGGGTGACGGCCTCGACCCGCCGCGCCCACGTCAGGAGCGGAATGGCGATGCTCGCGATAACGACCGCCGTGGTTGCGATCAGCCCCCCGATCATGCCCACGAACCCAATCAGTTCCGGCCCGGACAGATTGGAAATGGCATCGCTCACGGCTCACTCCCGATTTTGAACCTCGATAACTGGCTCATTCCAAGCGATTCGTTGCCCGATTCGCAATATTTCGATGAAAGGGTCGCATTTCTTGCGCGCGTGATTGTCACGCGGCCGGTCCACTCGGCCCTCGCCCCAAACGCAGTCGCGGGAAGGAGCGGTTTGTGCTTCTCGCCTCCGCTTCGGCGCGGTATCATCAAACACAGTTGCGTATTTCCCTCCCTCCCGGACGCGGCACTCGCCTCCGCCGCGCCCTACCTCCCCGGGAGCCTCACATGCTGAAGCGCACGCGCCGCGAACTGTTCGCCGATGTCGGCCGCGGGATGATCGCCGCGGGCCTGGGCTACTCGCTCGCCGCCGACCTGGGGTTCCGCACCGCGTGGGCCGCCGAGGGCGACCGACTCACGTTCGGCGACCTCGACCCGCTGGTGACTTTCCTCCAGGAAACCCCGCCGGACAAGCTCAACGCGAAGGTGGTCGAGAAGATCAAGGGCGGGACCGAACTGAAGCAACTGATCGCTGCCGCGGCTCTCACGAATGCCCGCGCGTTCGGCGGCGAGGACTACGTCGGGTTCCACACGCTGATGGCCCTGACCCCGGCGTACCTGATGGCCGAACAGGAAACTGACCCGCACAAGAAGCCGCTCGCGGTGCTGAAGGTGCTGCACCGCAACGCGACCCGGCTGAAGGAAGTCGGCAACACGAAGGAGACGCTCAAGGTCGTCGAGCCGGGCAAGCTCGAAGCCGGCCGCCCCGCCGGCGAGCAACTCCGCGACGCGGTTCGCGCGGCCCCGACCGACGCCGCGAAGGCGATGGCCGCGGCCGAGGCGACCTTCGCCGGAATTTGCAAGGGCGGCAAGCCCGAAGACGCTCTCAACCAACTGCTCATCGAAGTGGCCGACGCGACCGAGGTTCACCGTGTCGTGCTGGTGTCGCGGGCGTGGGATCTGACGCGGTTCGTCGGCACCGAGCGCGCCCACACGATGCTGCGGCAGTCGGTTCACTACTGCGTGAACGTCGAGAAGAACGCGAACCAGGCGAAGTACAACGCCGAGCTGCGCGAGATCCTTCCGAAGCTACTCGACCAGTACAAGCTGCTCGCGACCCGGCCTGGCACGCGGTCGGCCGATGACGCGTGGGTGGAGAAGTTCTCGAACACCGTGTTCGCCTCGACCGCCGCGCAAGCGGCCGACGCCGTCGCCGCGGCGCTCGCGGAGGGCTTCAGCGCCGACGCGATCGGCGAGGCGCTCTCGCTGGCGGCGAACGCACTCGTGCTGCGTGACGAGGGCCGCCCGAAGGAGTGGACCGCGCCGAACAAGCCAGTGGGGAGCATCCACGGCGACTCGATCGGCGTTCACGCGAGCGACGCGATCCACGCCTGGCGGAACCTCGCGGCGGCCGGCGACCGGCGCACGCAGGTGACGAGCCTGATCCTGGCGGGCTACGAGGTCGCCCGCGACCGCAGCAACCGCGCCGAGTTCACGAAGTGGGACGCATACCCGCGAGCCGACCACCGCGAGCTGGTCAAGGGTGTGCGGCCGGACGTGCTGATGAAGGAACTGGATGCGGCGATCCGCGACAAGGATCAGGTGCGGGCCGCAGCGCTGACGGCGCGGCTCGGGGAAAAGCCGGAGTCCGCGAAGGACGTGTTCGCGCTGTTCCGCGGCTACGCGACGAGCGAGGACGGCGCGCTGCACGCCGAGAAGTACTACGCAACGGTCACCGACGAGTTCACCCGCGCCCGGACCGCGTTCAAGTGGCGGCAACTGGTGGCACTGGCCCGCGTCACGGCGAGCGCGTTCGGCTACGCCGCCCCGGGCCACAAGGAAGCGTGCGAGGTGCTAAAGGGCTGATTTCCGCAGTCGCGCCCAGTACCCGCCGTCGGCCGGGCGCCCGGGGACCGCGCGGTGTTCCGCTTCGAGCGTGACACCGCGCATCCCCTTACACACCGCCTTCACGACACCCTCGTTCTCCTCCGGCTCGATACTGCACGTCGAATACACCACCGCCGCGCCCGGCTTCACGCGAACCAGCGCCTCAATCAAGAGCCGCGTCTGAAGCCGGACGAGATGTTCAAACTCGTTCGGCTTCAGACGCCACCGCACCTCCGGCCTGCGCCCGAGTACGCCGGTGTTGCTACACGGCACATCCACGAGTGCCGCGTCGAACGGCCCCGCCGGCGGTTCGCCGTCTTCCTTTAGCAGAACCGTCTCGACGCCCTTCACCCGGAGCCGTTGACACAACGCCGCGACCGTTTCGAGGCGTTTCGGGTCGATGTCGCACGCGGTGACGCGCCCGCGGTTGTCCATCAGTTCCGCGAGGTGTGTCGTCTTGCCCCCGGGCGCGGCGCACAGGTCGAGTACGTGCATCCCCGGGCGCACGCCGAGCGCCGACGCGACCTGCATCGACGAATGATCCTGCACCGCGAAGTCGCCGGCGGCGAATCCGGGCAGATCGCGAATCGAGTGATGCTCCGGGAACCGGAGCGACTGCGGGTGTTCGCCCGGTTCGGCCTCGATGAGCGCCGCGGCGAGCTGAATGCGGTACGTTTCGCGATCCGCATTGAGCTTATTCACGCGAATCCACAACGGCGGGGGTGCGTTGAACCAGAACCCGAGCCTCGTGCATTCGTCCGAACCGTAGCGTTCGAGCCATCGGTTCGCGAGCCACTGCGGGAAGCTGAACGCCGCCGCGAAGTACGCCGCGGGGTCGGCGACGGGATCGGGGAGAACGGGTTGCGTGAGGTGGCGGTAGCGGCCCGAAAGCAACCTCTCCCCGCTCGCTTCGCTCGCTGCCCCTCCCCCAGAGGGAGAGGGGCGAAAACCAGAAGGCGAAGACGCGCCGAGAGCGCCTCTGTCTCCCCCTTCCTTTCCAGGGAAGGGGGCCGGGGGGTTAGGTTCTTCGCGCCACGCCATCGGCACCGCGTCGGCGCCAGGTTTCTCCGTGAACTCGTCGGTCACCAGCTCGGCGACGCGGCGCAGCACGCCGTTGACGAACCCCTTCGCCTTCGGCGCGCCGACGTGCGTCGCAAGCTCCACGGTCTCATTGACGGCCGCGTGCTTCGGGACGTGCGTGAGGAACGTGAGCTGGAACGCGCCGAGCCTGAGTACGTCCCACACACGCGGTTGAACCGCGTGCAGCGGGATCTTGATGAACGGCTTCAGCAGCGCGTCGAGCGTCCCGCCGCGCCGGATGACGCCGAACACCAGTTGCGTGACGAATCGGCGGTCTTGCGGACTGAGCGGGGGGCGTAAGCCCCCTGTGCCGCCGAGTGCGTCATCGACCAGTTCGGCGGCGAACCCGTCGCGGGCGCGCGAGCGGTTGAGTACATCGGCAGCAACTTGGCGTGCGGTCGTCATGACAGCACTTCCGGGCCGAACCGCATGTCGATCGTGACGGGGTGCCCGCGCAGAAACTCCTCCACGCTCATCCGTTTCTTACCGGCGGGTTGGAGTTCGAGGATCTCCAGACTCGTGCTGTTCCCGCACGTGATGAGTAACTGCTTCGCGGGCGTGTCGGGCGGCGGAGTCAGCGGCATGTGAAAGTTCGGCCCGCACGCCCAAGCCGGGTCGAAGAGAACCGCGCCGCACATCGGGGCTTCGTCCTCCTCGGCGTCGCACTCCCCATCCATCCGCACCGCGTTCACAATCACCCGCATTGGTTCCTTGCCGGGGCGGTGAAGGAACGTGTACGCGGTCGGCCACGGTTGCATCGCGCGGACGAGGCGTTCGATATAGTCCGCCGGCTTCGTCCAGTCGATGAGGCCGAACTCCTTCTTGATCTTCGGCGCCTTCGTCACCAGCGCCGGGTCTTGCTTCACGCCCTCCCCCGGGCCGCCGGACACGTACTTGCGCGCCGCTTCGACCGCCAGCCGTGCCCCGAGCGTCGCGAGGCGGGCTTCGAGAGTGCCGGTCGTGTCGGCGGGGAGGATGTCGAGTGCTTCCTGAAGGATCATGTCGCCGCTATCGAGGCCGGGAGTTACTTTGATGATGGTCACGCCGGTTTGCGATTCGCCGCCGAGGATCGCATACGCCACCGGAGCCGCGCCGCGGTACTTCGGCAGGAGCGAGGCGTGAACGTTGATCGTGCCGCGCGTCGGAACCGAAAGGACGTCCTTCGAGAGAATCTGCCCGTAGGCCGCGACCACGAGCAGTTCGGGCTTCATCGCACGGAGCTGTTCGACGCCTTCAGGCGTGTTGATACTTTCGGGGTGGATTACCGCTACGCCGCAAGCGGCGGCGATATTCGCCATGCCCTTCCCTGTCTGGCGCGTACTCCCGCGCTTGTTGCCGATGTCGCGCTCCGGTTGCGTTACCAACCCGACCACATCGCAGCCGAACGCGGCCAGAAGCGCCTCGAAGGTCGGTTCCGCGAACGTACCCGTTCCCATCATCACTAATCGCATAAGCACCTGTGTTGGAACACGGCGAACGGCCGGTGTCAGCCGGCCGGTGTGGGGCACGCAAATCACCGGCCGGCTGACACCGGCCGTTCGCCAATTGCTACTTCTTCTCCGGCACCACCTCGATCAGCACCCACACCTTCGACAAGAGCGGCGGAATCTTCTCCGTGCGGGCCTCGTAGGTGAGTTGGGCCTCGTCCTTGCTGATCGGCACCGGGAACTCCAGCGTCGAGTACGGGAAGTTCGAGATGCTGAAGATGTCGCCGGCGTTGGCCCCGTAGTGCGGCTTGGCGGTCGGGTTGTCCGGATCCTTGATGAACACGCTGCCCGCGAACACCCACTGGTGCGGGATCGGCATCTTCCTCTTGTGATCCCAGATCCAGTCCTGCGCTGCGTGCGTGTGCAGCTTGCCGTCCTTGGTGTAGTGAACGAGTACGTTCACCTTGCTGCCGGTCGCCGGGGTGTGTTTGGGGTTCTCGTTCTTGTCGATGAACCCGGTCGGCGTGCCCGGCTTGCCGCCGGCGGCGATGATCGCCAGGTGAATCAGCTCCGCGTCCAGATCGACGCGCACGATCGCCTCGTGCTCCTTCGTACCCTTCTTGCAGAGGAACTGTTCGAGCGGCCCCTCGCGCAAACACACCTCGCACATGATCCCGACGCGCACCACCTTCTTCTCTTTGCCCTCGCCGGCGACCTCCGCGATGATCGTCTTCTTGTCGGGCGTCAGCGGCACCGGCTTGTTCTTCGCGTTCGTCAGCGGGAACTCGGGCAGCGGTTCGCCCTTCGGCGGATCCTGGCCCGCGCCGGATACCGGCCACAGCCCGACAGCGGCGGCCGTCAACAGGGCGAGTCCGAGGGTCGTCAATTTCATGGGGTGACCTCGCGGGGTTTCCACCGTTCAGACTACCAACAAAAGTCGCAAGTCGCAAAGTCGCAAGTCGTAAAGTCGAAGACCTCAACCGTGAGTGTCTTCGACTTTACGACTTGCGACTTTACGACTTTACGACTTGCGACTATTCGGCATCACTTGCACGGATCGCCACAGGGCGACGGGCACGGGTCGCAGGCCAGCCGGCTCTTGCACAGCTTGCCGAAGAAGTCACGGATCGGCGTCGGGCGGCAGGTCGGGGCGCACGGGTCGCACCCGCACCCGCTGCCGGCCCCGGCGTGGGCCGCGGTGCCGCAGGGGTTAGCACACGGGTTGCCGCAGCCCGTGTTGCACGACACGTGGCGGGGCTTCTTCACGACCACATCGACGCAGGTGTGAACCGGCACGCGCCGGGTGACTTGGCAGGGCACCATCTCGGTGCAGGTGTGCGGCACCCGCACGCAGACCGTGTACGGAACCTGCTTGCACACGGTGTGCGGGACGCACTTGGTCACCACTTCCTGCTTCATCACGGTCACCTTCGTCGGAACGTGCTTGACGACTTCTTCCTGCACGTTGCGAACGACCTTTTCCGGGACGCGGCGCATCTCGGTCACCTGCACCTGCCGGGTGACGTTGTAGGTCACATCACGGGTCACTTGCAGCCCTTCGACGAACACGCGGCCGGCGCCGTCGGAGTCGTAGGTCGGGGCGTTCGGGTTGGCCAGCGCGCCGGGGCCGCCGCCGACCACGGTCGAGCCGTTCTTGGCGTGCGCCGCGGCGTCGCCGCCGAGGTTCGAAGCGTCCACGTAGGCGCCCTGGGCGTTGCGGCGCACCGTCACCGGGGTGCGAACGACCTCGGTCACCGGCACGTTGCGAACGACCTGCGTCGGAACCTTCTCCACCACCTGCCGCTGCTCGTTACGGGTCACGGTCACCGGCACGCGCTCGGTCACCGTCCGCTGCACCTTCTTGGTGACCTGCACCGGCACCTTCTCGGTGACGGTCTTCTTGACGTAGGTGGTCTCCTGGACCTGCTCGGTGACCTTGCGGTTGCGGGTCACCTGACGGGTTTCGGTGTGGGCCGGCGTGCGGACAAGTTGCTTCTTCGTGCCGCACTGCTTCTGCACGGTGGTGCAGGTGCAGGGGTCGAACTCGCACCGGTACACCGGGCACTCCTGCCAGGTCCACTTGCCCGGTACGCAGACGGTTTCGCACACCGTCTCCGGCACGCACTTGGTGACGCACTTGGTCACGGTGCAGGGTTCGCACACCGTCTTGCACACGTCCCGCATCTCCGTCACGCACACGTCCTCGCAGACGGTGCGCTGGACGTTCTTGTAGCACGTCTCAGTGACCGGGACGCACACCGTCTTGCACACGTCCTTGATGACGGTCTCGCAGACCGGCTTGCAGACCGTGTGGCAGTGTTCCTTGTAGTGCGTCTCGCACACCGGCTTGCAGACGTAGAAGCACTCCTTGCGGCAGTGCGGCTCGCAAATCGTCTTGCAGACCGTGACCGGGCACTCCTTCCACACGGTCTCGCACACCTGCTTGCAGACGGTGGTGCGGCACTCCTTCATCACCGTCTCGCAAACCGGCTTGCAAACCGTTTCCTGCACCTGCTTGTAGACGGTCTCGTTCACCGTCTTGTAGCGGGTCTGCTGCTCGTTGACGTACGTGGTCCGGGTGACGGGCTTCATCACCGTTTCGGTCGTCGTCTGGTAGCTGGTCTGGTACCGCTTCTCGACGACGGTGTCGTACCCGCCGCCTTGTGGGCCGCACGGCCCCTGCCCGGCGCCGAAGTTGGACGCGGAGTCGCAACACGTGCCGCTGACGGTGTACTTGGTGGTGCCGAAGTGCCCGGCGAACGCGACCGAGCCGGCACCGAGAATCACGAGCGCCGCCACCCACGGGGCGCCCTTGCGGATGGACATGTCAGTCGCCTCCTTGCGGGCCGATCGGCCGTTCCGCGCCGCGTCCGCGGCGCGAATGTCACAGCGCCTTCCCCAGGCGCCGCACGGGCCGACCGGCCCGAAAATACTTCCCCCGTTCGCAACGACGAGCGCATTCCGAACGGTGTGTCCCCTCAAACAGCTCGTCTGCGTCGTGTATCGGAACCCGCGTTCGTCCTGAATGACGCGGCGACACCCCCGCCGGGCAAATCCCCGCCCGCCGGCGTCCTGTTGCGGCGCGTGTGCCGGGAGTGGCGAGGGGGCCGGTTGTAGGGCAGTGGTCAGTGTCAGTGGTTAGAGGAAGACAGAAGACCAGAACCAAATGGCTCCGGCCTTCTGTCTTCCTCTAACCACTGACACTGACCACTGCTAAAAGATACGGGCCGGCTGGCTCACTTCATGGAGCCGCCGGCCGTGGGAACGTGTCGCGTTGACGGGAGCGGGGGCGGGGCCGGTTCGGGGGCGCGCCCGAGCCGTCGGGGGAGAAATAGCTGATGCGAAGCCGCCACACCGGGGATCGGTACTTCGTGCGCCGCCGGTCGTCGGGTGGTGACGCCCGGAGGTAATGCACCTCGCGTGCCAGCCGCGCGAGCCGTTACACCCCGGAACCGCACGAAGTAACGGAATTTCCTGATGTTTCGCACTCAAGAAAAGTTCGTATCCGTTCGCTCGAACGAGGGTCGCGCAGCCCACTACCGGGTCGCGGGAACCGCGATGCACAGAATCGGACCCGCGTCCAGGAAAAAGTTACCGATCCGAAAAACATTCTTCCCGGGCACCGGCGTGTGCGATCTCCCCGGAATGCGCCAAGAATTCCGCTTGACACCGCGCCCGGAAATAGCGAGTTGTGGAGTATACGAACTCGACGCGGCGGCCCCACTTCAATCGACTCGCTCTGGCCGCCCCCACTCGCGCCGTCCTCTCCGGCCGGAAGCGGCGCCTAGATGCTCTGGAGGATCCGACGGTCATGATGCACTACTCGTGCGACTTCTGCGGCAAGGACATGACAACGGACGGAGCCGAACGATACGTACTGAAGATGGAAGCGTTCGCGGCCATCGACCCGACCGAACTGACCGACGACGACCTGGAAACCGATCACGTCGAGGAGATGGCCCAACTGCTCTGCGAGATGGAAGACAGCGACCGCGAACCGCAACTGCCCCCCACGTCCAAGAAGATGCGGTTCGATCTGTGTTGCGGGTGTTTCCGCAAGTTCGTCAACGACCCGCTCGGCCGCGAAACCGCTTCCAAGTTCGACTTCAGCCCGAACTGACTGAACGAAAAACGCCCCCGGATTCGACTCCGGGGGCGAACGGCTGCGGGTATTCCAACTCCGCCTCACTCCGGCGGCGCGGACATCGGGATCAGTTCGAACTCGTGCCGGTGTTCGTCGCCGCCCTCGCCGGTGATCGTGATCGCCACCGTCGCGGTCCTGGCGAACGTCGCCGGTACGGTCCACGTCACGCGCCCCTCGGCGCTCACCTTGAGGCCGGGCGGCCCGGACACCAGCTTGAACCCGGCTGCGGGCTTCTTCGACTTCACCACCAGTCGGTAGTCGAACGACTTCCCCACGACCGCCGCCGGCGGGATCGAGGTCACGAACAGGTACGCGTCGGCCTTCTCCAACAGCGCGTCCACGTCGAGCCGGTGCAGCGTGACCGCATCGGCTTCCGGGGTGAGGAACACCAGTACCTGCGCGGCCGGGACGAAGAACACGCGCCGGTCGATCGGCACCCGCTCGCGGCCGAGCGCGGCCGTGAGGGCCGGGATCGGGGGCAGTTCGAACAGCGGGTCGTGGTCGCGCCCGGCGTGGACCGCGACCGACTTCCGCGCGGTGCCCCGCCCGGGCAACGAGAGGAACAGCGGCCCCTGCACCGCCGGCAGGTACACCCCTTCGCCCGACGGTGCCACGGCAACGCCGGTCCGCCCGGCGATCGCGCCCGGCGCGTACACCGCTTGCCCGTCGCCGCCGGGCAACGTGGCGGCCTCCGCGCCCGGCAGGGCCGACTCGTGATACCCGGTGTCGGTCACCACGATCACCGCCGCCTTGCCGTCCTCGCGGCAGTGGGTGAACGTGCGCCCGTCGGCACTGGCCCGGAGTACATCGCCGGGTCGCGGAGCCAGCGCCCCGGCGTTCGTCCGCGACCCCTTCACTTCCGTCATCGTTGTCACGTCGAACAGGAACCGCTCGGCGAGCCGCGGGAAGTCCACCGCCTTCACCATCAGCGGCCCGTCCGACGCGCTGCCCATCGCCACGGCGACCGGGTGCAACCCGGCGGCGACCGGCAGTTCGCCGGACGACTTTTTCGTGAACGTCGCCAGGCTCCACCGGTCGATCGTGTTCGCGTCCCCGTCCACCACGACGAGCGTGTTCATGCCGGCCGTGAACAGCGCGTTCTTCGGCGCCGGGATGGTCGCCGCCACCTTCGCCTCGCACACGTCGAAGACGGCGAGCTGCCGGGCGCTCGGGAGGTGGAAAATGAGGAACCGCCCGCCGCCGCCGACACACGCGCCGTCGGTCACCGCGGGAAGCTTCACCGTGGCGGTGATACCGGTGATCTTCGCGGGCGTGAGGGCGAGCGCGGCCGGTAGTGGGATCTGGAGCGGTGCCCAAGCGGGCGGCTTCGGGCGCCCCGGCACGATGGGGTTAATCGGGCCGGGCGGCGCGCCGCCGGCCCCGGGCGGTGGGCCGCCCACTCCGGGAAGCACGATGCCGCCGGCTCCCGGGCCCGGCGGCCCGGCGCCGGCCGGGACGAGGTTGCCGAGCTGGAGCCAGCCGCCGGTGCCGATCTGGTGGTTGACGAAGGTCGCCGTGATTTCCGCGGGGATCGCGAAGCAGATCGCGTCGGCGGTGCGGATCCCGGCGACGCTGACGCCGATCACCTCACCCTTGGCGTTGGTGACCGGACCGCCGGAGTTGCCCGGGTTCATCCCGCCGGCCAGTTGCACGATTTCCACGATCCCGTTCGTTTGCCGCAGGCTCGACACGGTCGTGCGGTTGACCGAGATGTTCTTGCCCAACTGCTCGCCGAACGGGTAGCCGAAGATCACGACCTCTTGCGTTTCGATCAGCTCCGCGGCCCGCCCGAACTGGAGCGGCTCCGGCGGGTTCGGCGACTCCACACGGAGGATCGCCAGGTCGCGCGTCACGTCGATGCCGAAGATGGTCGTCGGCAGCACCCGCTCGCCCACTTCGCCGCTGTTTTGAACGACTTCCACCTTGATCGGAACGCGCAGCTCGCGCGGTCCGAACCCGAGGACGTGGGCGTTGGTGACCACGAACCCCGGCTGCCCGGCGAAGAACCCGCTGCCGGACGCGGCCAGCCCGCCCTGGAAGATCGTGCGGATGTAAGCGGTCGAGTTCTTCACCTTGCGGACCATCTGCTCGTGCGTGAGCGGGGCCGCGGGCGGGGCGGGCTTGGGCGGCTCGGGCTTGGGCGGTTCGGCCGTCGTGTTCTTGACCTCTTCCGGCGCCTCCTCGCCGAACAGAAAATACCCGCCCAGCCCCACCACCACCACGAGCAGCGCCAGGGCGGCGATGGCCGTCGCGATCCGCTCGCCGGTCCCGGCCCGGCGCTGCTTCTTCTTCGGCGGGTCTTCCTCCGAGCGGCGCTTGTGCCGCTGCGGCTGATAGTCCTCGTCTTCATCTTCTTCGTCGCGCCGGGATTTGCGCCGGGGCTTCGTGACGGGTTCGTCGTCCGGTTCGATCGCCGGTTTGGGCCGTTTGACCACCGGCGCCGGCACCACCTCGAACGTCGCCGACGCCGCGGGGGCCGAGCGCGGTTTCGCCCGCCCTTGTCCCGGAGCGGGCTGAGCGGGAACCTCTTGCGCGGTGGCGTCACCGAGGTCGAAGATCGTTGCGCATCGCGGGCACCGGAACCGCGTCTTGGTGGTTCCCTCCGGCAGGCGGATCACGGCCGCACATTGCGGGCAAGTCGCGCGTGTTGCACTCACGACGTCACCTTTGGGCTGAACACCTTTGGGCCATTAGTTCGGCGGTCACTGGCACAAGTCTAACAAGGGCCGATTCGACGAACAAGGGCCCGGGCGCGACTTGCGGAAACAGGGCCGGACGAGGTACTCGGACAATGCCACCAGCACGACCCCATCCTCACGAGCGAAGCCGCGGCCGGCTCAGCCGTGAGAAGTGGCTGAGAGCCGGTGCCGCCGGCGGCGCGGAGCCGTTTATCATCCCGTCGCCCACGCCGCGCCGGAGGAAGCCCGTGTCTCACCGCGCCCCCATCGCCCTCGTGTTGTTCGCCGCCGCATTCTGTGCCGGGTGGGTCGCCCGCGGTAACCGACATGACCGAGGCCCGGTCGATCCGACCCCCGAAACGATCGAGGTGTACCGGCACCCCGCGCCCGACCGCCCAGCCGTGGCCGAGACGCTCCGCACGACCGACCCCGCCTGCGCCGACGACGCGGGTTCCGACGGGCCGGCGGTCTGGACGATCCGGTTGAACCGCGGGGGCCGCGTAACGACCTACACCGCCGAGGGCGTTAGCCGCCGGCCGTGACCCGGCACCAAGGTTTATGGGCCCATGTGAGCCGAATCCGTCGGTACAATAAATCCGCGACCGTTCCCGGCGAATACCCCGCTGGATACCCGCGTTCTGTCACACGGTGGCGACCATGACCCGTTTCCCTCGGCTCGTCGCGCTGGTGGTAATCCTCGGCACCGTCCTCGGGTGCGGGGCCAGGCCCGACCCCGAAGCCGAGCGGCGGCGCGAAGAAGAACGAGCGGTTGCGCACCAGGCCGCCTACACGGAAGGGTTGGCCCACCTGGAGGCCGGGTCGTACGATGCTGCGGTCGAGGCGTTCGAGAAGGCGTCCGCCCTGGCCCCGAACGACAGCGACACAGCGCACTGGCTCGGCCGGGCGCGGGCCGCGAAGCACAAGCACGCCACCGAGCAGTATGAGAAGGCGATGACCACCGGGCGCGACGCTGCGACCGCGGGCAAGCACCGCGCCGCGAAGGCCGCGTTCACCGATGCACTCCGCTGGAAGCCGAACGACCCCGACGCGACCGCTGCACAGGCCCGCGAAGAAGTCCCGGCGCTCGTCGAGCAGGGGCAGGAGCAGTTCGACGCGAAGCAGTTCGCGGAGGCGACCCGCACGCTGATGACCGCCGCCGGCAAGGCGCCGGCCGATGCCGCGATCCGGGACTTGCTCAAGAAGGCCCAGGACGCCCGCCGCGCCGAGGTCCGGGAGGAGTACGAGAAGGCACTCACTGCCGGGCGCGCGGCGATGGGCACGCGGAACTTCGCCGACGCGATCGGGTGGTTCGCGGCGGCCGAAAAGCTCGTCCCCGGCGACGCGACCGCCACTGCGGAGAAACAGGCGGCCCACCGGGCCGATGTCGAGGATCGGTACGAGAAGGCGATGGCCGCCGGGCGGGCCGCGATGACCGAGAAGAACTACGCCGCGGCGGCCCGGTCGTTCGCGACCGCTGCGGAACTCAAGCCTGGCGACAAGGCGGCCCTCGCAGAGAAGCTGACCGCCGATTTCGAGAACCACATCCGCCGCGGGGAAGACGCACGGGCCGCGAACCGCCACGCCGAGGCCGTGTCCGAATTCGAGCAGGCCGCCCGGCTGAAGCCGCAGGACGAGCGCGCCAAGGCGCTCGTCGCGGCAGCCCGCCAGGCGAAAGCGGACGCCGACCGGGCGCGGTACAACCAGGTGCTGACCGAGGCAAAAACCGCCATGACCGCGCGGCGGTACCGCGACGCGGTACGGCTGGCCAAGCAGGCCGAGGAGATTATCTTCAATCACTCCGAGGCGACGGAGGTCCGCCGCAACGCGGAGCGCGTGATTTCCGAGTACGATCAGTGGATCAATAAAGCGAGGTCGGCGATCCAGCGCAAGCGGTACGACGAGGCGATCACGGCCGCGGACGAGGCGGGCCGCCTGATGCCCGGCGAGACCGATCCGGTGCTGCTCCGGAGCGAGGCGACGCGAAAGAAACTCGACAAGAAGTAACGCACGCGGGCCGCGTGCGCCACGGCAGCGGCATCAGTTCCCAACCTTCCCCAACTCCGCGCGGATGACGGGCACGAGGGCGGGGTTGGTCCTCTCGGCAGCCCGCAGCGCGTCTTCAAACGCGCGGCGAGCGTCGGCCGGGCGCTGCGCCGCGACGAACGCCCGCGCGAGCGTCAGGAGCGCTTCGGCGTTCGGGCCTTCCGACCAGCCCACGGCCCGCCGCGCGTGTCGGAGAGCATCGGCAACTTGCCCCTGCTCGCGCGCAGCCTCGCTCAGCCCGCGTGCGCCGCCGGCGTGGCGCGGTTGAATCGTCAGGACCGCGGAGAAGTGCGCCGTGGCTTCCGCCCACCGCTGAAGCTTCAGGAGCGCAAGCCCCCACTGGTAATGAACCCGCGCGTTGGCCGGGTCGATCGCGTCGGCCCGCGCGGAGAGCGCGGCCGATCGCTCGGGCCGCCCGTCGATGTACTCCATCCACGCCAACAGTGTCAGCCCGGAGGCGTCGTCAGGATCGTGTACCGCGACCGCTTCCAGGTGCTTCACGGCCTCGTCGTGCTTGCCCAGCGCGGCGAACGCCGAACCCATCTGGCTGTGTACCGAGGCGTCGTCGGGCCGAATCTCCAGCACTTTCCGCAGATCGAGGAGCGCCTCTTCGGGCCGGCGCAGGTCCACTTTCCGCTTGAGTGCTTCGAGTTCGGACTCGCGGGCGATGGCGTCTTGCAACCGTTTTCGCGTCGCGTCGTCCGGATTCGCTTTCAGGGCTTCGCGCACGGCCCCGATCGCGGCCTTCAGCCGCCCGGCCTTCTGGCGCGCGTCCGCTTCCTTCAGCCAGTACGCCCCCACATCGGCCGCCAGCTTGGCCGCCTCCGCGCGGCTCTTGTCGTCGGGTTGCGTGCGCAGCCACGCGAGCAGCGTCGCCTGTCGCGCTTCGGGGTAAATGCCGATGCGGTGATCCGTTCGCGGGGCGACCGGGACGTACTGATCGTCGGTCGTGTGGAAATGCACGTTCATCCACACTCGCGGAGGCGTGTGGCAACTGGTGCAGTCGCCGCGCACCGGCTCCGGCAATCGCGGATGCTCCTTGCAGTTCGCCGGCGTGTGACACTTGAGGCACACGGCCCGCACGTCCGCCGGCTTCTCGGCATGGTGAGGATCGTGGCACGTCAGGCAGGTCATTTCGGACTTCTGGAAGCACTTGCTCGCGCGGAGCGACTGCACCTGATTGCCGACGATGTTGTCCTCGTCGAATTTCGGCCGCACCGGGCGGTAGTGCGCTTCGAGCGGCTGCCCCGGCCGGTACGAGAACGGCGCCCCGCGGCGCTTGACGTTCGTGTGGCACTGCGCGCAGAGGTCCATGCTCCGCTCGCGGTCGAGCTTGCCGGGGTGAAGGATCGCGTGCGCCGGGGCGTTCGCATGGGCCTTGTGGTGGTCGGTGTGGTCTTTTCCGAGGCCGTGGCACCGCTCACAGGTGACGCCCAAGAGCATGTCGTCGCGGTGGTACTGGTTGAGCGTGCCGGGCGTGTGCGAAACCCAGGTGGTGTGGCACTCCAGACAGTTCGGCGTGACCTCGCGGGCCTCGATGCGGTCCACGACGTTGCCCCAGCGGCCCTGCGGCGTTAGCCACGCGACCGGCAGTTGCACGAGGCCGTCGTCCTTCCAGGCGAAGTACATTTCGTCGCGCGTGCCGCCAGCCCCGTACACCAGCCCGATGAAGTAATCGATCCGCTGTTCGCCGGCGGGGCCGCGGCGCACGCCGGTCGCGATGAGATCGTTCCGGTCGCGGGTCATCTCGAAATAGATGTCGGGGTCGCGGGTCTTGTGCAGCCCCTTCCCCGGCTCGAACCCGGCGGCCCGCGCGCCGCTCGCGGGCACCGAGGCGTGGAAGTGTCGCGTCGCCCGGAACTCTTCGACCCGCTTCGCGTGGCACTCGGCACACGCCCCGATCCCGACGAACCCCGGGTTCACCGCGACCGCGACCGGATCGGCGTCGTCGTCATCATCGGCAACTGGTTGTTGCGGTACGGGAACCGCCCGCTGCCACAGCGCGAGCGCCACACCGCCCGCGACCAGCACAAGAACCGCCAGCGCGACGATCCGCCGGCGCCCCCGCACGTGAGAGGGAACTGCGCCGGCGGGCGTTTCGGAATTGCTCATCAATCTCCGCCAGATAATGCCCGGGGTTGGGGTAGATGCTAAACCGACCCGGAGGGCCGGTCAACGGCGCGAAATTCGCGGCTCTCGCGGGCCCGGCCACAGAACAGAATGGGAGAGCGGTATGGGGTGGCGCGAGGCGCTCTTCGGACCCAGCTACGACCCGGACTCGATCCCGAGCGGACCGGTCGTCGCAATCGCCGGTTCGTTCGCGACCTTCCCGCCGGGGCCGGTCGTCCGATTCTGGTACTCGCCCGACCCGCGCCACGCCGAGAACCTTCCCGCGGTCCACGAGACCATGATCCGCGCCTACCAAGACGCCCCATTTCACCACCGCCTGGCACAGACGGAGTTTCACCGACGCGGCGGGTACAGCATGCAGGTTCCGCAGCGGTTCGCCGGGTCGGTGCCGGTGTGGCTCCGCGACGTGTACGCCCCGGCGTTCCCGCCCGACCTGCTCGACCGGCTGCCCCCGACCCCGTTCTGGCTGCGGTTCGATTCGCCGCGTACGGTCCGCTTCGATGTCGTTCCCGGGGCGACCGAGGGTACGCGGGCACGGCAACGAATCGAGCGCGTCCGCAAGCGCCGCGGGGTCGCGGTCCGGGCCGCGGTCGTTCAGGCGAACCGCGCTCTGTTCGCGCCCGGCCCCGACGACGACCCGGGACTGGTGGTGTTCGGGTTCGACGAGCGGATCGGCGACGACGAGCTGCGGGCGATCGCGGCGAAGGTGGGTTCATACAAGAACACGACCCCGCGTGAGCCGGAGCTGGTCCGCGTGGCCGAGATGACAACAGACGAGGTATTCGTGTATTACCACCGCGACCTGTTGCCGCGGGTCGTCGCCGGACGGCGAGAGTTGTACGTCGCCGACCTGATGTTCCACCGGCCGTTCCTGCGCCACCGGTATCTCGTCGGCGAGGTGCTCGACTGCCTGGCCGAACCGGGCGACCGCGGGATGCTCGAACTGCTCCCATTCAATCCGAACATGTGACGGGCGTCTTGCACGGGATCGTGGTAACCCTCGTGGGAAGGGTGGCCCCCGAAGCAAACCCGTCACGGGCCTTGACAAGAAATTGTGGAATTTTGTACATTTCGTGAGTGAGGGGCCGGGAGCTGGTGCGTCTGTTCTGTAATGAGTGGTGAGTAGTGAGCCGCGACCCTCAAACGAGAACCAATGGGGCCTGAGAAGTTGGCCGCCTTGGCCGCCTTGAGCGAAATCGCCTGGAAAAACGCAGTTTCCTGAAGGCGGTCAGTTGGCCACCTTGGCCGCCTTCGACTGACAAAGTGATACGCACTTCCCCACGGATTACTCGTTGATCGTCAGGTCCGGGTCGCGGCGGGTGGCGCGCAGGCGGTCCAGAACGGTGTCGTCCGGCAACCCGGCGGCCGTTAGCGGCAGGTGCGGGAGCGGGCGCCGGAGCGGCGATGCATCGAAGTGCGCCCGGAGCGCCTGCAGTTGGGTGAGCCGGTCGGCGGGCTTTGCGAGGTAGTCGAACGGGGCGAGGTCCGAGCCGTGTGCGGCTCGCATTCCGCGATCGGCGAAATAGCGCACCATGGGGTATCGCTCGTGTTCGAGCAGGCGCGTGAGGAACGGGCCGTACCAGTCGGTGCCGGACGCCTGTCGCGCCGCCGGCGTCGCAAACGCCCCGGCAACGATCACCCGGCTCCGGGCGTCACCCTGAGCGAGTGTCAGCAAGGCCGATGAGAGCTTTTCCTCGTCGGGCGAGAGCTTCACCGCCGTGTTCTTCTGGCCGTTCGGCCACTTCGCGAGTTCGGCGCGCGTCCAGCCGAGCGATTTATCGAGGTGGCACAGGTTGCACGCGTGCGGCTTCCCGGTGCCGACGCTGCCTTCCAGGTCAGGAACCTGAATGCGGTGCGAGCGGTGCGTCGCCATCAGCGAATACACCTGATGTGGCATGTGGCAACTGACGCACGAGCTGCCGGCCGAATCCGCGGCGTGACGGGTGTGAGCGGCGAGCTTGTCGCGGTACTCCGCGTGGCACTGGTAGCACACCTGGTTCGTTTGCATCTGCGGCTTGAGCATCATGTTGGGGTCGCCGCCGTGTGCGGTGTGGCAGCTCATACAGCTCATCTTCCCGCGGCCGTTCTGGTAGCAGGCCGAGAGCGCCATTCCGTTGTATTCCAGCGCGGTTGTGAGCGGCGTGCCGTCGCCCCAGAAGCGGCCGTCGGTCGGTTCGGGGCGCAGCGGCTTGCCGTCCGACTTCCGCACGCCGGCGAGAACCGCTTGTTCGGCTTCCGAATGGAAGAGGTGGTTGAACCGCGTCAGTTCTTGCCCGGGCGTGTACGGGTCGCGGTGGGTGTGTGGATCCCAGAGCGCGGCCTTTGGGACGAGCGCACCGTGGCACCGGGCGCAGATCTCGTCGCGCCGCGGAACGCTCAGGTGAGAAGGGTGAACGACATCCGGCTCCGCGTTCGGTTTGCGCGGCTGGTTCTTGTGTTTACGAACGTGGTCGCCACCGGGGCCGTGGCACGCGCCGCAGGCGATGCCCAGTTCGGCAGTGTCGGTCTGGAACCCGACGATCGCACCGCGCGGGTCGCGCACCGGGTTCTTGCTCGGCCCGGTGTTGTGGCAGTACAGGCAGCTATTGTTCCACACGACCCCGCGGCTCTGGAACCAGAAGTCGTCGGAGTCGGGCGCGAGGAACGCGCCGTTGCTGTGGACCCACTGCTTCTCGCGAATGTGGTACAGCACCGGGAGCCGGACGTACCGCCCGTTCGGGGTGCGAGTCATGTACTCCTGAATCCAGTGCGAGCCGACGAGCCGGTCGATGGGGAACTTCGCGTACCGCGGCGCGCCGTTGGACTGGCCCTTCGTGCGGGCATGTTCCGCGGCCCAGTCGGGATCGACGGTTTCCATGTAATAACCGTCGCGCTCGCGCGTGAAGCGCGTTCGGAAACCTTGATAATCGTGGGTGGCGTTGGCGAAGTCGCCCTTGATGTTCTCCGGGGTGGCGTCGCGGGTCATCGTCCGGTGATAGGTCCGGTGCCATGAGTCGTACTGCTCGCGGTGGCACTCGGCGCAGACGGTAGAAGTGTGGAACTCGTCGGGGATGTTCTCAACCACCGGCGGCGGGTTGGGAGGTGCGGGCGGTTCCGGCTTGCCGAGCAGATACCATCCGCCGAGCGCCGCGAGCGCGAGCACCGCAAGCCCGGCGCCGCGGGCCGAGCCAAATAGCCGCCCCACGGCCAGCGCCGCGATCAGCACGACAGGAACGAGGATCAGGACGACCGCGCCGGGCGCCATCGGTGTGTTCCTCGTTGTGTCACGCTCAGTCCTTCGCGCGGAACATGCGGCGGGCCTGCGCCTCGACGTCCGGCGTCCACGGGTAGATGACCGGTGGGTCGGGGTCGGCGCTGGCCCCGCGCGACCCGACCAGTTGGAACACCGGGCGACCGTCGGGCAGGAACGCGTTCGGTTCGACGGCCAACAGCAGCAAGTACTTGCCCTTCCCGGTGAACCCGCGGGCCGCCGGCAGGTTCCCGACCGCGAGCGGCGCGTCTTTGGCCGGACCCTTCGGCCCGAGCGCCTCGACCACCTTCACGCTCGCGACCGGCGCGCCCTTGTCGTCGGCGTCCACCTCGGCGACGACCGGCACCGTTGCCACCGCGGCCTGCACGCGCGACACGATCGGCTCGCGGCTCTTGGTGAGCGCCGTGAGGCTCAGCCACGCGAGCCAGCCGAAAAACAGCACCGCGGACACGACCAGAAATGCCCGGCTCGCCGGCCCGGGCCGCGCCTCCGGCGCTTGTGGTACTGGTGCTGGATTCGCCGGCGGTGGAGCGGGAGCGACCGGCGGTTCGTTCGGCGCCGCGCTCATCGCTCACCTCGCTTCGCGGGCGCGTCACCCACGCTCAGCGCGAAGCCGTCGGCGAGCGCCTGGTGCAGGTCGAACAGGGCGTGGAAGTCGTTCGGGTCGTCGCGCTCGGACTTGCTCAGGTGCTGGATCTTGATGAGCTTGAACACGATCTCGCCGACATCATCGGTGGTCTTCACGCCCCACTGCTTGAAGACAACGGGGGCCATCATGCCGAACTCGCGGACCGCCAGTTCGCACGTGCCCCGCAAGAGTTCCGCCCCGCTGACGTGGTGATCGTCGCTCGGCGGCTTTTTGCGCCCCTTCGGTGCCTCGTTCTGGTGCGCGGCGCGGCCGAGCTGCTTCACCGTGTACGTGACCGCCTCGCTGACGAACTCGTACGCCTCATACGCGAACCGCGAGTCCTCGCGGCACAACTCAAGTAGTTTCGGGTCCACGGTAGCTCCTGAGATCGGCCCCTCGCGGCCGTGTTCCGATGATCTACAGCCGCGTGAGCACTTCATCAACCGCGACCGGCAGCCGGCGCCCGTCCTCGAACTCGATCAGCACGCGCCGGGCCAGAATCTCCTGCGCCAGTACCCGTCCCTGCCCCTTGTCGGTCACCACCCGCGAGCCGACCGGCGGCAGCTCGCGCTGGAACTCCTCGTACACGTCCTGCTCGAACCGCAGGCAGCATTTGAGGCGCCCGCAGCGGCCGGAAATCTTCGTCGGGTCGAGTGTCGATTTCTGGAGCTTGGCCATCCGCATCGAGACCGGCGGCATAACGACCATGTGCGAGTTGCAACAGACCGGTTTGCCGCAATCGCCGAAGTCCGCGAGCAGCTTGGCCTCGTCGCGAACGCCGATCTGGCGCAGTTCGATGCGGGTGTGGAACTCGCGGGCCATGCTCTTGACGAGTTCGCGGAAATCGACCCGCCCCTCGGCGAGGAAGTAGAAGATGAGCCGCTCGCCGCCGAAGAGGAACTCGACATCGACGATCTGCATCAGCAACCGGTGGTGCTTCACGAGGCGCTCGCCGGCGGCGAACTGCTGCCTCTGCTGTTCGCGGATGCGGGCGATCTTGGCGAGATCGTCGGGCGTTGCCACGCGCAGGAGTTCGCCACGGGTCGGCTCGGGGATCGCCGCGACGGCCTGCGGTGTGGCCGGGCACAACACCTCGCCGACCTCTTGCCCGCGCTCGGTGCGCAGGACGACTGTCTCGCCGCGGCTCGCGGGGCTACCGCTCGATTGGGTGAACTCGCCGATGAACCGCATCGACCCGTGCCGAACGAGGTGCGCGACCGGCTGCAAGGGGATGTGGTTGGTTTTGGTCATGGGGTTATCATCGCGTCATGCGGTCGAAGTTGCAACGCGATCACGCGCGAATCGCCGCCCGACCCGAGCGCTCCGCCGGGCGCCGAAAGATGGGACTAGGAATCGCCGCACTGCGGGGACTACTCTGTGATGATGCCGACGGTGCTACACGCGGTCGCCCGCAAAGCGGAAGCGGCCACCCCGGACGCCGAACTGCTCGACCGGTTCATTCGGGATCGGGACGACCCGGCGTTTGCCGAACTCGTGCGCCGGCACGGGCCGCTCGTGTGGGCCGTGTGCCGACAGATCCTCCCCTGCCCTGCCGACGCCGAAGATGCGTTCCAGGCCGTGTTCCTCACGCTCGTCCGGTCGGCCGCGAACATCCGCGACCCGCGGGCCGTACCCGCGTGGCTCCACGGAGTCGCGGTGCGCGTGGCGACACGGGCGCGGCGCGGGATCGCGCGCCGGCAGGCCCGCGAGCGCCGGGCGGCCGTACCGGCGATCGATCGCACCGTTTCCGACGCGGCGTGGGGCACGCTCCTCGCGGCCGTTCACGAAGAGGTGCAACAGTTGCCGGAGGCCGAGCGCGCCGCGTTCATACTGTGCGACCTTCAGGGCGTCGCCCAGGCGGACGCCGCGGCGCGGCTCGGGTGGGCGCTCGGGTCGGTTTCGGCCCGGCTCTGCACGGCCCGCCGGCGGCTGTTGGACCGACTCGCGGCCCGCGGGGTCGCGCCCGCGGCGCTAGTGGGCATCGGCACGATCGCCGGCGCCGGGAGCGCCGTTCCGGCTGCGATGATCGACACCGTGAAAACGTTCCCCACAGCGCCGCTCGCAGCTTCGAGTGGCGCTGTGGTTCTGGCTCGTGGACTCACAGAGGGCTTGACGATGCGTGTGAAACTGGCCGTGGTCGCAACGGTGGTCGTTGCCGCGTTCGGAGTGTCCGGGGCGGTGTGGATGGCGCGGGCCGACGCGCAACCGCCGGCGCCCGGTGGCGGAGGTTCGCTCGGCCCGCCGCGCAGCGGCGCGCCCACGGCCCCGACGGGCGGGTTCCCCCAACCGGACGGGCGCGGGTCGCCGGGACTCGGCGACTCTCCCGACGCCGGCGGTCCCCGACCTGGCATTTCGAGCGGTCACCCGACGACCGGCGGCCCGGCGTGGGAACACAAGTTCGTGGACGTGAAGAACGACCGCAAGGAGTTCGAGCGCGTTATCACCCAGCACGGCAACGACGGCTGGGAGTTCTGTTCCTCCGAGCGGTTTGGTTCGGGCGAACTCGTTCTCGTGTTCAAGAAGCGCAAGACCGATCACATTGGTTCGGGAGGAAAGATCGGTCCGGGGATGCCGGGGATGACGATGCCGGGCGGACCGCCCGGCTTCCCGGGCGGGGCCGCGCCGGGCGGACGGAGCGGCGGTGGCGACACCGGCGGTGTGGGTAGTGCGGACGGCGGCCCCAGCGTAACCAAGAGCTTCCCTGTAAAGAACGCTTCCGCGCAAATCGCTGCCGAGAGCCTGCGGAAGGCGATGGCCGGGCAAGACGTGAAGGTGGGCTACGATGTGTCTACCAATTCGGTCATCGTTTCCTCCAGCGATCCCAAGACGCTGCAGCAACTCTCCGGTGTCATCGAGAAGATGATCGCCGATAGCGACAGGATCGCGACGGGCGGGTCCGCGCCGACCGGTGGCGGCCCGACCGCCGGCAGTTCCCCGGTCGGTTCCCCGCCGACCATCGGCGGCCCGACGGTTCCCTCGACGCTCACGGTCTTCACCCTGAAGCACGCGAAGGCGGCCGACATGGCCACGGTGCTGCAACAAGTGTTCGATGTGCAACGGGTCTCCGTCACCGCCGACACCCGCTCGAACCAACTGGTCGTCCGTTCGGACGAGGACACCGTGCCGGCGGTGAAGCGGATCATCGAAGCGCTCGATGTGAATGTTGCCAAGTGATTGCGCGCCCGGCGGCGGTGGCGCGCAAACTTGGCACGAATTCTGTTGCTCACGCGCGCCGCTGCGAGTAAAGTGGGTGAATCCTGGGTCTTGGCGCGCTTATGCGTCTTCTCCGCTACCCGACGTTCCGCGGCTGGCGAGTAGCCTTGCTACTCGTCGTCGGGGTGCTGCTGTCTCCGCAGCGGGCGTCGGCAACCGAGTGCGGTTCGCACGTCACCGTTTTGAACCCCACGGCGGAATCGCAACACGCCCCGATGTCGCACGGCGACCCGGCGAAGGCGCCGTGTCAGGGGCCGAACTGCTCCAGCGCGCCGGAACGGAACGCCCCGCCGCCCGCATCGGCTCCCATCAGTGGACAGATCAAACAATCGATTCCCGGGACCGGCCAAGTGAACAGCGCCGACCCGCCACACGTCTCCTTCGACCGCTCGGCCGAAGACGCGCGCCCGATCTACCGCTCCCTTTCCATTTTCCACCCGCCCAGAGCGGCCTGACCACCTCCGTTGACTGATTCTGCGCCCCCGCGCGCTTTGCGCTGGTGTGTTCGTCCGTAACCGCGTGCGGTTACGACACGCAACTACCGGCCGTTCGCGCCGCGATCCACTGTCCGCTCACAATCGAGTTGATTGGGTTCACCACCGGTGCGCCGGTGGTTCCGTTCGCCGCGCGGTTGGTCGTGGGTCGTCCCGCGACTCACCTGCGGTATTCGTCCGTGTCATTCCTTTTTTTACGAGGGTTCGTCCGTGACTTCTTCATCCAACCGGAAGCGTGGGTTCACGCTGATCGAACTGCTGGTGGTCATCGCGATCATCGCCATCCTGATCGGGTTGCTGCTGCCCGCCGTGCAGAAGGTGCGCGAGGCCGCGGCCCGCATGCAGTGCTCCAACAACCTCAAGCAGATCGGGCTCGCCCTGCACAACTACCACGACACAACGGGCACGCTGCCGCCGGGCCGCGACTCGCGATCCATCTCGGCGTTCGCCTACATCCTGCCCTACGTCGAACAGGACAACGTGTTTAAACTGGTCAACTTCACCCTGGACTGGGACGACCCGGCGAACGCGGCGGCCGCGGCCGTTCGGATCAAGACATTCATCTGCCCGTCGGACTCGAACGCGTCGGTTCCGGCCGCGTGGGGGCCGTCCAATTACCGCGTCAACCAGGGCACGAGCATCACCTGGGGCAACACCCCGAACCTCCCGACCATCCCGCCGCCCAACGGCCCGTTCCACCAGAACAGCAAGTACAAGCTCGTCGATATCCTCGACGGCACGAGCAACACCGCGATGGCCAGCGAACACCCCACGGGCAGTTTCAACCCCGGCGCGTTCTCGCCCCACAACACCCAGCGGCTCGGCAGCTCGGTCGGCCTCTACCCGACCACGGCCGACGAGGCGGTCCAGATGTGCGAGTCGGTGGGCTACCAGAACGCGACCTACAACGGGATGTACAACACCGGCGCGCCGTGGCTCCAGGGCTACCACTCGACGACGATCTACTTCCACGTCGGCCCGCCCAACTCGCGGTCGTGCATGTACCCCGGCGGGCGCATCGGCACCGCGGCCCGAAGCAACCACACCAACGGCGTCAACGTCGTCCGGTGCGACGGGAGCGTCCGCTACGTGAGCAACACCATCCCGCTGGTCACCTGGCGCGCGATGGGCACGCGGGCAGACGGCGAAGTGATGTCGGACAACTAATCACACACCGGGTACCCATGCGTTACACGATCCTCCTCGTCGCCGCACTCGGACTCACCGGGTGCGGCGGCGACCCCAAGCCGTTACCGATGGCCGCGACGCCCGAGTCGTCGCGCGCGGCGCTCGTGGCCGCGCTCGACGGGTGGAAGGCGGGGAAATCGTTCAAAGATCTCCAGAACCAAAGCCCGTCGATCATCTTCCAGGACGACGACCTGAACCGCGGCACCAAGCTCGTCGATTACAAGATCGAGAGCGAGGGCCAGGCTCGCGGCACGGGTTACAGCTACGTCGTCACCCTGACCCTCGCGGGCACCGAGCGGCCCAAGAAGGTCGCCTACACCGCCGTCACCGAACCGCGCCTCGCGGTCTCGCGCGACGACCGCTCCCCGTGACCCCACGATCCCGCCAGAGGTCATCCATGAATTCGCCGCGCACACGTCTGCTGGCCCTGTTGATCGCCGGCCTATTCGCCGGGCCGGTGGGCGCTCAGGGCAAGGAAGACCCGGAGTGGGTCAAACAGGCGCCGACGATCGGCGACCCGCTCCCCGACCTGACCGTCTACACCGCGGACGGAAAGGAGTTCAAGACGTCGAGCCTCCGCGGGCACTACACCGTGATCGACTTCGGCTGTCTCACCTGACCGCCGTTCATGCGAAAGGTCTCCGGTCTGGAGGCCGTGTACCGCGACTACGGTCCCAAGGGCGTGAAGTTCTTCTTCGTTTACAAGGCGCTGGCGCACCCGGAGCGCAACGGCATCCTGCAACCGATCACTCAGGAAGAACGGCTGCTCCAGGCGCGTGAGGCCACGAAGCGGCTCGGCAACACCATTCCGTTCCTCGTGGACGCGATCGACAACCGCCTCAAGCACGCGCTGGGCGACCGCAATAACTCCGAGTTCATCATCGACCCGAAGGGCAAGATCGTCCGCAAGCGGACGTGGAGCGACCCCGAGGCGGTGCGGAAGGATCTCGAGGAACTCGTGGGCAAGGTGGACAAGATCACGAAACCGGAGGACGTGATCCTGAAGGTTGTGGAGCCGCCGGCCGACGCCGCCGCGCGGGGGGCGGTCGAACGGGTGTCGCGGAGCGGAATGTTGCCGCTGTTCGCCCCGCCGCGGGTCGAGAAGGGCGGGCCGCCGTTCTTCGCGAAGCTCCGCGCCGAGGCCGAGCCCGCGGTGATCGAGCAGGGCAAGGGGAAACTGTACCTCGGGTTCCACCTCGACCCGTTCCACAAGGTGCACTGGAACAACCTGAACAAGCCGCTGCGGTTCGAACTGGAACCCCAGGAGGGAGTGAAGCTCTCGGTCCAGGGCGGGGAAGCGCCGAAGTCGAAGGTCGAGAAGGACATCGACCCGCGCGAGTTCCTCCTCGATGTCGAGGCGTGGCCCGAGGGCAAGACGGTGCGGCTGACGGTGACCTACGCCGCTTGTACGGACGACGTCTGTCACCAGGTCCGTCAGGTGTATGAACTCCGCCGCGTACTCGATCGTGACGGCGGCCGGGCGACGAGCGGCGGCTTCCGCGCCCGCACACCCGAAGAGGCCCTGAAGCGGCTCCTGGAAGGTGACAAGAATGCGGACGGAAAGTTGACGAAAGAGGAACTGCCTTCATCACTCCAGGCCCGGTTCGCGGAGTTCGATTTGAACAAGGACGGGCTTCTGGACAAGGACGAGATCCAGAATATGGCCGAACGACTGAGTCAGCCCAAAAAGTAGCGCCCAAGTACCCGGCCGCGTTCCGCTATCAACCGGCCGGGTTACTGCAACCACCCGAGAGGGCCGCCAACCGTGACCGCGCTGACACTCGCACTGCTACTTACCAGCCCCGCCGCACAACCGCCGGCGGGGCCGGACACCTCGAAACCCGTGGGCGCGACCCGCGACGAGGAAAAGGCGCTTCTGGAAGCACACAAAAAGGCGAAACCGCGGCTGCCGATGCCGCCGCCCGACCCCGACAACCCGCTCGCGCGGGTCAATAACGGCGCGTTCCGCGCCTATTACCTGCCGCCGGAACTGCGAGAGGTGCGCCCCGCCGGCGCCGCGGGCGGGCGCGCCGACGACCCCGCAATGACCCTCGACAACACGTTCAAGGTCAAACTGTTCTGGGTCGTGTCGCGGGCCAACAACTGCTACTACTGCCTCGGCCACCAGGAGTACAAGCTCCTGGGCGCCGGGGTGTCTGACGACGGCATCGCCGCGCTCGACGGCGACTGGCAGACCGCAACCGAGAAGGAGCGGGTCGCCTACGCCTTCACGAAGAAGCTGACGCACACCCCGCACCTCGTCACCGCGGCCGACATCGCGGCGATGAAGAAGCACTACACCGACGCACAGGTAGTCGAAATCCTCGTCACCGTCGCCGGGTACAACTCGACGAACCGGTGGACCGACGGGTTGAACATCCCCGGCGAGGCCGACGGCGCGCGGTTCAAAAAAGATGACGTGAGGGCCGACTTCAGCACCTTCAAGACGCCGACCTCCGAAAAGTACGCGAAACAGCTGACGACCGTGGCCCCGCTGAAGCTCGTCCCGCGGCCGGCTCTGGAGGCCCGCGACAAGGTGGAGGCGATCTGGAAGGAGTCGCGGACCGCACTACTCCCCCTGGCCGACGCGAAGGCGGTCGCGGAGGTGTGGGAGTCCGGTCCCGCGCCGAACTGGGCGGCGCTGTTGGCGAACTTCCCGAAGTCGATGAAGGGCCGCGTGGCCGGGTTGAAGAACGGGATGGAGAAAGGAAACCTCAGCCCGGCGCTCAAGGCTCAAATCGCGTGGGTCGCGGCCCGCAACGACCGCGCCTGGTACGCGCTGTCGATCGCTCACGCCCGGTTGCTGAAGGCCGGGGTGAGCGAAACCGACATCTGGAAGCTGGACGGCGACCGCAAGCAACTGACCGAGGCCGAACAGTCGGCGCTGGCGCTGGCCGAGACGCTCACCGTTGCCCCGTGGAAGGTGACGGACGAGATGGTGGAGCGGTGCCGCAAGTCGTTCAAGGACGCGGAGGTAGCGGAGATCTTCTACCACACGTGCAACGCCGCGTTCTTCGACCGCGTGACCGAGACCGCGCGACTCCCGTTCGATAAGTGATGTGACCGCGGTCGGGTGCCCCTGTGTTCGGGCGCCCGACCGCTCTCCCGTGTGCCGATGGTTCCGTGTTCGTGGGTTTTATTCCCCCCTTAGCTGAGGTCTGTCCATGATTTCTTCATTCAACCGGAAGCGTGGGTTCACGCTGATCGAGCTGCTGGTGGTGATCGCGATTATCGCCATCCTGATCGGGTTGCTGCTGCCTGCCGTGCAGAAGGTCCGCGAGGCCGCCGCCCGCATGAGTTGCTCGAACAACCTCAAGCAGATCGGGCTGGCCGCACACAACTATCACGACACCAACAACGGGCTACCGCAGGGCCGCTCGCCGGTCAACAACCTGTCGTACTCGGCCCACGCCCGGATCCTGCCGTTCATCGAGCAGGAGAACGCCCAGAAGCTGATCGACTTCACGGTCGCCTGGAGTCACGCCAACAACACCACCGCCCGGGCCACCAAGATCAAGACCTTCGTCTGCCCGTCGGACGACATCTCGGCGGTGCCGGCGGATACGGCCCCCAACAGCTACCGGGCCAACGAGGGGACGATCGTCGCGATGTGGCAGGGCCCCAGCGACGGCGGAGGGGTGAACGCCGCTCTGCCGTCGAACAACGGCCCGTTCTTCTGCAACAACCCGTATCGGTTCGGCGACATTACCGACGGGCTGAGCAACACCGCCCTGTTCAGCGAGCACGTCAGCGGCGACTACAACCAGTCGGTCGCGAGCCTCCGCAAGGACACCTTCCGCCCCGGCACCTACCCGGCCACGGCCGACGAGGCCGTCGCGCAGTGTAACGCCATGGACTTCAACAACCTGAGTTTCCAGGGGTATTCCAACGTCGGCGGCCCGTGGATCTACGGGTACCACTCGACCACCAGCTACTGGCACATCATGCCGCCCAACGGCCGGTCGTGCATGTTCCCGCCGAGTCGGATCGCCACCAGCGCCAACAGCAACCATACCAGCGGGGTGAACGTCGTCCTCGGCGACGGGTCGGTCCGGTTCGTCCGCGACTCGATCCCGCTGGACACCTGGCGGGGACTGGGCACCCGTAACGGGGGCGAGGTGCTCAACGACTTCTAGGCGGCCGCCGCGGCGCCCGGGGCGTGTGCCCGGGCGCTGTCCACCCTTCATTCACTCGAACTCAACGGACTCCCATGACCCCGCTCGCGCTCGTCGCCCTACTCGTTGCGACAGACCCGATCCCGCCGGCGAAAGACCCCAAGCCGGTCCCCGCCACCCGGTCGGAACTGAAGGCCGCGATGGACGGGCACAAGACCGCCCGACCCCGACTGCCGTTCCCGCCCGGCGAGGGCGAGGGGCCGTTCGCCAAGGTGAACAACGCCCGGTTCCGCACCCACTACCTGCCGGCCGAGTTCCGCGACTTCGGTTTCAGCCGCGAGCCGGACCCGGCCAACACCCTCGACAACACGTTCAAGGTCCGGCTGTTCTGGGTCGTGTCGCGGGTGAACAACTGCTACTACTGCCTCGGCCACCAGGAGTACAAGCTGTCGGCCGCCGGGCTGTCCGACGACGAGATCGCCGCCCTCGACGGCGACTGGGACGCGCTGGACGAGAAGTTGCGGACGGCCGTCCGGTTCACCCGCAAACTCAGCATCGCCCCGCACACCGTCACCGAGGCCGATCTGAAGGAACTCGGCAAGCACTTCACCCCGAACCAGTGCAGCGAGATCGTGCTCGCGGTCGCCGGGTTCAACGCCATGAACCGGTGGACCGACGGGCTGAACATCCCCGGCGAGGCCGACGGCGAGTTCTTCGCCAAGGAGGGGGCGAAGGTGGCGCCGTTCAGCGCGCCGCCGTCGAAGAAGTACGCCGACTTCGGGTCGAAGGTGGCGCCGGTGCCGGAGAACTGCACGAAGGCCTGCCCGCCGGCGTGGCCGGCCCGGCCGAAGCTGGAGACCCGCGCCGAGGTCGAGGCCGCGTGGGCCGCGAAGCGCGCGCCGCTCCTGCCCGTCGCCGACAATGCCAAGGAGTTCGGCTACGAGGGGGCGGCCCCGAACTGGGCGAAGTTACTCGCGGTGTTCCCGAAGTCGTCGAAGGGGCGGGCGGCCGGGTTGAAGGCCGGAATGGAGGGTGGCAAACTGTCCCCGCGCCTGAAAGCCGGGATCGCCTGGGTCGCTGCCCGCGAGGATCGCGCGTGGTACGCCCTGGCCGTGGCCCGCGACCGCCTCAAGGCGACCGGGCTGACCGCCGACCAGATCTTTGATCTCGACGGCGCTGCCGCGGCGGTGCCGGAGAAGGAGCGGAAGGCGCTGGCGTTTGCCCGCAAGCTGACCGCCGCCCCGGCGACCGTGACCGACACCGACGTCGAGGCGCTGCGGAAGGAGTTCACTGACCACGAGGTGGCGGAGATCGTCCACCACGCGTGCAACGCGGCGTTCTTTGACCGCGTAACCGAGGTCGCCCGGCTTCCATTTGATAAGTGACAAACCAGTAGCCCGACTCTCCGAGTCGGGTGCCAAACGACCCAGACCCGACTCGGAGAGTCGGGCTACTGGAACAACCACGAGACCCCATGACCCGATACCTTCTCCTTACCGCCCTCGCGGTCACCGTATGGGCGATCCCGACGCCCGCGGCCGACCCGCCGACGAGCGAACCGCGCCCGACCCCGCTCACGCGGCCCGAGATGAAGCAATTCATCGAGGACATGAAGGCGCGGAAGCCCCGCATCCCGCTGCCCGAACTCACGGAAGAGGACAAGCAGAAACTCGGCGAGCGCGGCACCGGCTACGAGGCCCGGCTCCGCTATCACTACATGCCCGGGTCCGGCGACGGGCGCCCCGGGGGCGGGGGCGGCGGGTTCAGCTTCGGCCCCACCGGCGAAGAAGCGACGCTCGACAACACGTTCAAGGTTCAACTGTTCTGGCTCGTGAGCCGGGCCAACAACTGCCAGTACTGCCAGGGGCACCAGGAGAGCAAGTTGCTCCGCGCCGGGCAGAAGGAAGACGAGATCGCGGCGCTCGACAGCGACTGGGACCAGTTCACCCCCGCCCAGAAGGCCGCGTTCGCGTTCGCGCTGCGGTTCACCACCGAGCCACACAAGTTGTGCGACGCGGACATCGAGGACCTCCGCAAGCACTACAAGGACGCCCAGATCCTGGAAATGATCCTCTCGATGGCCGGGAACAACGCGATCAACCGATGGAAGGAGGGCGTCGGCGTGCCGCAGTCGCCCGGCGGCGGCGGGTTCGGTGGCAAGGACGCCAAGGGGCCGAAAGAGCCGGCCGAGAAGCACACGTATTTGACCCCGACCTCGGACAAGTACAAGACCGTAACCACGAAAGTTGTCGCGCTCACGCTCGACCCCACGACCGGCGCACCGACCCGCCAGACGACGTGCAAGCGGCCCGCGCTGGAGAGCCGCGACGAGGTCGAAAAGAGACTAGCTGCGGCGGCCAAGCGCACCCCGCGGTTGCCGCTGGTGGACGACTCGAAGGCCCGCGAGATCGTGCCGGAGGGGTTCCCGAAGGGACCGCTGCCGCAGTGGGTGCGGCTCTTGGCGGTCTTCCCCGCGCAGGGCAAGGCCCGTGTCGCGAGCCAGGTGAGCGCCGAGGAGAAGGGCGACCTCCAACCGCTCCTGAAGGCGCAGGTGAGCTGGATCGTCGCCCGCCAGGACCGGGCGTGGTACGCCACCGGTGAGGCGAAGAAGCGGCTGGTGGCGCTGGGCCAGACCGACGACCAGATTTACAAGCTCGACGGCGACTGGAAGGAGTTCAGCCCGACCGAGCGGGCCGTGTTCACGGTGGCGAAGAAGCTGGCCGCGGCGCCGGTGGTGCTGACCGACGACGACGTGGCCGCGGCGGTGAAGTTGGTCGGCCCGCGCGACGTGGTGCAACTGGTGAGCTACGTGACCACCCGCGCGTCATTCAACCGGATCACCGAGGCCGCCGGGCTTCAGGTGGAGAAGTGACCCAACCCGTCGGGCCTTGCTACAGTAGTGGTATGGGCCGACACAGTGATCGCGCCCCGGTCCCGCCCGCATGGCGGGGCCGGTGGCTGGCGGGGGGGCTTGTCGTCGCGGGGTTGTGCGCCGGGGTCGGCGCGTGGTTCGCACTGCGCCCGCCCGCGCCGCAGCCACCCCCGCCGGGGCCGGAGGCACGGTTCACGGACGTGACCGACCGCGCCGGGATCCGCTTCCGGCACACGAACGGCGCCACCGGGCGCAAGTTCCTGCCCGAAACGATGGGATCGGGCGTCGCGGTACTCGACTTCGACCGCGACGGCCGGCTCGACCTGTTCTTTGTGAACAGCCGGCCATGGCCCGGCGATCCCAAAGCCGGCGGGCGCGTCACCCAGGCGCTGTACCGCAATCGCGGTGACGGGACGTTTGAAGACGCAACCGCGGCCACCGGGTTGGACATCGAGTTGTACGGAATGGGGGTCGCGGTCGGCGATTACGACAACGACGGCTGGCCCGATGTCTTCGTCACCGCGGTCGGCGGCAACCGGCTCTACCGGAACGGTAACGGGAAGCGGTTTGAAGACGTGACGGAAGCAACCGGACTCGGCACCGGGTGGAAGTGGCCCGCGGAGTCGGCCGACGAGTTCGCCAGGCGGGCCGAGCCGATCGACTTCCCGTCGTCGGCCGTTTGGCTCGATTACGATGGCGACGGAAAGCTCGACCTGTTCGTGTGTTACTACGTTTCGTGGTCGCCGGCGATCGACCTCGGCGTGGTGGCGGTGTTGCCCGGCGGGCAGCGGGCGTATGTCCCGCCGCAGCAGTTCGCGGGAACCCAGTGCCGCTTGTACCGTAACCTGGGCGCAAAATTCGAGGACGTATCCGTCGCCGCGGGCGTGCAAGTGTCGGAGTCGGGCGAGCCGGGGCGCTCGCGCGCCGTCGGGAAGGCGCTGGGCGTCGTGGTGTGCGACCCCGACGCTGACGGGTGGCCGGATATTGTGGTCGCCAACGATACCGTGCGGAACTTCTTCTTCCACAACCGCCCCGGGTCGAACGGGGGCCGCGCGTTCCAGGAGACCGGGCTCTTTGCGGGCATCGCCTACGCCGACGGGCGCCCGCGCGGCGGAATGGGCATCGACGCGGCCGAGATTCGGCCCGGGGGGCTCGCGGTCGTGGTCGCGAACTTCACCAACGAGCCGAACTCGTTGTTCCGGCTGTTGGGAACGAACCCGGTGCGGTTCGGAGACGTCGCGGCCGAAACCGGGATGGCGGCCCCGAGCCGCCCGGCGATGAAGTTCGGCACGCTGTTCCTCGACTTCGACCGCGACGGCCGGCTCGACCTGTTCACCGCCAACGGCCACCTGGAGCCGGACATTGCAGCAGCGCAAGCCGGTCAGACGCACGCGCAGGTCGCCCAGCTCCTGTGGAACAACGGCGAAGCGAAGGGACAGTTCGCCGAAACGACCGCGCCGGGGGGAGGAAGCGCCTTCCCGGCGATGGTCGGCCGCGGGTGCGCGGTGTTCGATTACGACGACGACGGGAGACTCGACCTGGTCGTGACGGAGAACAACGGCCGCGCCCGACTGTTCCGCAACGAATCGCCCGACACGAACGGCTACGTGCGGTTCGTGCTGACCGGCACGGGCGAAACGAACCGCGACGCAATTGGGGCCGAGGTAACGATCGAAGCGGGCGGCGCGACCCAGCGGCGATACATTACCGGCTCGCGCGGTTACCTGAGCCAGAGTGATCTGACCGCGTACTTCGGCCTGGGAAGTGCGACGAAGGTCGATCGCGTGACGGTGCGCTGGCCCGGCCGCGCCGGGAAGGTGCAGGAGTGGCGTGATTTGGCCGCCGGGGCGACGTACCGGCTGACAGAGGGCGGAGCGGAAGCAAAGCGCGTTGCTGACTTACCGTAGCCCGACTCTCCGAGTCGGGTCCGAACTCAGCTCGGGAAGAGAAGAACCCGACTCGGAGAGTCAGGCTACGAGCCGGACCCGACTCGGAGAGTCAGGCTACTACGCGCCTTCGCGGTGGCGGTTTCGTTGCCGGCGATCGTGAGCGGCCCGGCCGCCGCGCCGCCGGCGGGGTAGGCCGAAGTCGTCGCGTGGTGGTAAACCTCCGGGCGCCTGTGCGCCAGCATGTGATGCCCGCTGCGGCGCTCGCGCTCGGCGCGAAGTGCGGCGATATCGACCGGGGCGACGACGATCTTCTCGCCGGGGCCGGGGTCGGCCTGCGCGAGGATGCGGCCGTCGTAATCGACGACCATGCTCCCGCCCGGCCACGAGAACGGCGGGTAGTGCTTGGCACTCGCCCCCTGGTTCGCCGCGACGACGAACGCGGTGTTTTCGAGCGCCCGGCACCGGTTCACGACGGTCCACCAGTCCATCGGTGGTGTCGCGCCCCACGGGTCCATGTACGCCGAGACGCGAATGAGAACGTCGGCCCCCTGGAGCGCCAGCTCGCGGATCGCTTCGGGGAACAGCCAGTCGTAACAGATGGCGCACCCGAGCGTGCCGATTTCGGTTTCGGCTACGGGAAAGGGGTTCTCCGTGTAGTTCGGAATGTCGTGCGGACTGGCATGAACCTCCCACGGCAGCCACGGGTGAACCTTGCGGTACTTGTACAATAACCCCTCCGGGCCGATGAGGCAGGTGGTGTTGAACACACACCCGGGGTACTTCGTATCAACCTCCAGAAAGCTGCCGGTCTGGACGAAAATGCCCAGGTCGCGGGCCTTCTGGTGATAACGATGGGTGTGTTCGTTGGGGATCGGTACCGCGAGCCGGTCGGCGAGTTCCTGGACCGTCTCGTAGATGGGGGCCGCGTGCCCGAACTCCGGGAACACGACGAGTTTGACATCGCCGAACGGCCTGTATCCGATAACGGCGCGGTCGATCATCCCGAGCATGTGCCCGACGCGGTCGGGGATCGCGGTGCGGTCGGCCGGGTTGGGGAAATCGGTCTGACACGCCGCGGCGAGATATCGCGTCAAGGTCGGCTCCCGTAAGTGCGATGCGGTGCGTTATCCTTACCTTAACCTTCGTCCGTCGTCCACAACCGCTGGGTGCGTCTAATGGATAGTTCACCCATCCCCGCCCCGGCGCCCGCGCCGGCCCCGGAACCCGTCGTGGTCAAGCGGGCGGCCAGGCCGTTCGTCCCGTACACGCCCGCGATCGGGCCGAAGCTGCGCGTGCTGCTACTCGTGGTGTTCGGTCTGTTCGCGTTCCTCGGCGCCACCGGCATCTACCTCGCCGCGGTCACGCTGCTGAACTACGCCCAGTCGCCCGTCAGCTACACGACGCCGTTCGCGCTGTGGGTGTTTTTGGCGCACACCGTCATCGGCGTACTGGGCACGGTCCCGTTCGTCGCGTTCGGCGCGTACCACTGGTTCACCGCCCGCACGCGATCGAACCGCGTCGCGGTCCGGCTCGGCATCCTGCTGTTCTTCGCCGGGCTGCTCGTGTGCCTCACCGGGTTCGCGCTCGTGCAACTGGAAGGCCTTCCGCAACTGCCGACCGGCACCATCGGTCGCTCCGTTGTGTACTGGCTGCACATCGTGCTGCCGGCGGGGGCGGTGTGGGCGTACATCGCGCACCGGCGCGCCGGGCCGCGCATCAAGTGGCGGCTCGCGAAGGTGTGGGGGCTGGGCGTCGGCCTCTTCACGGTCGGGATGGTCGCCATGCACGCCCAAGACCCGCAGAAGTGGTTCCGCGAGGGGCCCAAGGAGGGCGCGAAGTACTTCGAACCCGCGATGACCCGTACCGCCGACGGCAAGTTCATCAACGCCGACGTGATGATGATGGACGAGTATTGTGCGAAGTGCCACCAGGACGTGGCCAACGACCACTTCCACTCGGCGCACAAGTTCAGCTCGTTCAACAACCCGGCGTACCTGTTCAGCGTCCGCGAGACCCGCAAGCACGGCATGGACAAGGTCGGGAACGTGCGGTCGTCGCGGTGGTGCGCCGGGTGCCACGACCCGGTGCCGTTCTTGAGCGGCGCGTTCGACGACCCGAAGTTCGACGACGTGAACCACAAGACCGCGCACGCCGGGATCACCTGCACCGTCTGCCACGCGATGACGCACATCAACGGCACGTTCGGCAACGGCGCGTACACCCTGGAGGAACCGGCACACTACCCGTTCGCCCGCAGCGAGAACCCGCTCCTCCAGTGGATGAACAACCAGCTCGTGAAAGCCAAGCCAGACTTCCACAAGCAGACGTTCTTGAAGCCGTTCCACAAGACCGCGGAGTTCTGCGCGACGTGCCACAAGGTCTCGCTGCCGGTCGAACTCAACCACTACAAGGAGTTCCTCCGCGGCCAGAACCACTACGACACCTACCTTCTGAGTGGCGTCTCGGGCCACGGGCTGAGGAGCTTCTACTACCCGCCGCACGCGAAGCACAACTGCGCGGAGTGCCACATGCCGCTGAAGGAGAGCGGCGACTTCGGCTCGAAAGACTTCGACCGGAGCGGTCGGCGCACGGTCCACAACCACCGGTTCCCGGGCGCCAACACCGGGCTGTTCGAGCTGCTCAAGCTGGAACCGCGATACAGGAATTTCGCCGCCGGCTTCGATCAGACGATCGACATGCACACGAAGTACCTGACGGGCTACGCCCCGGACGGCAGCGACAAAAAGGTGCGGATCGACCTGTTCGGGCTGAAGCCGGGCGGCCTCGATACCGGCGGGCTGGTGCAGCTGCGCCCCGACCTACCGGCACTGCAACCCGGCAAGTCGTATGTGATCGAAGTCGTGGTGCGCACGCTCGGGCTGGGGCACCCGTTCTCGCAGGGGACCGTCGATTCTAACGAAATCTGGGTGGACTTCTCCGCGACCGCCGGCGGGGTCGAGATCGCGCGCAACGGCGCGCTGGCGAACCCCAAAGACGAAACCGGGCCGGTCGATCCGTGGGCGCACTTCATCAACGTCCACATGCTCGACCGCGAGGGGAACCGCATTAACCGACGAAACCCGCAGGACATCTTCACCCCGCTCTACGACAAACAGATCGGCCCCGGCGCCGCGGCGGTCCTTCATTACCGCGTCGATGTACCCGCGAACATCACTGCTCCGATCGAACTCTCCGCTCGCGTGCGGTATCGGAAGTTCGACTACGAGTACATGAAACTCGTCCACGGCGGGAAGGAGCCGCCGAAGTTGCCGATCGTCGATATGTGTTCCGACAAGGTGACGCTCCCGGTCGCCGGCGGCCCCGCGGTCGCGCCGCAAACGTCGCCGATCAAGCCCGGGTGGCAGCGGTGGAACGACTACGGCATCGGCTGCCTGCTCGAGGGCGGCGGGCGCCGCGGGCACTTCAAGCAAGCGGAAGAGGCGTTCAAGAAACTGCTCACGCTCGGCGAGAAGGACGCGGTGGCCCAGGGGCACCTGAACCTGGCCCGCACGTACATCGAGGAGGGCCGGCTCAACGACGCGGCGAAGGAGTTGGACGCGGCGGGCAAGTGCGACCCGCCGGCGGCGCCATGGAGCCGCGCGTGGTTCACCGCGCTCGTCAACAGCGAGAACGCGACCCGCCAGGAACACGTGGACGCGGTCATTAACGACCTGGAGCGGTTGCTCGACCCGGCGACGCAGCCGAAGGACCGTGGGTTCGACTTCACGAAGGACTATGTCGCGTGGAACAAGCTGGCGGAGCAACTGTTCAAGCGCCGGCAGTACGAGGCGCCCGGGTCCGACGCGCGCCGTGAGTACCTCGTTCGCACCGTCAAGGCCGCGGAGCGCGTGCTCGACCTCGACGCCGAGGACGTGGCCGCGCACGACCTGCTCGCGCGGGCCTACGGCGAACTCGCGTCGGAGTTGCCGCTGGTAAAACCCGCCGGCGAGATCACCGCGGACCGCATCCTGAAGACCGCGAGCGACGCGGCCAACCCGAAGCAGCCGGCGCAGAGCCGGGCCGAGTCGGCGGCGCTCGTCGCGGGCCTCTTGCCGGGTCTCGAGGCGCCGAAGCTCGCGACGATGCGCGAGGTGATGGCGAAGTTGCGCGCCGCGTTCCACGCCGACACCAACGCGGAAGTCCAGGGGGCGCTGGCGTTCGCGCTGGCGAAGTATCACCGCGAGTCGCACCAGATCTACAAACCGGACGAGATCGCCCGGTCGCACGCCACAGGCATTTACCGCTCGAAGAACCCGCCGGCCAACTACGCCGCCGGTGACCGCGTGATCTACCCGACGACCGCAACCCACCGCACCGCGATCGTCAAGACCGGCGAGTTGCCCCCGGCGGTGAAGTAAGAAATCGGGGATGCAACGAAGCGTACCGAAGTGCCTGGTTTTCAGCCTGAAAGGCTAGAACATCGTAGCCCGGGGCAACGCCCCGGGTGGCAATAAGATTGTTCTTCCAGGCTGAAGGCCTGGGACAGCGGTTGTCGCAGCCCTTCAGGCTGCATGGAATCCAATGACCTGAAACCCGGGGCGTTGCCCCGGGCTATGTTGTCCGACCCCTTCGGGGTCAAAACACATACCTCACCCCGCAACGGCCGCGCCGTTACGAGAACTCTCCATGTCACAAGACGACACGACGATCCCCGACGACCAGCCGCCCGCGAAGTCCCGTTCGCTCGCGCTCATCGCGAGCGCACTGGCGGCCGTCGGGCTGGCTGTGGGCGGGTACTTTGGCTACAAGTGGCTGAATAAGAAGCCGGAAACGAACACCCCGATCATCAGCGGCCCGGCGCTCCCGCGTCAGAATCGCGACGTACCTGCGATCAGCTTTGCCGATGTGACCGGCGCGAGCGGGGTGAACTTCCGGCACCACAACGGCTACTCCGGCCGCAAACTCTTGCCCGAAACGATGGGCGGCGGGGTCGCGATCTTCGACTACGACGGCGACAGCAAGCCGGACATCCTCTTCACCAACGGCTGCAACTGGCCCGACCACGCCAACCCCGGCCCGCCGCCCACGCTCAAACTGTACCGCAACCTCGGCGGCATGAAGTTTGAGGATGTGACCGAAAAGACGGGGTTGAACGTCGTGATGTACGGCATGGGCGTCGCGGTCGGCGACTTCGACAACGACGGGCGCCCGGACGTGTTCGTGTCGTGCGTCGGCAAGCACCACCTGTTCCATAACGTGGACGGCCAGAAGTTCGTGGACGTGACCGACGCCGCTGGCGTCGGCGGCCCCGGTTCGCTCCCGCAAGTGAAGAAGGACGAGTTCCTGAACTGGGAGAAGCCCATCCCGTTCGGCGCTTCGGCCACCTTCCTCGACTACGACGGCGACGGGAAACTCGACCTGTTCGTCTGCCATTACGTCACGTGGTCGCCGGCGATCGACCTGAAGGTAAACGCGAGCCTCGAAGGCGGGAAGCGGACCTACGTGCAGCCGCGCGACTTCGAGGGTTCGCAGTGTGCGCTTTACCGCAACGTGGACGGTAAGAAGTTCGAGGACGTGACCGCGAAGGCCGGCGTCATCGTGAAGGAGAAGGAAGGGATCGACGCGAACGCCCGCGAGCGGGACGTGGCCAAGGCGCTGGGCGTGGTGATGTTCGACGTGGACGGCGACGGGTGGCCGGACATCTACGTTGCAAACGACGCGGTGCGGAACTTCTTCTTCCACAACACCGCCGACGAGAACGGAGCGCGGAAGTTCGTGGAGCGTGCGCTGCCGATCGGCGCGGCCTACGCCGACGGCGGCATCCCGCGGGCCGGGATGGGCGTCGATTGGGGCGAGTACGCGCCGGGCCGCTGGGCCGCGGTGGTGGCCAATTACGCGAACGAACCGCTCACGGTCTTCGAGAAAGACCCGCGGCGCCTGGGGTTCTCGGACTCGACCCACAGCACCGGACTGTACGGCGAGAGCCGCGTCCCGCTGAAGTTCGGGCTGTTCTTTTTCGATTACGACAACGACGGCCGGCTCGACCTGCTCGTCAACAACGGCCACATCGAACCGGAGGTGGCGCTCACGCAGTCGAGCCAGTCGTACACGCAGCCGCCGCAGTTGTACTGGAACGCCGGCGGAGTGAGCTGCTTCGAGCCGGTCACCGCGGCCAGCGCCGGCAAAGACTTATTCAAGCCCATCGTCGGCCGCGGGTGCGCGTTCGCGGACCTCGACGGCGACGGCGACCTCGACCTCGTGCTGGTGTCCAACGGCGGCGAGGCGCGCGTTCTGCGCAACGATGCCCCGAAGACGAACCGCTCCGTCCGGCTCGATCTGCGCGGAGACGGCACGAAATCGAACCGCTCGGCGATCGGGGCCGTAGTCACGATTGAAGCTGGCGGCACGACGTACACGCGCCAGGTGACCGGCGCCCGCGGCTACCTGAGCCAGTCGGAGTTGGTGCTGACGGTGGGCCTCGGCACATCCGCGAAGGCGGACAAGGTGACGGTGCGCTGGCCGGGCGAGCGCGGCGGCACCGAAACCTGGACGAACCTCGACGCCGGCCAGACGCACGTACTCGAACAGGGCAAGGCGAAGTAAGCTGGTTTGCTATCGTTCGTAGCGACCTGCTTCGGCGGGTCGGTCTTTCTTCTTGTGGCACAGGCTTTCCAGCCTGTGTGCCTGCAGCTACTCGGACGCAGGCTGGAAAGCCTGTGCCACAAGCAATCATCAAGACCCGCTCCCGCGGGTCACTACAAACTCACCAAAACCCATGTCCTCTCCGACCCCGCCCCCACCCGCTCACGATCCGCAAAACCGCAAGCGGTGGCTGCTCCCCACCCTGCTCCTTTTGCTACTCCTGGGCGGCGCGGGGGTCGGTGCGTACGTCCTGTGGCCCCGCCCGAAGCCGAAAGCGGACATGGACGCCGCGATCGCCGCGAACCTCCGCGGCGTCGGCCACATGGAGCGACACGACTTCCCGAAAGCGGAGCAGGAGTTCGCAGAAGCCGTACGCCTCGCCCCGGACTGGCTCCCGGCACGGATCAATCTCGGCATCGCGATGTTCAACCAGCAACCGGCCACCGACAAGACGCTGACGCAACACGTGGAGGAGGCGAAGGACGTGTTCCGCGAAGTGCTGAAGCGCGACCCCAACAACCCGTACGCGCACTACTGCCTGGGCATCCTCGCGGACTACGCCGGCCAACGCGCGGAAGCTTACGAGCGTTACGCCGCGGTCAACAAGATCGACCCCGACGACGCGCACACGTGGTTGCGCGTCGGGGCGAACCACCCGAAGGGTGAGTCCTCCGCCGAAGCTCGCGAGTGCTACGAGAAGGCGCTCAAAATCGATCCGTACCTGAACGAGGCCCGCTACCGGCTCGCGATGATCTTGCGCGACACCGACCCGGAGCGCCAGGAGAATTTTCTCCGCGAACTCGAAGAGCTGCGCAAAGCCGACCGGTTCACCGAATCGGGCATCAAGTACGGCGAAATGGGCAAGTACGCCGACGTGATCGGGCGCGATCCCAAAGTCGTCGGCAGCCCCGCCGTCGGCCCGCTCCCGCTGTTCGATTCGCCCGCCGCGTTCAAGGTGGCGCTCGGTGCCGGCGCGAAATGGGCCACCGCGGCCGATCTCGGCCCGGTCCGGAGCGCGGCCCGCGCGCGGTTCGGGGCGACGATCGTTCTGTTCGACTACAACGGCGACGACAAACTGGACGTCTTCGTTGCCTCCGCGGTGGTGCAAGACGGCAAGGTTCGAGACCTGCTCCTCCGCAACGACGGCAACAACACGTTCACCGACGTGACTACCGAAGCCGGACTGGCGACCCCGCGCCCAAGCCTCGGCGCCGCCGCGGCCGACTACGACAACGACGGCAAAGTGGACCTCGTCATCACCGGTGCGGGCGAACAGCGCCTGTTCCGCAATGTGGACGGCAAGAAGTTAATAGACGTGTCTGCGGAGGTCGGGTTGGACAAGGTGAAAGGGACGTGCCTCGGGTGCGGCTGGCTCGACCTCGATCAGGACGGCGACCTCGACCTCGTTATCTGTCAGTACGCCGGCGAAGTCGTCGGGGCGCTCGACGGCGCCAAACCGGGCGGCGCGACGCTCGTCTTCGAGAACGTGGGCGCCGCCCCCCCGCAGCTCCCCGGCACGCCGCCGGGCCTGAAGACCGCGTTCCGGCCGCGCGAGAAGTTCCCGGCCCCGGCCCAATCGGCCGTGACCTTCGTGGCCAGCGATCTTGATTCCGACAAGGACGTGGATCTGCTGCTGCTGGTGGAAGGCGCCGACCCAGTCGTCCTCGACGACGACCGACTCCTGCGGTTCACGAAGCGGGCGCCCGAGTGGCTGACCGGCACGCACAAGTGGAACGGCGGGCTGGTACTCGACGCCAACCACGACGAGCGGTCTGACCTGTTCCTCGTCCGCGCCGGGGCGGCCCCGGTGTATTTGCTCTCGAAGGATCGGCGCGACTTCGCCCCCGGCAACTCCAACAGCCCGGCGCTCAAGCAGGCCATCGCGGCCGATATCGACATGGACGGCTGGACCGATGTCGTCGGCCTCGGCGCCGACGGCAAGCCTGTCCTGCTCCACAACCAAGCCGACGGGCGCCTCACAGCAATAACGACCGCGTTCGGCATCCTCGGCGGGGCTCACGGGATCGCCGTTGCCGATCTCGACGCCGACGGCGCGCCGGACCTGCTCACGCTGACCGATACCGGGCTTCAGTTGCACCGCAACCTGGGTAACGGCAACAACGCGGTGATACTCGCCCTCAAGGGCGTGCGGGCGCTGAACCCGAACATCCAGCGCACCAACAACGATGGGATCGGCGCCTGGGTCATCGTGCAGGCCGGGACGCTGTGGACCGGTGCGGAGCGAACGACCGCTTCGGCCGGGTTGGGGCAATCCCTCGCTCCCACCGCTCTGGGGGTCGGCAAGCGCGACCGCGCCGACCTCGTACGCCTTTTGTGGCCCGATCTCGTTCTCCAGGCCGAACTCGGTGTCCCGACTCGCAGCGTTCACCGCATCGTCGAACTCAACCGCAAGCAAACGTCGTGCCCCGTTCTGCTGACGTGGGACGGCGAGAAGTTCGTCTTCGTTACCGACTTCCTCGGGGTCGGCGCGCTCGGCGAGTCCGGGCCGGACGGCTCCGTTCGCCCCGCGCGGCCGGAGGAGTCCGTCAAGATCGAAGCGGGGCAACTCGTCCCGAAGGACGGGCAGTACGTCATCAAGGTCGGGGAACCGATGGACGAGGTAATGTACCTCGATCACCTCCGGCTCGAAGTCGTCGATCACCCGGCCGATGCACACGTGTTCCCGGACGAGCGGTTCGTGATGAGCGGGCCGCTGCCGAGTCAGAAGCTGCTCGCGTTCCGCACGCGGCACTTCCCGAAGCTCGCGACCGATCACCGGGGCGCCGACGTGACGAAACTCGTCCTCGACCGCGACCGCCGCGCCGCGGACACGTTCGCCTGCCGCTCGTGGCTCGGCTACGCGGAGGACCACTCGCTGACACTTGACTTCCCGGAGGTGCCGGCTGGCGGGAAGTGGTATCTGGTGATCGCCGGGTGGACCGAGTACCCGTACCCGGAGTCGATCTACGCCGCGACCCGCGCCGGGATCGACCTCAAACCGCCGGTACTCGAACGCTTCGACGGCGCGAAGTGGGTGCCGGTGTGCGACCTCGGCTTCCCCGCCGGATTGCCGCGAGTGATGACGCGCGAACTGCCGGCCGACTTCCGCGGCGGGAAGCTCCGCATCTCCACCAATATGCAGGTTTACTGGGATCAGATCTACCTCGCGCAAGCCGAAGACGCGATCGCAATCGGGAAGGTCACAACGCTCGATGTAACCCGCGCCGACCTCGTGAACCGCGGGTTCATGCAGGAGATTTACCCCAACGGGCGCCCGCCGATCGCTTACGACGATTCCAAAACCGAATCGGTCGCGGTGACCGCGTGGAAGGGGAAACTGACGCGGCTCGGCGACGTGACCGACCTGCTCCGCGCCGCGGACGACCGGTTCGTGCTGTGCGGCCCGGGCGACGAGATTACCGTCCGGTTCGACGCGAAGAACCTCCCGCCGCTGCCCGCGGGGTGGACGCGGTCGTTCGTGCTGCGGACGTACGGCTACTGCAAGGACACGTCCGTCACGACCGTGACCGGCGGGCAGGTGGGTCCGCTCCCGTTCCGCGCGATGCCGAACTATCCTGACTTCGGTTCGACCAAGCCGCCCGCGACCGACGCCGACAAGTGGCACACCCGCCCCGCCGGCGGGCGGTGAGTCCGTCTCGTTACAGTGCGGGCGGGGCGGCACGAACCAACCGGATCGGGAACGGGAACACGGCCGGGCCTATCACCCGAAGCTACTGGAATCGTTGTGATTCCGTATCACGCAGAGTGAAAGCTCCGACCGGAGGTTCCGATGACTCGTACCGCGCTCCTGGCCGGTTTCGCGCTCCTCGCCGTGCCCATCGTCCGGGCCGACGACCCCACCCGCGTCGTCGATCTGTCGCTGTTGGTCGCGCCGGAGTATCCGTGTACGTGGCCGAGCTTCCCGGCGTTTCAGATCAACCGCTCCCAGCGGATCGGACCGCGGAGCGCGTACAACTCTGACATCCTCGTCATGGACGGCAACACCGGGACACAGCTCGATGTCCCCACCCACTCCGTGACGCGCCCGGACTCCGGGTTCCCCAACGCCGGGAAGTTCGGCACGGTCACCACCGACAAGGTGCCCGCGTGGCAGTTCGTCGGCGAGGCGTGCGTCATCGACTGCTCGGATCTGCTCGACTCGGCCCCGAAGGGCCGCAGCGACCTCATCAAGAAGGAACGGATCGCGCAGTGGGAGAAGAAGCACCGGCCGCTCGGCCCGGGCGACGTGGTTCTGTTCCGCAGTGGGTTCAGCGACAAGTATTACAAGCCGCTGCCGGAGGGGCGCCGGTTCGCCGCCGACATCGTGGCCGGTAAGGCGCCCGGCTGGCCCGGCCCGGACCCGGACTGCATGGAGTACCTCGCCAGCCGCAAGGTGATGACCCTCGGCATCGACAGTACGAGCATGGGCCCGCTACCGGACCTCGCCGAGCCGACGCACTTCGCGGGCCTCAAGCACGGGATGATCTGGACCGAGAGCGCCACGAACCTCGGCGCCCTGCCGGCGACCGGCGCGTTCTACTGCGCGATGGGACCGAAGCACGTCGGCGACCCGTACTCCGAGGGCCGGGCGTTCGCGATCGTCGGGCCGCTCGCGCCGAAGTTGATCGAATCGGCGCGCAAGAAGAACGTCGTGGATCTGTCGGTCGCCCTGGCCGACGACCTCCCGACCGCGTGGCCCGGGGTCGGGGTCGGGAACCACCGGCAGGCGTACATGACGATCCTCTTCGGGAAGAACCCCAACACGCGCACCGCGTTCCCGATGCACATGCTCGACAGCCACGCGGGCACGCACCTGGTTCCGCCGGCCTACGCCTTGCCCGCCGGAAAGTTCGACCCGGCCGGATACGCGCCGGACGTTCGGAAGTGGCTCGAAGAGTACGAAAAGGCCCACGGCCCGCGCGGGACCAGCGCCGTGACCACTGAGCAGGTTCCGCTCGCCCAAACCTGCGGCCCCGCGCGCGTGATCGACGTGCGGCACCTGCTCGGAACGGTTCCGAAGGACCGCTGGCCCGCCTCACCCGAGATCGGCAAGGCCGACATTCAGGCGTTCGAGAAGAAGCACGGCCCGCTGGCCGCCGGCGACATCGTCATCTTCCGAACCGACTGGAGTGATGCGCACTACAAGCCCCTGCCGAAGGGCGCGGCCTGTATGGAAGACCCGCTCAACGGCACGAAGGAGGGCTGGCCCGCGCCCGGGTCGGAGGCGATCGAGTATTTGGCGAGTAAGGGCATCCAGTGCGTGGCAACGGACGCGCCGACCCTCGGTGGCGCCGACCCGAAGCGGGCGCTGTGGGCGTACTGGATGCTCGGTACGAAGGGGATGGTCGGCGTCGAGTTCCTGACCAACCTCGGCCAGTTGCCGCAGAACGCTTACTTCCTGTTCGCCGCGGGCAAGATCCGCGACTGCCACGGCGGCCCGGGGCGGGCCATCGCGCTGTACTAATACCGGAGTCGGTCGTTCTCAATGTTCGCGGCTGTTATTGGTTTTCGGCCTGAAGGGCCGGGACAACATAGCCCGGGGCGCAGCCCTCGTTGTTCTACACAAGTGCGGAGTGATCTTGGCAGGCCACCCCGAGTCGT
>CAZBXY010000016.1:0-49077 GCA_964495365.1 uncultured Frigoriglobus sp. | reverse complement strand
CCGGTCAGCATACGCCGGCCGACGGCCACGGCACACCAAGCGAGCTGATCACGCACTAAGCCCGCCGGTGGTTTGCGCCGGAATCCACCGGCCGGCTGACACCGGCCGTTCGCCTCAGATCAGTTCTTCGACCTTGTTGCGGTCGTCGAGGATGTACATGGGGCGGCCGCTGCCGTTGGGGAAGGTGTAGCCGGCGTCGATGCCCAGCGCGCCGTAGATCGTGCTCAGCAGGTTCGACGGCCGGTACGGCCGGTCCTTCGGGTACTCGCCCTTCGCGCTGCTCGCGCCGATCGCCTGACCCATCTTGAGGCCGCCGCCGGCGATCATCGCGCTCATGACCGGGGCCCAGTGGTCGCGGCCCGCGTCGCTCATGTTGATCTTCGGGGTGCGGCCGAACTCGCCCCACATCACCGTGACCACGTCGTCGCCCATCCCGCGGTCGTGCAGGTCGTTAATCAGGTGCGCGATGCCGCGGTCCACGTTCGGCAGCATCCGCTTCAGTTCCTTGAAGTTGCTGGAGTGCGTGTCCCACCCGCCGTAGCTGAGGGTGACGCACCCGACGCCTGCCTCGACCAGCCGGCGGGCGGTGAGGAAGTCCTCGATGCCCTTGTAGCGGTCGCGGGTCTTCGGGTCTTCGTTCTTGAGGTCGAGCGCGCGGCGGACCACACCGGAAGATACCATGTCGAACGCCCGGCCGGTGAACGAGTCCATACCCTTCATCGTGCCGCTGGCGTCGATCTCGCGCCGGGTCGTGTCGAACTTGCCGAGCAGGTCTTTTCGGTCGTCCATCCGGTCGGTGCTGACGCCGTTGGCGAGCCGGAGGTTGGCCATCCCGGCCCCGCTGGGGGTGAACGGCCGGTGCGAAACGCCGAGGTAGCCCGGTTCGAGGCCCATGCTCCCGCCGCCGCGGAGGCTCACGAACGGCGGCACGTCGTTGGCCGCACCGCTGCGCAGTTTCGACACCACCGAGCCGAAGCTCGGGTGGCCCGCGGTGCGGTTGGTGTTCTCGCTGTAGCCGGTCATCACGAGCGAGTCGGAGTGTTCATCGACCGAGATCAGCGACCGGACGACGGCGAGCTTGTCCCACATGCGGGCTTGCAGCGGCATGTGTTCGCAGATTTGCACCCCGGGCACATTCGTCTGGATCGGCTTGAACTCGCCGCGGAACTCGGCGGGGGCTTCGGGCTTGAGGTCGTACATGTCCATGTGCGACGGGCCGCCCGGCAGGTAGATCATGATCGCCGACTTGTGCGACGTCTTCTGCGCGACCGCGGGGTCTTGACCGGCCTTCAGCCGGAGCATGTCCGCGAGGGTCAGACCCGCACCGAAGGCGCCGATCTGGAGGAAGTTCCGGCGGGAAACACCATCGCAGTACCGTTGGCGAGCGCCCCAGAAGGTCAGCATGACAGGCTCCGAATGGAGGACCAGGCAGGAGGGTGGGAAGGCAGGCAGCCGGCAGAGTTCGAGCAGCGCGTAACTTCAACACCCCAATAGTAGCTTCGCCGCCCAACGCTCGCAATTGGAAACTTTGGAATGTCGGGATCGCGCCCCGCGGTTGCCGGAGGAGCGAACCGACCCTAAGAATGGTGTGTCCTGAGGCGCAGCCGCCGGCGTGGCCCTATCGTCTAGTGGCCTAGGACACTGCCCTTTCAAGGCAGGAACTGGGGTTCGAATCCCCATAGGGTCACCTCTTTTTAGTTGAGAGTGGGCAGTGGGCAGTGGGCAGTGAAGGCGGCCGGCCTTTTCTGTCCACTGCACACTGCCCACTGTCCACTTGAGGCTCCGATGAACAACATCCCGTGGTGGGGGTACGTGATCCTCGCCGGACTGGCGTGGGGCACGTACGTCCCGATCATCTTCTACGGCGGAACCGAGCTGACCACCCGGCCGGGGACGATCGGCGGGCGGCTCGCGTCCATTTTGTGCGTCGGGGTCGCGTACTTCGTCCTGGCCGTCGTCATCCCGCTCGTACTGATGAGCCTCCGCGAGGACGCGCAACCCGAGTGGAAGTCGAACGGGCTGGTGTTCAGCGGGTTGGCCGGCATCGCGGGCGCCGTTGGGGCGATCTGTGTGATCTTCGCCAGCAAGGCCGCGGTGGATGCGGCCAAAATCGAGGGCGTGAACCCCGCGACCTATCGCGTGTACATCGCCCCGCTCATTTTCGCGCTGGCCCCGGCCATCAACACGCTGCTCAGCCTCGTCTGGCACCCGAAGGCCGGCGACCCGTGGCACTTCGGGTTCGAGGTGCCGGGGTGGAAGCTCCCGGTCGGCATCCTGCTCGTCGCGGTCGGCACGTTCCTCGTGCTGAAGTCGAAGGAAGACATGGAAGCGGCGAAGGGCGGCCCCAAACCCGCGCCGGTGCCGGCCGCACCGGACACCAGCCCCACACCACCATGACGCCGGCGGAAGCCGTCACCCGGCTCAACACGGTCCTCGCGCACGCCTGGATGATCCGCACGTTCCTCAAGCACGCGGACGAGATCCAGGCCGACGAGGGGATGCTCGACGTTCCGCGAACGCTTTATGACAGCATCCGGGCCGTCGAACCGGCGTTCCAGCGCGGCGACCACGCCGATTTCCTCCGGCGGCTGAAGGGCAAGCTGCCGAAGCTCCGGCGCGCCGCGGAGCACTTCCACGCGCACTTCAAAGAGTTCTCGCCACACACGAATTTCGAGATGGCCGCGGCCAGTTTGCTCGGCGTGGTGAAACACATGGAAGAGATCTTCGCCGCGGTCGATTGGGCCGAGGTGGCGAAACTGGCGAAAGACAAGCCACACGAGCAACACGACCCCCTCGACGACATCGAAATCCCCGAAGTGTAGCCGTCTGGTTCGTAGTGACCGGCTTCAGCCGGTCTCTGCTTCTGTCTTGTGGCACAGGCTTTCCAGCCGGATCCGCGTAACGGGAGCGAAACGAGCGAGCTTCTTGCTGGCAATCGCCCCGCGGTCAGGATAGGCTCCCGAAACCCGCCCGGTGGACAACTTCCCGCCACCAACTCGCCCGGTTGCACCTTTGTGGCGAAACCTTCTTCTGGGGAACTCGCTCATGCGTCGCACCGCCTTTTTCGCGCTCGTGCTCTTCTCCGGCACGGTCGCCGCCGCGGACGATCTCACCGTTCTCAAGCCCGCCCAGGGCGAGCCGGCGCCGCGGAAACTGCTCCACGCGGCCCTCCTCGCCGAGTGCGACACGCACTTTGCCTTCCGCAGGGCGGAAATCGAGAAGCTCAAGACGCCGGCGGATGTCGTGGCGCGGCAGAAGGCGCTCCGCGCGAAGTTCGTTGAGGCGCTCGGCGGGTTCCCGGAGAAGACTCCACTGAACGCGAAAACGGTCGGCACGCTGAAGCGCGACGGCTATTCCATCGAGAAGGTGATTTACGAGAGCCGGCCCGATCACCACGTCACCGCGAACCTGTACCTGCCCGAAGGGAAGGGGCCGTTCCCCGGCGTGCTGATGCCGCTCGGGCACAGCGCCAACGGCAAGGCCGCGGAATATATGCAACGCGGCGCGCTCATACTGGCCAAGAACGGGATCGCGGCGCTGGTGTACGACCCCATCGGCCAGGGCGAGCGGAGCCAACTGCTCGACAAACTCGGCAACCCGGTGATCAAGGGGAGTACGTCCGAACACACGATGTGCGGTGTCGGCGCGCTACTCGTCGGGCGCAGCACCGCGAGCTACCGCGTGTGGGACGGTATCCGCTCGCTCGATTATCTCGCGGGTCGGCCGGAAATCGACGCGAAGAAGCTCGGCTGCTCCGGGTGTTCCGGCGGCGGAACGCTCACCTCGTATCTGATGGCGCTCGACGACCGCATCGTCGCGGCGGCCCCATCGTGCTACCTCACGAGCCTCGAACGCCTGTTCGCGACGATCGGCCCGCAGGACGCGGAGCAGAACATCACGGGGCAGGTCGCGTTCGGTCTCGACCACGCCGATTACGTCCTTCTGCACGCGCCGCAACCGACATTGATTCTCGCCTCGACCCGCGATTTCTTTGATATTCAGGGGACGTGGACCACGTTCCGAGAAGCGAAACGGATCTACACACTGCTCGGCGCCGCCGAGCGCCTCGACATCATCGAAGCCGACGCAACGCACGGCTACCCGCGGTCGCACCGCGAGGCGATGGCCCGGTTCATGCTGCGCTGGCTGAAGGGCGAAGACCGGGCCGTCGCGGAGGCCGACTGGCCGATCGAGAAGGACGCGACGCTCTATTGCACGCGCAGCGGGCAGGTGCTGGATGATTTGAAGGGCCGGTCGGTGTTCGATCTGAACGCAGCGCTCGCGGCCGAGTACGCGAAGAAGCGCGCGGCCAAGCTACTTTCGCCGGCGGAGTTGCGGAAGGAGGTCGCGAAGCGGATCGGTCTACCGGCCGAAATCCCGGTCGCGAAGGTAACCGACGCGGGCGCCGTAAAGGGCGAACGGATCACCATCGAGCGGCGCGTCTTTCAAACGGATTCGGGCGTCCCGTTGCCCGCGGTGTTGTTAGGGCCGGAAAACGGGAAGCCCGAACCGGGGCTTGTGGTGTTCCTGCACGAAGACGGCAAGGACGGCCGGTTCTTGCTCCCCTCCGCGGACAACACCGCTCGCGGTGGGCGGCGCGTGTTGGCGATCGATTTGCGCGGGTACGGCGAAACGGCGCCCGCGGTCGTCAAGGACGGAAAGGGGCCGACGTTCGGCGTCGAGTACAAGGAGTCGTTCCTCGCGCTTCACCTGAACCGCCCGCTGCTCGGTCAGCGCGTCTACGATCTACTCTCGGTGCTGAAGGCAGTTGATCCGAAGGGTGAGGGTGTCGAACTGGTCGCACGCGGGTCGGTGGTTCCGGTCGCGTTGCACGCCGCGGCGCTGGACGCGCGCATCAAGTCGCTGCGGATCGAGCGCGGGCTCGCGTCGTGGGAACTGGTTGTGCGCACTCCGGTCAGCCACAACCAACTCGCGAACGTGGTGCCCGGCGCGCTCTCGGTGTACGACCTACCGGACCTCGCCGCGAGTCTCGCGCCGCGCCCTCTGTCTTTCTTTGAACCAGTTGACGGAGCAGGACAGATCGCACCCACTCGCGAGGTTCTCGAAAAGGAGTGGCTCAAGAAAGTCGTGGACACCTACGACGCCGCGGGAGCCGGAAAGCACCTGCGGATGACAAACCAGTACAAGTGACTTCCAACGCCACGGTCCAACTTCTGATGAGATTCATCATGCGTTCCCTCTCTGCGCTTCTGGTCGCGTGCGCCGCGGTCGTGTCGGTCGCGGCCGATTTCAAGGATGTCGATCCGAACGTCTTCCCGAAGGACGATCCGCGCGCCAAAGAGCTGCCCAGGATGATGTGGAACGACGCGAAGAAGCGGATGCAGGAGGCGAACCTGCGCGAGTCGAAGGCGTTTGCCGAAGTGACCACGAAGGAGCAGTGGGAGCGGTATCGCGACACACGCATTCAGAAACTGAAGGAGTCGCTCGGCACGTTCCCCGATGTGCCGAAGGATATGAAGATCAAGGTGACGCGCGAGTTAGACGGCGACGGATACGTGGTTCATAATATCGTATATGAAACGCGCCCCGGTTTATGGGTGAGTGCGAATCTGTATTTGCCCAAGTCAGTCCCCGACAAGATGCCGGGGCTCATCATCTCGCACAGCCACCACACGCCGAAAACGCACGGCGAACTGCAAGACATGGGGATGACGTGGGCGCGGAGCGGCGTCGCGGTGCTGGTGCCGGATCACCTCGGCCACGGCGAGCGCCGGCAGCACGATTTCGTCACCGAGAAGGACTACGACAAGCCGTTCCGCGTGTCGCGCCAGGATTATTACTTCCGCTACAACTCGAACCTTCAACTTTCCGGCGCGGGCGAATCGTTAATGGGCTGGATGGTGTGGGACTTGATGCGCGGCATTGATGTGCTTCTCAAACAGAAGAACATTGATAAGGATCGCATCATTATGCTGGGCGCGGTCGCCGGCGGAGGCGATCCGGCGGGCGTGACGGCCGCGCTGGACAAGCGGATCGCGTGTGTGGTGCCGTTCAACTTCGGCGGGTGGCAGCCCGAATCGAACGCGCTCGAAAACCCGGACCGCGACGCGCCCTGGTTCGGCGAGGGCTACTGGGAGAGTACCCGCGGGCTGCGCAACGGCGCCCGCGACGGCTTCGCGCACTTCGTGATCGTGGGCAGTGTCGCCCCGCGCCCGGTGATTTACGCTCACGAGTTCGCCTGGGACGCGAAAACCGACCCCGCGTGGCCGCGGTTGCAGAAGATTTATGACTTCTACGACGCGAAGGACAAACTCGTCTCGATCCACGGCAAGGGGAAGGTGACGGGACCGGGCGGGCCGGACAACACGCACTGCACGCACATCGGCGCGGTTCACCGCAAGGGCATTTACCCGGCGCTGAAGGAGTGGTTCGGGATGCCGGTACCGGAGGAGTACAGCAAGCGCCGCCCGACCGAGGAGCTGCTGTGCTGGACCGAGGAGGCGAAGAAAGAATTGAAGCCGAAGAAGTTGGGCGAGGTCGTCTTCGAACTGGCGTGCCAGCGTGAAGCTGCGTGGGTCAAGCAACACACCGGACGGACGGAGGATGAGACGTTTGAACGCGAGCGAAAGGCGTGGGCCGCGCTGCTCGGGAACATCGAGTCGGCTGCGAACCCGAAAGTAACCGAGGGGAAGGTCGAAGAGGTTCCAGGGAGCACACTCGCGCGGTTCGCGCTCGAAGTTGAACCGGGAATTGTCGTCCCGCTGTTGCTCGTCATGCCGAAGGACGCGAAGGGAAAACTGCCGGTCGTCGTGATGGTGGCACAGGGCGGCAAGGCCGGGTTTCTGAAGGAGCGAGCCGAGGCGATCGCAGCGTTTTTGAAGGCCGGGGTCGTGGTGTGCCTGCCAGACGTTCGCGGCACCGGAGAAACGCAGCCCGGCTCCTCCGCGGAGCGCGGCAGCTCGCGTACATCGATTTCGCAAACGAACCTGATCCTCGGTCAACCGGTGCTCGGCTCGCAACTGCGCGACCTGCGGACGGTGATTCGTTGGTTGCAGGCCCGCGACGGCATCGACAAGCAGAAGGTCGCGGTGTGGGGCGACTCGTTCGCGAAGACGAACCCGACGGATGCAAAGTTCGCGGTGCCGCACGACGCCGCGAACCCGCACGCGATCTCCGAACCCAACGGCAGCGCGCTCGCGAGCTTGGCTGACGCGTTCGAAAAGGATGTTGCGGCCGTCTACATGCGCGGGGAACTCGCTTTGAGGTCGGAGTTACTGTCCCATTACGCGTACTACCCGCACGACGCGGTCGTTCCGGGCGACTCCGCGACGAACGGGTGGCTCTTGAAGGCCCCCGTAGCGTGGCGCCAGGGCGCGGTGGACGGTCTCAACCGCGCGGTCGGTGACAAGCCGATGTCGCCGGCCGACGCGGCAAAGTGGATGATCGCCGGCCTGAAGAAGTGACACCGCGGTGTCACGCCGCCCGCTTCGCGGGTAACGCCAGCGACGGCGCGTCGAGCTTCGCGCGCGGGGCGAAGGTCCGCACGGTGGCCCACGTCAGGAGCGAGCCGCCGAACACCCACCAGTAGCCCGGCACAATCCGCATCCACCACGGGCCGACCAACCACGCGCTCGCCGAAAGCGGTACGCCCCACAGCGCGAGCGCGAGGAAGTCGCGGCGCAACTCGGGGCGCTCGGCGAGCAGTTTCGCGAGCAGCCAGTAGCCCGGTACGAGGAACGGCACGAACCACCGCACCGACACACACGCCCCGCCGTGGTTCTTCGAGAGGATGCCGTACATCAGCCACCCGACCACGCACCACGCACACAGGGCGAGCAGTTCGAGGTGATCGGAGTGAGAGCGTGTCTCCATTGAGTCACGAATGGAGTCACGAATGGAGCCGCGACCGGAAGGGAGCGGGCCGACCACCGATCCTTCGCTGGCTCGCCCGCTCCCTTCCGGTCGCGGCTCAATGTCCGGTCGCGGCTCCATGTGCGGTCGCGGCTCCATGTGCGGTCGCAACTGGCTTCGAAACATTAGCACGCTGGCGAAGACCGCGAGCAACAGCGGCGGGTTGTGCGTGAGGAAGCCCTTCTTCCCGAACAGCAGGTCGAGCGTGTAGAGGAACTGCGCGACGGGGCGCGGGCGGAGGACGCCGGTCATCGTGGTGTCGAACGGGCTGCCCGGCCACGCGAGATACTCCGGGTGCATGTTCAGCGGCTTTAGGAAGTCGCCGCCGATCGCATAGTTGATGGCGTGGCCGGCGAAGATCAGGGGCAGGGCCGCCACGCCGCACGCGGCTACGGCGGTGAGCCGGCGCGTGCGAAACGCGACAACGGCGAGCACCGCCAGCACGAAGGGCGGGCCGATGCCGAAATCGAGGTTGTACGCGAACCCCGCGACAAACCCCGCGGCGACGAGCGCACCCCACGCGGTGCGGCCCGCGGCGTGGCGGTCGGCGATTCGGCAGAGCAGCACGCACACCGCGGCGACCGCCCCGAGTTGCGCGATGTGGTTGTTCGCGCTGCGCGTGTACGCGGGGAGGACAGTCGCGAGCGCGAACGCCGCGAGCCACACGAGCCGCCACGCCGGCGGTAGCCCGGCCCGCGTGCCGAGCGCCCACAGGCACCCGACCGCGACCGCGTAACCCGTCCCGCTCAAGAGCACCGTGATGACCCACGCGAAACAGTCCGGCCGTTCGCTCGGCTTCGGCAGTCCGAGCGCCATGAGCACGCGGTACGCGCCGGCGAGCGGCACGCTCACGAGCGGCGGCTTGTCCGAATACCAGTGACCGTCGATGAGGAGCTTGTCGAGCGTGCCGCGCGCGAGAAGTGCGTTGTCGGGATCGTAGGCCGCGGCGCCACGGGGGTCGAGAAACGTGGTGCCGTCGATGCAGAACATGCCGCGTTCGACGAGCGCTTCGACCGACGCAAGCCGGCTGCCGTCGTTCCACGCGGAGGCGAACGGCCTCGCCCCGGCCGCCGCGAGCGCCAGCGCGCACGCCGCCAGCACCCACGCCGTCACCGGACGATCGGCCCAACGCCCCATATTGGGGACATAGCGAAGCGCGCGAACCGACGCAACCGCGACTCGGAACCGCGAGCGGGTCGCGAAGCCCCTCGTGGGAGCTTCGCGACCCGCGCCGTCTGTTACTCGGCCTTCGGCCCGCCCGACGTGATCGCGATCTTTCGCGGTTTGGCGGTCTCGCTCTTGGGGCACGAGACGGTGAGCACCCCGTTCGTGAGCTTCGCCTCGACCTTCTCCGCGTCCACCGCGGTCGGCAGGCTGACTCGCTGCTCGAACCGGCCGTAGGTGCGGGTGTCGTACCCGTTCCCCTTCTCCTCCGACTTCCGCTCGCCGCGAACGATCAGCTCGCCGTCCCGGACGGTCACCTCGATGTCCTTCTCGGTCACGCCCGGCGCGTCGATCTCGACGTGGTAGGTGTCCCCGTCTTCCCACATCGACAGCGGCAGCGTGGACCAGTTCGGCAGGGTCGCCAGTGGGGCGAACGCGTTCTCGAAGAACCGGTCGAAGTGATCGAACATGCCGGTCAGGCGGGCAATCGGTGCCGGGACCAGAGCGGACCCGTTGTTGCGAATGGCAGGCAGCATTGAAAACCTCCTCTCAGAGTTCACGGGCAACTGAGAAAGAAAGTCGCCAATTGGGGCGGCGGGGCGCGGCCCGGGTGCCCGTGCTTGCCGCCGGGCCAATCAAGCCCCACAGCCGAGTAGATGGCGGTCGCGGAAAAAGGATTCGGGGCGGCGGCGATTTTTCTGGATCGCCGTAAATCGAAGCGGCCCAAGAGTTTCGGTGAACCCTCGGGGCGTGGACAGGCGCGCGGGAGAAATCAACCCCCGGGCGACCACACGGCCGCAGTCGAGCGCTCGAGATCTCGGCCCTATTTCACCGCGCGGAAGCCCGAGACGCGCGCGGAAACCAGGTCGAAGACCTCTTTCGCGGTGGACTTGACCGGCCCCTTGTCACCGGTCCAACTGAGCAGGTTCTTGAGGGTGTCGATCGTCGCGTCATCGGGAACGATGACCCGGACCTCCTTGCACACGGCCTCGTACACCTTCCCGCCGACCGTGTACGTATGGCGCTGGCCGGCGGGGAACGGAACGAGGGACAGCGCCACCGGAGCGTCTTTGACCGGGTACGTGCGGTGATGCAGGGTGATGAGCATTGGTGAGTCCAACCGCGGCGCGCGACGAGGGAGTGCGGAACGAACTGTTCACCTCATTCTATCAGAACCGGTTGGCGGTCTCCAGACCCTTGCGGGCGCGCCGACCGGATTCGTCCGCGCCTCGTTTTGGCAGGGATTTGCTGGTTATTCTGCGAGCGGAAGGAGGGGGAATCGAACCCCCAAGGGCGTGAGCCTCGCCCGTTTTCGAGACGGGTGCCGTCAGCCAATCGGCTTGCCCTTCCGCCAACACGGACCGCCGGCGGGGCCGAAAGGTTCGCGCGGTTGCCCCGTGGGGCACGCCAGAGGCGTGCCCCACGATAAACATCACTTCGGGTAGTCGAGTTTCTGCTTGAGGAACGTGAACGTTTCCTTCGCGTTGATCTGGTGCCCGCCCACGAACCACTCGATCGTGGTCCGCTCCGGCAGCCGCAGCCGGTTGGCGTACAGGTAGCGCACCTTCGCGAACTCGTAGGCGACCATTTCGTCGATCCCGACGCCGTCGTCGTGCCCGCGTTCGACCATGAATGGCCGGGGGGCGATCAGGAACGCCATCTCGGCGTAGTTGAACGTGTTGCCGAGGTCGAACTCGTACATCTCATATTCGGGCGTCCACATGTAACTCCTGTCCAGATCAACAGATACGTTCTTGCCGATCCACTCGTTGAAGTCGCCGGAGCAGATACTCAGGCAGTACCGCTTCTCGACCGCCGGGACCCGCATCGCGGTCTTGCCGCCGTAACTGAGGCCGTAGAACGCGATCCGCGTCGGGTCCACGTTCGGGAGCGTTTCGAGCCAGTCGAGCGTGCGCTGGTGCTGCCGGATGATGAAGCTGAACAGCGAGAGCTTGAGCGGGTTGGCCTTCCGCTGGAGCTGCCGGAATGTGTTCTGGCCGTAGTACGGGTTCTGCGGGGCGTAGACGATGTAGCCGAGTTCGACGAGCCGGCGCGAGAAGTGGTTGTAAACGGGCCGCTTCTCCACGTCGATCGTGTGTCGCGGGGTGCCCTCCAACCCGTGCTGACACACCACGACCGGCCGCTTCTCGCCCGGCTTCAAGTCCTTTGGCAGTAACAGGATTCCGTAGGCGAACACGTCCTCGTAGCAGTCGAGCACGACCTCGTAGCCGGTCCAGGTCTTCTCGTCGTACACCTGTCGCGTGCGCGGGTTGAGAGGGATCGTCGGGTCGGGCAGTTTGCCGATCACCTCGGTGTGGAAGTATTCGCGGAGCGGCTCGCACGACTTCTCCCACGCCGCCGGCGAACTGGCATCGGCTTTGGCCCAGAACGCCTTGCGGGTCGCCTCCGAATCGCGCCACAGCCTTTGCGTGAATGCGACGAGCTGGTCGAACTGCCGCTTGTGGCGCGCCGCGGGGTCGAAGCCCTTGCGATGGTCCGCGACCGCGTTCTGCAACTGGTCCATCGCGCCGAACCCGTCGCCTTCGAGCGTGTGGAGCAGGTCGCGGTAGCCGTAGGCGTTGTCCAGGGCGTTGACGTTGCCGAAGATCGGCCCGGTGCGGGGTGTCAGGGCGGCGTACCGCTTGAGTTCGCGGGCGGTGTCGTCGTCCGGGATCGCCTTGATGCCGCCGGGCGCGGCCTGCTTCGCGCCCTTGGTGTTCGGCCCGCCCCACTCCGGCCAGGCGCCTTCGACCACTTTCTCTTTCACGTTCGGGCGGGGGTAGATCGTGACGCGCGGCAACACGTCCCTCGGACCCGCGGCGACCATCGACGCCACCTCCGCGTCGCCGAACGCGCGGACGTTGTTCCACAGGTTGCGGTCGAGCGGCTCCTCGTGCGAAGTCTCGCGCGGGCCGAACGCGCACGCGACGTGCAGCGCCTTCACGCGGTCGTCGAGCGCCGCGGCGTAAAGCGCGACGCGCCCGCCCTCGCCGACGCCGATCACGCCGACCGGCAGTTTCTTGTCCTGCGCCTGGAACCAGTCGACGGCCGCGAGTACCTTCTGCACCTCGTACCCGACGAGCGTGCGGCCCATCTGGTAGGCCATGCGGTGAACGAACTCGCGGTGCGGGAGGTTCGTCGCCCGGCCGAGCTTTGGGTTGGCGGACAGGTTGTCGTTGCGGTCGATGAGCACCGGCACGACGACGCGGCAGCCGTGTTCGGCGAGCCGCTGCGCGAACGCGATCTTCTCGTCCTTCGTCAGCCCGGCGATCTGCTCGGGCGTCCACAGCGCGTCCGGCAGCGCGACGACGTTCGCCTTCGCCTTCTCCTTCGGTTCGAGCAAGAGGCCCTCGCCGTCCACGCCCGGCACCACGCTCCAGCGCACTGCGAACACGGTAAACGCGCGGCACTCCGCGACGACCGCCGGCTCGCCCGGCCCGGTGACGTACTCCATCCGCGGCGCGCCGCGCGCGTCCACGACGCCGAGCATCTTCTTGAGGCCGTCGCGGTGCTTGGCGGCGTCGGTCTTCTTCCACGTCTCGTCGCGCTTCTTCGCGGCCGCGGCGAGTTCGCGGTCGAGGTACTTGTGCATCCCCTCCACCTGTTTGGCGGACAGGTTGCCCTCGGCCGTCAGCGGTTTGGTGTTGGGTAGTGGCTCCGCGCCGGATGAAGAGGGAACTAACCACAGAGACACAGAGACACAGAGAAGACCAAAGCCGAGAGAGGATTTCTTGAACACAGTCTTTCTCCTGTCTTCTTTTGTTTTCTCTGTGTCTCTGTGTCTCTGTGGTTAGAACAATTCGCTAACAGGCGCCGCAGGGTACACCGCGACCGGGGTTCCGTCCGGGCCGGGAATGGTCGCGTCGGGCGCGACGCCCAGCGCGTGGAAGATCGTGCTGACGAGTTCCTGCGGCGAAACGGGCCGGTCGGCCGGTTCGGTGCCGGTGGCGTCCGAAGCGCCGATGACCTGCCCGCCCTTCACCCCGCCGCCGGCGACAAGCGCCGTCCAGCACCCGGCCCAGTGGTCGCGCCCGCCGTTGGAGTTGAGCTTCGGCGTGCGCCCGAACTCGCCCGTCGCGACCACGAGCGTCGAATCGAGGAGGCCGCGAGCATCGAGAGCCGCGAGGAGGGTTGAGAGAGCGCTGTCGAAGTTAGGGGCGACGAGATCGCGGATGTCGTTCAGGGTGGTGCGGAGCGATCCGCCGTCCGCGTGGCAGTCCCAGGAGGGGGAGTCGAACACGGTGGAGTAGGTGTTGACCGTGAGGCACCGGTAACCGAGCAGAACCCCTTCGAATGCGCCCGTGATGATATCCAACACGGATGGAGTCCGGCTACTCCCGTATTCCCAGTTCGTGCGCCCGTTGAATCGGTCCGCCAGCCACCCGGCTGATTGGCCGTGACCAACGGAAATGCCAGTGTTAATCGGCCCTGCCGAGAGCACGCCCCACGGCGCCGACCACGGACCCTGCGCCCGCGGGCCGAGAAGGTATCCTGCGACCGCGCCAGCGCTCGGCCATTCGGGGCCGTCGCGGAACAGGCGCCCGGTGTTCAAGAGCTGGAACCCGCACTCGTGGACCGGCGGGGCGTCGTGGTGCATCGAGCGAATCAGGCTGAACTTGTCGGTCAGGCCCGCGAGTTTCGGGAACAACTCGCTCAGGTGGATCCCGGGCACCTTCGTCTGGATCGGGCTAAACGGACCGCGAACGTCGGAGGGCGCGTCCGGCTTGGGGTCGAAGGTGTCGAGGTGCGCCGGTCCGCCCACCATGTTGATGAAGATGCAACTCTTCGCTTTGCCGAGCGCCAGCGGCGCGCATGCGGTTGCGGGAGCCGCGAGGACCAGTCCGGCGGCGCCGGCGGTCGCGGTGCGGAGGAAATCGCGACGACTGAGGGTAACGTCTGACATGACGCGGTCCGGTGAGGGATGGGGCGGCCGAGTGGCCCCATCGTACCGGACGGCGAGCAAGATGCAACGGGTGGGTTCGTGCGTTTTGGGAGCGGGGGGTGAGCGACTCGTACGGCCGCCTCTTGAAGAGGATCCGCTGCCGTGGTGCGGACCCGACTTCGTATGCTACCGTTAGACGTATGGGAGTTTCCGACACCAGTTCCGAAGCCGACCCGGCCGTGACCCCGCGCCCGCAGAGCGAAATCGCCGGACCGGCGGCGGGCGGGTCGGCCGCACCCCCCGCGCCCGACCACCCCGAACCTCCGCTGACCGTCCTCGAACCCCAGACCGGCTGGGCGCTGCCGAACCTGCGCGAACTCTGGCGGTACCGCGAACTGCTGTTCTTTCTGGCCCTCCGCGACATCAAGGTGCGCTACAAGCAGACGGTGTTCGGCGCCGGTTGGGCGGTGGCTCAACCGCTGGCAACGATGGCCGTGTTCGCGCTGTTCCTGGGCAAGATGGCCGGCGTCGCCAACGGGGTGCCCCACTACCCGCTGTTCGTGTTCGCCGGGATGGTCGCCTGGACGTTCTTCGGCAACACGGTGAACGCCGCGGCCGGCAGCGTGGTCGCCAACGAGCGGCTCGTCACGAAGATCTACTTCCCGCGCCTGGTGATCCCGCTGGCCACGGTCGGCGTCGGGGTCTTCGATCTGGTCGTCGCGTCGTTCCTGCTGGCCGCGATGGCGGCCGGGTTCGGGGTCGTGCCAGGGTGGTCGGTGCTGTTGCTCCCGCTGGTGGTGCTGTCGCTGGCGGTCGCGGCGGCGGGCGTCGGGGTGCTGCTGTCGGCGCTGATCGTTTCACAACGCGATTTCAAATACGTGTTGGCGTTCGGCGTCCAGTTGTGGATGTTCGCGACTCCGAGCCTGTACCTGCCGCCCACAGCGCTCGACCCGGCCGTGCAAGTGTTTTTGCCGCTGAACCCGGCCCACGGGCTGGTGCAGGGGTTCCGCCAGGCGGCGCTGGGCGAGGCATTCGACTGGTACGCCTTCGGCGTGTCGTCGGCGGTGGGCTTGCTGCTGGCGGCGGTGGGGATGATGTACTTCCGCCGCGTGGAACGAAGTTTCGCGGACACGATTTGAACCGGTGTCTCGACCCCGAAGGGGTCAGATAACCTAGCCCGGGGCAACGCCCCGGGTTCGAGTTGTTGGATTTCATGCAGCCTGAAGGGCTGCGACACCGAGCGAAGATGTCCCAGCCCTTCAGGCTGGAAACCCCATACGCCCGTAACCTGGGGCGTTGCCCCAGGCTAAGTTGTCCCAGCCCTTCGGGCTGAAAGTAGTTGAGGTGCCATGCACCCGGCGGTTCGCGTCGATAATGTGACGAAGCGCTACCGGCTCGGCAGCCAGCCGCCCGGCGCGATGAACCTCACCGAGCGGTTCGCGTCGGCCCTGCGCGTGTTCCGCCGCGCGCCCGCGCGCGACACCGAGTTCTGGGCGCTCAAGGGCGTGTCGTTCGAGGTCGCGCGCGGCGAGGTGGTCGGCATCATCGGCCGCAACGGGGCCGGTAAGAGTACGCTCCTGAAGGTACTCAGCCGGATCGTCGAGCCGACCGGCGGGCGCGCCGAGTTGCGGGGCCGCGTCGGCAGCTTGCTGGAGGTCGGCACCGGGTTCCACCCGGAACTGACCGGACGCGAGAACGTGTTCCTCAACGGCAGCCTGCTCGGCATGTCGCGCCGCGAGATCGCCCGCAAGTTCGATGAGATCGTCGCGTTCAGCGGCGTCGAACAGTTCCTCGACACGCCCGTGAAACGGTACAGTAGCGGGATGTACGTGCGGCTGGCGTTCGCGGTCGCGGCGCACCTCGAACCGGAAATCCTCATCGTCGATGAGGTGCTCGCGGTCGGCGACGCGGAGTTCCAGAAGAAGTGCGTCGAGAAGATGCGGGCCGTCAGTCGCACCGGGCGCACGATCCTTCTGGTCAGTCACAACCTGGCGCTCGTGGAAAACCTGTGCGGGCGCGCGCTCACACTGCGGCAGGGGCAAGGGGTCGGGTTCGGCCCGGCGGCCGAGCAGGTGAAGCAGTACCTCGCCGCGTCGCGGGCCGATACGGGGCCGGCGCTGGACCTTCGGCACCACCCGCAGCGCCCGCCCGGCGCGACGCCGATCCTCACCGGGCTGACGCTCCTGGCCGACGGGGCCGAGGGCACCGTGGCGCGGATGGACGGCGCGTTCGGGTTCGAACTGGCCTACCGGCTGCCGCGCAAGCCGCGCGACCTGCGCGTGGGCGTGGTGATCGAGAACGCGCACGGGATCAAGGTCACGACCGCGTCGCCGACGTTCGAGTGCCCGCACCTGCTCGACGACCCGCCGGCGGAAGGACGCGTCCGGGCCGAGGTGCCCGCGCACAACCTGATGTCCGGGACGTACTACCTGAACATTTACGCCCAGGCCGAGGGCCTGTGGGACGCGATCGAACCGGCCGGCGCGCTGGACGTGGTTTCGGGCGACGTGTTCGGCACCGGCCGCGTGCCCGAGTCGCACCACGCCGCCACCTATCTCCGGTGCCGGTGGACGAAGTCGTGGTGACCGCCCCGCTGCGGCTGTGCCTCGTGACCCCGGAGTTGCCGCCGTATCGCGTCGGCGGGATCGGAACCTACGTCGCGGTACTCGCCGCGGAGCTCGGGCGGCTCGGGCACGCGGTTGATGTCGTCGGGTGCGACATTCACCCGGAAGAACCGGTCGTAGAACACCCGTGGGGGCGCAGCCTCAGCCTGCGGAGTTCCGATCACCCGCTCGGCTGGCCCGCGAGCTGCGCGGTCGAAGATGCAGTGCGGTGGGCGTTCCGGCGCAACGTCCCGGGCGCCTGGCGCGTGTATCCATACACCGCCGCGCGCCCGACCGTCGCGGCGGCGCTCGTACTCCGGCGGTTCGTGCAGCGCCGCGGGCACCGGTACGACGTGATCGAGTACACGAACTGGTCGAGCCACGCCGCGTGGCTCCCGCGCCGATCGCGCGGGGTGTACGTCGCCCGGCTCTCGACCTCCGCGGCGGACGTGGGCCGCCCGGTCGCGTTCAAGCTGGAGCGCCGGGCCGTGCGCCGGGCGCACGCGGTCGCGGCCCACTCGCGCGCGATGGCGCGCAAGGGCGAAGCGCTCTACGGTTTACCTGCGGGCACCGTTCGGCCGATCGCGCTGGGGCTGCCCGACGGGCCGGTTGACGCGCCGACCGACGACGAACTGCGGTTCGTGACCGTCGGGCGCGCGGAGGACCGCAAGGGCACCGACCTGTTGCTCGGCGCGCTGGCCGCGGTATTGCCGAAGTACCCGCGAGCGTCGTTCCGGTTCGTCGGTCCGGGCCTCCCGGAGTACCTCGCCGGGTGCCCGGCGGCGCGCGAGGCGTGGGCGAAGCTCCGCGCGGCGTGCCCCGGGCGCGCCGCCGACCTGGGGCGGATTCCCGACGCCGACCGCGAGCGCGCCGTGGGCCGGGCGCACTGGCTGGTCGCGCCGTCGCGGTTCGAGTCGTTCGGGCTGGTCGCGGTCGAGGCGATGCGGGCCGGGACGCCGGTGATTTACGCCGCCGCCGGCGGGCTGGAAGAGGTCGGCGCGGCGTGTGCGGCGAACGTCGCGGTCCGGCCGGACGATATGAATGACCTGGCGCACGCACTCGAAGGTGCGTGCCGGGGGGGATTCGACCCGGCGCACGCGGCGCGGGCCGCGGCCCGGCGCGCGTTCGTGGAGTCGTTCTCCGCGGCCGTCATGGCGGAACGGACGTTGGAGTTGTACCGGGCGACGTTGGAGAAGCGGGCGTGATTGTGACCGTCGCCATCTGCACGTGGAACCGGGCGGCGCTGCTCGACCGGACCCTCGCGCACATGCGCGGACTCGCCCCGCCCGGCGCCGAGTGGGAACTGCTCGTCGTCAACAACAACAGCACCGACGACACCGACGCGGTCATCGCCAAACACTCTTCCGCGCTCCCGCTGCGCGGCCTGCGGGAAACGAAGCAGGGCCTGTCGAACGCCCGCAACTGCGCGATCGACAGCGCCCGTGGCGAGTTGCTCGTGTGGACCGACGACGACGTTCTGGTAGACGCGAACTGGCTGGCGGCCCACGTCGCGGCGGCCTGCGCCCACCCCGGCGCGGCGTACTTCGGCGGCCCGGTCGATCCGTGGTTTGCCGTCGAGCCGCCGCGATGGGTCCACCGGCACCTGGAGCGCCTCGGCGGGCCGTTCGCGATCCGGCAGTTCGGGTCCGAAGTGCGCCCGTTCGCGCCCGGGGAGGCGCCGTTCGGCGCGAACATGGCGTTCCGCACCGCCGTGCTGCGCGATTTCCGATTCGACCCGCAGTTGGGGCGGATCGGGGCCGAAATGTTGTCCGGAGAAGAAACAGCGCTGATCGACCGCGTCCGCGAGTCGGCCGGCCCGGGGGTGTGGGTCGGGCCGGCGCGCGTGCGGCACTACATTCCGGCCGAGCGGCTCACCGCGGGGTACGTGCGGCGGTACTTCCACGGGCTGGGCCGGACGCAGGCGCGCCAGGTTCCGCCCGGCGCCGGGCGGCTCGTGTTCGGCGCCCCCGGGTGGCTGCTCCGGCGGTACGCCGTGGCCCGCGCGAAGGAACTGGCGCTGGCCCCGTTCCGCGGGCGCGCGTGGATCGACAACCTCATCACCGCAGCGGTGGCGCGCGGGATGCTCGATGAGTGCCGCGCGGCCCGCGCCGCCGGGGCTTCGTTCGGAGTGCAAGCGTGAGCGCGCCCGCGGTCAGCATCGTCATGCCGTGCTACAACCGGGCCGCGTTCCTGCCGGCCGCGGTCGCGGCGATCCGCGCCCAGACGCTGGCCGACTGGGAGCTGATCGTCGTCGATGACGGCAGCACCGACGACACGGCCGAGGTGGTCGCGCGCCTGGCGGCCAGCGAACCGCGCCCGGTGCGGTACGTGCATCAGGAGAACCAGGGGCCGGCCGGTGCGCGCAACACCGGCGTGGACCACGCCCGGGCGCCGTATGTGGCCTTTTACGACAGCGACGATTTGTGGTTCCCGCACCACCTGGCCGTGTGTGCCGCCGGGCTGGACGCGAACCCGGACGTCGATTGGGTGTGCGCGGCGATGACAATGGTGGACCAGGCGACCGGGCGCGTGGTCGAGCCACACACGTTCTATCCGAACGGGCGGCCCAGCGCGTTCTTGCGGCTCCCGGCCCGGGCCGCTGGCGTGCTGCGGGTCGCCGAGGATCCGCGGTTCCTCCGCGTGGCGGTCGAACACGGCGCGCCGGGGAACCTCCAGGCGTCGGTGTTTCGGCGCCGCGTGTTCGACCGCGTCCGGCTGCCCGCGTTCCGCGGGGTCGAGGACCAGCCGTTCTTGCCGATGTTCCTGAACGCCGGGTTCAAGCTCGCTTACATCGACGCGATTCACGTGACCTATCGGATTCACGGGGCGCACGTCTCCTCGGTGGGCGGGAGCGGCTCGCTGGAGAAGCGGGTGCGCACGCAAGAGGAGCTGATCCGCGCGCTGGAAAGTCTCCACACAACGTGCCGACTCTCGTCGGCCGAGGCCAAGGCGCTGGACCGGCGCGTGGCCCGCGAGCTGTACTGGAACCTGGGTTACGCGATACTCTGGCAGGGCGGGCAGCCGGCGCGGGCGCTGGCTGTGTTCCGCCGCGGGCTGCGGCTTCAGCCGGGGAACATCGGGTACTGGAAGGTGTACCTACTCGCCTGGCTGCGAACCCGGCTCCGACTCGCCCCCGTCGGTTGACGCCGACCCGCCCGCCGAGACCGTGATGCGCTTCTTCTACTACTACCCGACGCACGACCGGCCGTCGGGCGGGCACAAGCAGCTCCGGCTCCAGGCGGCCCTCCTCCGCGAGCTGGGCGTCGAAACGTTCCTGCTGCGCGACGAACAGTTCTTCACGCGCCCGGATTCGTTCGACGACAACGCTCTCTACAACGTACCGGTCGAGACCGCGCCGTTCCCGTTCGAGCACGCCGGCGAGAAACTCGCGCCCGACGACGTACTCCTGTTGCCGGAAGCCGGACTGCGAGACTCGCTCCCGCGGTGCGCCTCGTGGGCGTGCCGCGTCGCGGTGAACAACCAGAACGGGTTCCATGCCCTCCGGTTCGGGCCGCCCCGCGCGCTCGCGCGCCGGCGCATCGAGTTCGTGTTCGCCAACGCCCCTTACGTCGCAGCGCTCGCGCACCGCTTCTACGGCGTGTGTCGGTCGCGCATCTTTCTGGTGCCGCACTGGATCGTCCGTGCGCCGTTTGTCATCGACCCGGGCCACACACCGGGCGCGCTGGCGGTCAGCTACATGCCGCGAAAGATGCCGGACCTCGTGCGCCGCGTGCGCGAGGGCGTTCAGCGCACGCACCCCGACGTGCCGTGGGTGGAGATCGACGGCGTACCCGAGCACGAAGTCGCCCACCGGCTCCGCGCGAGTCGTGTGTTCTTTGTCGCGCAAGATCGCGAGGGCTGCCCGCTGACCGCGCTCGAAGCGATGACCTGTAACGCGCTCGTCGCCGGGTTCCCGGGCACCGCGAACTTCCCGCACCCGTATGCGACCCCGGCTAACGGGTTCTGGGTGCGAGACCGCGACGCCGTTGCTGCGATCGGCGCAGTGGGCCGCGCGATCGAGCTGGCGAAGGCCGGCGGCGACCCCTACCGGCGCGTGCTCGAAGCCGGACACGCGACCGCGCGGCGCTTCGATCGGGACGCGGTGTTGGAGGCGCTGCGCGCGGCCGTCACAGTAATCGGCCCGCGGGCCTACGCCAGTCGCACCGGCCCGCGCGCGGCGCTGGGAGTGCGCGGGTGGCTGCAAGCGGCCCGGGTGATGTACGACGCGGACCGCCTGGGGCTGGTGGGGCGGCTCGCGGGGCGAATGGTCGGCGCTGCCAATCGCCTCGGGAAGCGGCCCGACCCCGCCGAACAGCCGGGGGCCGCATCGTGACCGCGCCGCGCGTTTCGATCATCGTCGTCAACTTCAACGGCACCGACGACACGCACAAGTGCCTCCGCTCGCTCCGCGCCCTCGACTACCCGAACGCGGAGGTGGTGCTGGTCGATAACGGCTCGACGCCGCCGGCGGGCGCGCTGTTCGCGGCCGAATATCCGTGGGTGCGGGTGATCCAGAACCCGGTCAACGGCGGCTGGGCCGGCGGGAACAACGTCGGCATCCGCGACGCGCTCGCCCGCGGGACCGATTACCTGATTCTCCTCAACAACGATACGATCGTCGCGCCGAACCTGGTCACGCGCCTGCTCGCAGCACTCGGCGCGGGTTACGACGTGGTTGGGCCGCTCGTTCACTGGATGGACGAACCGGACGTGGTGATGATGGACGGCTGCGCCTTCGACGCGCCGGGCAGCGCCGGGTTCTTTGCGCGCACGCCGATTCAGCCCGCGATCACCGATGTCGAGATCGTCTACGGCTGCTGCCTCACCACGTCGGCCGCAGTGTTTCGCAAAATCGGGCTGCTCGACGAGCGATTCTTCCTCATCCACGAAGAGTCCGACTTCTGCCTCCGCGCGCGGCGCGCAGGCCTGAAGTGCGGGATCCTCGCGGAGCCGCTCGTGTGGCACAAGGGGTCGAGTTCGTTCCAGCGCGAGGGCAAGCCGCTCCAGCGCTACTTCGACGCGCGGAACTTGTTTCTGCTGCTCTTGAAGCACGCGGGCCGCTACCGGCGCCCGCCGCGGCGCGGCGCGCTGTGGCTGAAGTACCTGCGCCACGTGTACTACTTCTACTGCATCAGCCGCGACCGCGGGAACGACGCCGGCGCGCGGGCGGTACTCGACGGCTTCCACGACGCGCTGTTCCGCAACTTCGGCCCGCTGCGCGCGCGCGCGCGGCCGCTCGTGCCGCTCGTCGGCTGGTGCTTCGAGCGCTGGCGAATGCGCAAGGGCACGCCGGCCTGATTCGGGTGGCCTGCTCTCTCCGAGAGCAGGTGTTTGCTCCCCGAGTATCGCTCTGTGGCTTCGCGCGTGCGCGACAGAACTCCGTAACCGTCGCTCTCGGAGAGAGCGACCCACCCGAAACACCCATGCCGACACTCCTCCTGAGCGACATCTTTCCTCCCAAAACCGGCGGCAGCGGCCGCTGGTTCTGGGAGATCTATCGGCGCTTGCCACGCGCGGGTTACCTCGTCGCCGCCGGCGAACACCCGCAGCAAGCCGCGTTCGATGCCGAACACGACATGCGCGTGCTGCGCCTGCCGCTCGAAATGCGCGACCGCGCGCTCCGCAACTGGACCAGCTTCAAACACTACTGGCGCACGACACGCACCGTGCGCCGGCTCGTGAAGCACGAGCGCGTGACGATGATCCACGCGGCGCGCCCGCTCTCGGAAGGGCTGGTCGCGCGCGCGGTGAAGCTGCTCACCGGCGTGCCGTACTGTTGTTACACGCACGGCGAAGACATCAACGTCGCGACGACCAGCCGCGAACTGATGTGGCTGACGCGGCGCGTCCTTCGCGGTGCGACCGCGATCATCGCGAACTCGAACTTCACCCGCGACCTGCTCCTGAAGGAGTGGGCCGTTCCGCCGGAGCGCGTGCGGTTGCTTCACCCGGGTGTCGATTGCGGCTACTTCCAGCCCGCGGCGCCTGATTCCGAAGTGCGAAAGCGCCTTGGGTGGAACGAGCGCCGCGTGGTACTCACGGTCGGTCGCTTGCAGCGCCGCAAGGGCCAGGACACGATGATCGAGGTCGTCGCGCGGCTGCGCGCGCGGTTCCCGGATCTGCTCTACGCGATCATCGGCGACGGCGCCGACCGGGCTTATCTCGCAGACCTCGTCGCGCGGCTCGGCGTCGGCGATTGCGTGCAGTTCATGGGCGAAATCCAGGACGCGGAACTGCTGCACTGCTACCAGCAGTGCGACGTGTTCGCGCTGGCGAACCGCACCATCGGTAAGGACGTTGAAGGGTTTGGCATGGTGCTCCTCGAAGCGCAGGCGTGCGGGCGCCCGGTGCTGGCCGGCACGTCCGGCGGCACCGCGGAGACGTTGCGGCCCAACGAATCGGGCACTGTCGTTTCGTGCGACCGCGCCGACGAACCGGCCGCGGCACTGGCGGAACTGCTAACCGACCGCGACAGACTCGACCGCATGGGCCGAGCCGGGCGCGCGTGGGTCGCGGGGAAGTTCGACTGGCCGATCCTCGCGGCCGAGACCCAACAGGTGTTCGCCGAGTTAGCCGCAAAATAAATGTTCTAGTGTATATAGTGAGTGAACGTTTACTATTTGTCAAGGAAGATTTCTGGGAATGTGCCAACTTATTTCAGAAGCAACCACACCACCAAACTCGCAACGCCCAGAACGCCGCTCGCGGCGATACCCACGGCGAGCAACTTCGCGCGCTTTTTGGCAATCACCTTTTGCGGCACGAACACCGCCGGCGATCCGAACTCCTTCACCTCGACCGCCGGGGGCGGCGCTGTTTCGTCGGGGTGCTGTTGGAAGTGGGCGTGCATGTACCCGAACGACAGCATCAGCACGACCGGGCGCGCCAGCGTCCGCGTCTCGAACGCCGACAGGCGCGAAACGCTGTCGCGGAAGAAGAACTCGGCGCGTTCCAGGAACTTCTCCCGTTCGGTGCCCGTCGCGTGCTTTAGGGCGAACTTGAACACCTCGCTCTTGCGCATGTCCTGCGCCGCCCACGTCTCGTTGGGGTATTCCAGAATCTCCGGGCGCGAGAGCGTCGGCACCTCGTTCTCGGCCATCCAGCGAGCGTAGTGAAGCAGGCTCGCGCGGGCGTAGGCGTAGGTCGCGTCCAACTCGCCGCGGGCGACCTTGTGGTCGAGGTACCTGCCGAGCGCCTGAAGGAAAATCGTGTAGAACCAGCGGTTCTCGACATCGAGTAGGTTCCGCTTCGCGATGTCGTCGGCCGGGTGAATGCAGCGGCGCACGAGCTGCTCCGCCTTCGCGAGGAACGCAGGATCGCCGCTGAGCCGGTGGCCGTCGATGAGCGCGTTGAGCGAGTTGCCCGACCCGCGGCCGGGGCCGTGATAGCCGCCGTCGCGGCTCTGGCTCGCGTGACCCGTGTCGGCGCGACTCAGGAACCGGAACACGGTTTTGTTGCCGTCGTCCATGTCGATCACCCACCGCGCCAGGCCGATTGCGGCTTCACGTGACTGCGCGCTTCCGGTGAGGAAATGATGGAGCATTAGCCCGGTGGTGTAGTTGTGTTCGTCAGCCGGGCCGCCGCCGCGGGCGTACAGGTGCTTCGACCGCTGTGCCTGTGGGCTGTTGGGGTCGAGTCCCGGCATCCCGCGCATCTGCTGAAGCGATTTCGGATAGGAGCGGTGCGTGCCGGTGTCGGCGTCGGCGTAGTGGTAGGTGTGCCAGAACAGCCCGCCGTTGTACGCGGACTTGTCGTGCGTGGTGTGGTAGATGTCGATGTCGATGACGTGCTGCGCGAGTTCCTCCATGTGCCGTAGCCACGTGAGGTTTCCACTTCGCAGGAACTGGTACGCGAACCCAGCGATGGCGTCGTACTGGTTGTTGTAATGCGACACCATCGGCTGCGGCTGCTGGCTCGCCGGGCCTGTCAGCGAAGCTTCTCGCGGCCCGGCGGTGTGGTAGACCGCCTCGTGATCGCCGTAGATGTCGCCGAAGTGCCGCCAGCCGTATTCGTCGATACGCTCGCGCTTCGCGTCGAAGGTATCCGGCCCTTCGATGGCCGCGTCCACCAGTTTGAGGTAATCGGTGTTGGGGTCGTCGGCTTTGGGCGTGAGGTACGGAATCGCACCGCTATCGCAGTACCACCGCGGCGACGCGAACGCCCTCGCCGGCGTGCGGAACCACTCCAGCGCTTCGGGCGTGGCATCCGGACCGAACGCGACCGCGAATGTGTGTGTTTTCTGCTCGCCGCCCTGGAGTTCGTGGTTGTCCTTCGACTGGAGCGGGAACAGGTCGAGCAGGAGCGCGTTCGGTTGAACGCTGATCGCCTTCGGAAAGTTCTGCCAGAAGTGCGGCACCGCGACGCCGACCGCCGAACCCTGTGACAGCGTGACAATAGGCGTGGCCCGCAACCCGGTTCGCTCTTGCTCGCCTGACCTCAACCGATAACCGCGGAACTGGAGCGGAATTTCGTGCGAGCGATCAAGATGGTTGCTACCTCGCCAGTTCTCGCCGCCGCTCGAATCCTGGTACAACTCGAACGGCATCTCACATTCTTCGGCCGGCGCGCCGAGTTCGGGTGAGCAATGAACCGTCGCAGGATTGTCGGCGTGGGGCACGCCGAACTGAAACCACATCCCGCGAATGTCAACAGAACCGCTGTCGCCCAAGTCCCACAGCCCGCCGGGGTGTGCGGCGCGCCGCGAGTTGCGGACCGTCAGTTCCACGCGAACCGCAGCCGAACCGGCGAAGAAGTGCAACCGGGCTTCGTAATTCAGAAGCGTCGTCGTCGGTTCGTAGTTCGTTGAGAAATAACCTTTCAGCCGAAAGCACGTTCGGACCGGTCCGGCCTCTTCAACCTCGACCGTCATTTCCCCAGGCCCGGCCTCCATGCCCGAATAGACGGAACTCGAATAGACGGAAGTGCAAAACGACTCGATGGGCAGAAACGTCGGAATTTTACCTTCCGCGCCGGCCGGGATGAACGGGAACCCATACCCGACTTCAAACTGCGCGGCGCCGGTATCCACCTTCGGATACGCTTGCGTAATCGGAGATTTGCCGCGGGGTGTGAAGGTGCGCTCGTGTCGCCCGACGCGGACCTCCGGCCCCGCAACCGCGACCGGCTCACCCACCTCCACGCGGTACGGGCCCGCGCCGGCTTCCGCGATCCAGTCGAGCAGCACCCAGCGCACCGAGCCGTCGGGCCAGCGGTCGGTGGCGCGCGCTTGCAGTCGAACGACTTTGCCGCTTCTGTCGCGCAGGATCAGCTTTTGAGGATCGAGGAGCTTTCCGCGGGGCCAGGGGAGGCCGGTCGTCACCGGACCGCGACCGGCGGGCGGTGTGATGACGGTCAGTTCGACGGAATCGACCACGGGGGAAGCTCCGGTCTTCAAAGTAGCAGGCACACGCCGTGTGCCGTTGCTATTCCGCCACGCGCCGCCACGGCACACGGCGTGTGCCTACTACTTTGGCCGCAGGTCGGCTTTCTTGTGTGCTATGAAAGATGGTAGAACACTCCGCCGTAATGCGGAGCAGGGCCGTCGCGCGCCGCGGTCATAAGATAAGCGCCCTCACCCGCCGGCGGACCGCACCGGAGCCGACCCGACCGATGAAACAGTTCGTGTTCATGGCGATCACCATGCTCCTGGGGACGGGCGGCGCGTTCGCGCTGTCCCCGGTGTACGGGCTGGCCGTGTACTACCTGTTCGCGGTACTCCGCCCGCAGTTCATCTGGGAGTGGGTCGAGCTGTTCGGCATCCGGCTCAGCGAGGTCAACTGGTCGCTGCCCGTGGCCCTCTGCACGCTCGTCGCCACGCTCGTCTGGCGGTTCGGCGTGTGGACTCCGATGCTCGCGGCCAAGCCGCCGTGGTACGGCACCCCCAAGTTCACCCGCAGCCACTACCTGTTCCTCGGGTTCACCGCCTGGATCTGCCTCACCTTCCTCACCGCGCTCGACCTGGCCGTCGCGTGGCCGTACTTCGTCGAGTACGTCAAGATCTTCGTGATGTTCATCTGCGCCACGCTCGTGCTCCGCACCGTGCGCGACCTGTGGATCATCTACTTCGTGATGCTCGGCGCGTCGGTGTACATCGCCTACGAGCTGAACTTCTACTACCTCGCCTACCAGAAGATCCTCGTCCAGCACCGCGGGTACGGCGGGCTGGACAACAACGGCGCAGCGCTCATCCTGGCGATGGCGATCCCGCTGGCGTTCTTCGCCTGGGAGTCCACGCAGCGGTGGTGGCGCTGGGGGTACATGGCCGCGATCCCGATCCTGGGCCACGCGGTCATGCTCACGTACTCGCGCGGCGCGATCGTGGCGCTCGTTCCGTGTGCGATCCTGATGTGGGTGCGGGCCCGGAACAAGGGGTTCATGACCGCCGCGTACCTCGCCGGGCTGGTGCTGGTCGTCGCCACGACCGGCAAGGAGATCGAGGAGCGGTTTTCGTCGATCGGCAAGGAGAACACCAACGCCCGCTGGGAGACGTGGGGCGTCGCGGTCAAGATGGCCAACGACCGACCGATATTCGGGTTCGGCATCCGCTGCTCGTCCCAATACATCGGCAAGGGTCCGTATACGATTAGCGTGGTCAACCTGACGATTCACAGTCAGTATCTCCAGATCGCCGCGGACAGCGGATGGCCGGCGCTGGCCCTGTACGCCGGTCTGCTGGTGTCGGTCTTTATCGGACTGTGGCAAACGCGGCGCGCGTTGCGGAGGTTCACCGACCCGGACTCGCGGAACGTGCGGTCGCTCGCTTCCGGGCTGGAGTGCGCGCTGGTGGTGTTCTGCGTCGGGGCGACGTTCCTCTCGCTCGAACACTTCGAGATGCCTTACGTCGTGATCCTCCTGGCGGTGCAGCTCCACGCGATCACCCGCGCAGTCACCGCGCGGCTGGCCCCGTCGCCGTCCGGGCTGCCGCCGCTCACGATGCCCTACCCGTACCCGGCCTCGTCGCGCCCCGTGGCGGTCTCGTCGTGAGGCCGATCCGCGTCGCGTTCGTGGTTCACCTGATGCAGGTGGCCGGGGCCGAGGTCCTCGTTCGCGAGACGATCCGCCGGCTGGGTGACCGCATCCGCCCCACGATCTTCTGCCTCGACGCGGTGGGCCGCATCGGCGAGGAACTCGTCGCCGCGGGCGCCGATCTGGTCTGTTTCGGCCGCAAACCGGGCCGCGACTGGGGCGTGAGCCGGCGCATGGCCGCCGCGATCCGCGCACGCGACATCGAAGTGGTTCACGCGCACCAGTACACGCCGTTCTTCTACTCCGCGCTCGCCAAACCGCTGTGCGGCTTCCGCCCGAAGGTGATCCTCACCGAACACGGGCGGCACTACCCGGACCGCGTCTCCCCGCTGCGCCGCGCGGTGAACCGGCTCGTCCTCGACCGACTCGCGGACGCGGTGACCGCGTGCTGCCGCTTCAGCGCCGTGGGGCTGACTCGTACCGACGGCTTCGCCGGCGGGCGCATCGAGATCATCGAAAACGGGATCGAGGTCGAGCGGTACGGGCCGCCCGCGGACAAGGCGCTGGCGAAGGAAGACGCGGATCTCGATCCCGAGCGCCGGTATCTGATTCATGTCGCCCGGCACCACCCGGTGAAGGATCAATCCACGCTGATCCGCGGGTTCGCACAGGCCGCGGTCGACCTTCCGGGCGTCGATCTCCTGATGGTCGGCGACGGCCCACTTCGGGCGGACCTGGAAGCGCTGACGGTCGAACTGCGGGTGTCGGCCCGCGTGAAGTTCCTCGGCATCCGCACCGATATTCCCGACCTGATGCGCGCCGCGGATGCGTTCGCACTGACATCGCTGAGCGAGGCCGCGTCGCTGACACTCCTGGAGGCGATGGCCAGCGGGCTGCCGGCACTCGTCACCGCAGTGGGCGGCAACCCCGAAATCGTGCGGCCCGACCGCGAGGGGCTGTTGTTCCCGCGCGGCGACGTGACCGGTTGCGCCGGTGCGATCCGCCGCGTGTTCCGCGACCCGGACCTGGCGGCGCGACTGGGGGACGCCGGCCGCGCGCGGGCGCTGGAGCGATACCAGTTAAGTCGCACGGTCGAGGAGTATTACAAGCTGTATTGTCGGCTGGCCGGGCGGTAGGTCGTGAGTGGGCTTCTTGTGGCACAGGCTTTCCAGCCTGTGCCCGAATAGCTAAGGGGACACAGGCTGGAAAGCCTGTGCCACGAAAGAATAAGACCGCACCATGAACGAACCGCCGGTGATCTCCGTTCCGCCCGAGGGCGAAGCGTCCGCACTCAAGCGCACCTTGAAGGCCGTGGCGCGGGTCGCGGCGCTGGTCGCGGTGGCGCCGGTGCTGGTGTCGTTCTGGCTGAACGCGGCGGTTCTCGGGCGCGGGCGGGCGCTCGAATCACGCTCACAGTTGCTCTCGCTCTGGCCCGGCCTCACCGGGCAGTACCTCCGGCGCGCGTTCCTCCAGCGGGTGCTGACGCGGTGTCACCCGAGTGCGACGGTCGAGTTCGGCACGTTCTTCTCGCAGCCCGGCGCGATCCTGGATGAAAACGTCTACGTCGGTCCGCGGTGCATCCTCGGGCTGGTTCACCTCGAACGCGACGTGCTGCTCGCTGCGGGCGTGCAGATCCCGTCGGGCGGGCTGACGCACTACTTCGACGACCCGACCCGGCCGATTCGCGAGCAGGGCGGCGAGCGCAAGATGGTCACGATCGGCGCCGGCGCGTGGATCGGCAGCGGGGCGATCGTTCTGGCCGATGTGGGCAAAGGGACCGTGGTCGCGGCCGGGAGCGTGGTCACCAAACCGCTGCCGGACAACGTGATCGCCGGCGGCGTGCCGGCGAAAGTGATCCGCCCGCGGTTCGAGCCGACCGCCGAAGGTGGCGCATGACTCGCCCGCGCGTGCTGGCCGCGACCAGCGAGCCGCCCTGGCCGCTCAACTCCGGCGGGCACATCCGCTCGTTCCACCTGATGAAGGCGCTGGCTGCGGCGACCGACTTCCGGCTCGTGTGCCCGGTCCCGCCGGACTCGGAGAAGGGTATCGAGGCGCTGCGCGCCGCGGGCATCGACGTGCGCCCAGCGGCGGTTCCGGCGCGGTCGAAGTGGCGTGAGTTGAAGCAGCTGCTCGGCGCGGCCGCGCGGATCGAGCCGTATGTGATGTACCGCCGGCATTCGTGGCGCGAATCGCAGGCGGTGTGGGCGCAGGAACTCGCCGCGAACCCGCCGGACGTGCTGTATCTCGATCACCTCGACGCGCTGTTGTACCGCGACGCCGCGCCGAGAGTGCCCGTGGTCATCGACCTGCACAACATCTATTCGCTACTCGTTCGGCGCACCGCGGAGGAGCAAACGAACCCGCTCAAGCGCCTGTTTCTGCGCTCCGAGGCGCGCCGGCTCGATCGCGTCGAGCGCCGAGCGGTACGAGTGTGTCAGGCGCTGTGTGCGGTATCGGATACCGAAGCGAGTCACTTCCGCACGCTCGGTGCGAAGGCGGTTCATACGGTTCCGAACGGCGTCGATTGCGCCGCGTTCGCCGATCTGCCGACCGGGCGCCCTGGCCCGCCGGTCGTGATGTTCCTGGGCACGATGTCGTGGGGGCCGAACGCCGCGGCGGCGCGGTTCCTGGCGCGCGAGGTGTTGCCCGCGCTGCGCGCGCGGGTGCCGGATGCAGTGCTGACGGTCGTCGGCCGCGACCCGCCAGCGGATTTGCTCGCGCTCAACGGCACACCGGGAATTGAAGTGACCGGCGGTGTGCCCGACGTGAAGCCGTATCTCCTTCGAGCGTCGGTACTTGCGGTTCCGCTGGACGCGGGCGGTGGGACACGGTTGAAGATTCTGGAGGCGTTCGCAGCCGGGCTGCCGGTCGTGAGTACCGCGGTCGGCGCCGAAGGGATCGCGGCGGAACCGGGGGCGCATTTCGCACTCGCGGAGCGCCCGGAATTTGCGGAAGTGACGGCGACACTTCTCGCGGACCGCGCCGCGGCCACGCGCACGGCCGAACGCGCGCGGGAACTGGCCCGCGCCGTGTACGACTGGTCGCGCATCGGCCGAACGGCCGTCGAAGTGGTAACGGGGCTCGTTTGGTGAAGGGGGTTCACCGAGCCAGAGTTTGTCTTCAGCCCCGGAGGGGCGACCGATGTTAGCCCGAGGTGGAGCGCGGGTCGAAGACCCCGCGCAACCCTGGGCTAGGCCAGAAGAAACCTCAAGCCCCGGAGGGGCGACAGAACCTTCGCAAAAGGCTCTGTCGCCCCTCCGGGGCTTGGTTGTATTTCTCGTCGTGTACCCGGGGTTGCGCTCGAAGACTCGCTTCACCCCGGGCTAACATCGGTCGCCCCTCCGGGGCGGAAGACCGAGACCGCGCCGCTGAAACGACCGTAGTGGTTGCGGTCATCGGCGCACGCGGTTCCACAACTTCTGCGCTTCGCTCACCGCTTGATGCGGTTGCCGTCCTTGTCCACCCAGGTGAACGGCCGCACCACGTCCACCGGTTTCGTGGAGATCTTCTCGCCCAGAATGTTCTCGAACACCGTCCCGTACACGCGCTCGATCGGGACCATCGAATGCGCGGCCAAGATCTGGTGAACGAGGCTCTGGTTGGTGACCACCACGCGCCCGCCGCCCTTGCAGTCCGCGTAGCGGTTGCCCGGGGCGCCGCCGGCGGCCTTCTGCATCTCCTCGAACTTCTTGGCCCCGAGCGTCACGTCCGGGCCGTCGATCGGCGGCGGGGGCAACTTCGGCGCCAGCGGGCGCCCGGTCGGGTCGCGGTAGGTCAGCGCGTCGTTGGCGTCCATCGGGTCCGGCGGGTCGTAGGTGACCGCTTCCACCACGATGCCGAACTCCTGGCGCAGTTTCTCCGCGTGCGCCTTGCGGAACAGGGTCTTGAACTTGGCCCCGTCGTCCTTGGCTTCTTTCATGCAGGTTTTGGTCGTCTCCACGACCCACTTCGCCTCGCGCAAGAACGTCTGCGCGTCCACCGGGCCGGCGACGCAGTGCAGCACGCGCCCGTCCGGGGCGCAGAAGTACGCCGCGACGTTCCCGCCCTGCTTCTGGTTGCCCACGATCTTGAAGGTCGCGACCTTCTGATACGACGACACGAAGAACTCGTTCACGTACTTACCGACCGCCGCGTTGTTCAGGGCGCCCACACGGAGCGCTTCGGCGTTGTTTCAGGTCAGGCCCGGGTCTTCAAAGTGCCCGGACACGTGGAGCACGAGCACGAGTTTCTGCTCCTTCTTGGCGATCGCCGCCGCTTCTTTTGGGCTTTCGACGAAGTCGAGCTTCGTGCCGTGCCCGCAGGTCTCGGCCGCGCCCAGCGGCGCCGCCCAGAGCGCGACCGCCGCCAGGGGAATCAGGGAACGCATGGAACACCTCCGTAAGGCGAACGGCGCGGCGTCAGCCGGCCGGTGTGGCGAACGGCCGGTGTCAGCCGGCCGGTGGAAGCAACAGAGCAAGGTGAGGCGCACAGGTCTCACCGGCCGGCTGACACCGGCCGTTCGCCAGTCACGCCGGCCCCGTGTACCGTCCCGTAAACAGCGCGGTGCCGGTGGCGTTGTCGCGGATCGCGAACACGAACGGCCGGTCGGCGCGGAACACTGTCACCCGCGGCGCGGCCCGTTCCTTGATGACGACCGCGGTCGCCGCGGCGGCCTCGGTACCCTCCTCGTTCACCTCGACGAACGCCTTGTGTAGCACGTGCGAGATGAACATCCTCTTCCCCTCCGGCGACATCCCGGTGAAATCCGCCGCGCCGAACGCGGCCCTCATGCCCAGGTCGATCAGCGCCGGCTTGAGGCTGTACTCGGTCTCGACCTTGAACCGCGGCAGCGCCACCTGCACCTCGGTCGATTTCAGTTCGAGGCCGGCGAGCAGGTCGGCGGTCAGCCACTGCGCCAGTCGGGCGGCGCCGGTCGCGTCCGGCGGCAGGAACATGAGCATCGACAGTTCCTTGCCCGCGTAGGGCAGTTCCAGCACCTGCACCTTCTCGCCCCCGCGGAGGACGAACATGGTGAACTCGCCGTAGTTCAACTGCGCGGTCTGCGCCATGAGCGGCACGTCGGCCTTCGTGCCGTCGGCGCGGGTGAACGGGGCGTCCTTGGTGCGCTTCTTGTCGAACTGGTAGAGCCACGTGCCCTTGAAGTAGATCGCGTTGGCGAGCACCATCCGCGTGAGCGAATCGAGCACGTTCGGCCCGATGAGGTTCTTGATCTTCTCCTTCGTCTGCTTCTCGACCCACTCGTTAATCTGCTTGCGGGCCGCTTCCGGGTCGCCGAAGTTCGTTTCCGTCAGCCCGGCGCCGTAGTGCTTGCGGGTCAGTTCGGTGAATTCCTTGTGCCAGGGGAAGTCTTTCTGCGCCCAGATCGCGTTGGCGACCGACAGTTCGTACCCGCGCGCCTTGTCGCGCCCGTCGTTGTTCAGGTGGCTGATGAGCGCGCCGAACGCGGGGTGCGGGTCGGCCGGCAGGTGCAGAGTTTTGCGCATCTCGGCAAGCGTATCGCCGCGCGCCCCGACGGCGGTCATCGCCAGCGCCGCCTCGATGCTGAACGGGGAGAAGAACAGGTCGCCCTTCGCGTCCCGCGCGAGCCGGAGGTGCAGGTCGTGGGCGAACGCGTTGATCCCGGCCGCGAGGGCCTTGGCGTCCTTCATCGGGTCGGGGTTGTTGAGGACCGGGCACGCGCGACCGAGCGCGGGGAACAGCGCCCCGACGCCAGCGGCGCCGGTGAGGGACAGAAACGAACGACGGGAGAGGGGGAACGGGTGCATGACGGGTGTCTCCGGGTTGCCCGGCGGGCACTCTTGCCCACCGGTGATACTCACACCCACAAGACGACACCGCAAGCCCCAGAGATTGCCGGCGTTACACAAGTGTTACCGCACTCGCGAAGCCGCGAGCGGCTATTTCCGCCGCTTGTCGGCCACTTCGGGGTTCACCCAGGTCGGTAGCGGCTCGCCCTTCACGCCGGCGAGCAGGTTGTTCGCACACAGCCGGGCCATCGCGTTCCGCGTATCCACCGTCGCACTCGCGATGTGCGGAACGATGATGCAGTTAGACAACTGGTAGAGTTCGTGGGTCGTCGGCAGCGGTTCCGGGTCGGTCACGTCCAGGCCGGCGGCGAAGATCGTCCCGCTTCGGAGCGCTGCGGCGAGCGCGGTTTGATCGACCAGCGGCCCGCGGGCGGTGTTCACGAACACCGCGGTGCGCTTCATCTTCGCGAACTGCGTGGCCCCGAACATGCCCTTCGTCGTCGGGTTCAGATCGACGTGTGCGGAGATAAAGTCGCTCTGTGCGAGCAGTTCGTCGAACTCCACACGCTTCGCGCCGAACTCCTTCTCCGCAATCGCGTTCGGAATCTGGTCGGTGTAGAGCACTTTCATGCCCCAACCGCCGTGCAGGCGCTTCGCGGCGGCGAAGCCGATCCGGCCCATGCCGACGATGCCCAGCGTGCGCCCGGCCAGGTCCTGACCGAGCCAGCCGAGCGGTTCCCACGTCAGCCACTTGCCGCTCTTGGCGTCCGCGGCGCCGGCGCCAATGCACCGCGCGGCAGAAAGCATCAGCGTGACGGCGATATCCGCGGTTGCATCCGTCAATACACCGGGCGTGTTGCCCACGCACACCCCGCGGGCGGTGCAAGCGGCCACATCGACGTTGTTGAACCCCACCGCATAGTTGCTCACCACCTTCAGCTTCGGCGCGGCGTCGAGCAGCGGCCCATCAATGCGGTCGGTGAGCAGCGACACGAGGCCGTCGCAGTCCTTGACGCGGCGGAGCAGCTCGTCGGCCGGCGGCGGGAGCTGGTCGGGCCACAGATCGACCTCGCACGCGGCGCGGATCGCGTTGAGCCCCTCGTCCGGGATGCGGCGGGAAACGAACACCTTGGGACGTGACATGAAGCACCAGAGGACAGGGAACAGTGGGCAGTGGGCAGTGGGCAGAAGAAGACAGAGATTAAGAGTAAGAGCAGGAGTAAGAGTAGGAAGAGGATTAAGAGCCAGAGCAAGAGAAAGATTAGGACAAGCCCCGCCCATGCCCTGGCGTCCTCCTCGTACTCTTACTCTTAATCTTTCTCTTCTTCCTGCTCTTGCTCCTGCTCTTAATCCTCATCTCTGTTTTCTGTTGCCTTCTCTTCTCTGCCCACTGCCCACTGCCCACTGTTCCCTGCCCACTCACAACCTCTGGGAAAGTGGCGCAGACACGGAAAGCCGGCGCGGGTATGGGGCCGCGGTTGTCTGGCGTTCGGTCGCCCCGCGAGTGCGGACGCTCGCGGTTTCCCCCGGCGGCCGGGCCGATCCGAGGAGCTTCACCCATGTCGTTGTCCCGCTGGAAAATGATGGCCGGCGTGCTGGGCGTGTCGATCGGCGGGCTGGCCGCCGCGGCGAGCCAGTGCCCGAAGTGGGATAAGTCGAAGGGCCGCACGCCCGAAGAGCCGGTCGCGAAGGTCGATACCAAGTTGCCGCCGGCCGGGCCGCCGGCGACCCCGCCCGCGCCGATGGCCCCGGACCTCCCGCCGCTGCCCGCGGCGCCGCAACTGGTGCCCGCCGGGTCGTCGCCGGCGCCCGAAGCGCCGAAGCCGGTCGCCAACGCGCTCCCGCCAATCCCGGACCTCACCCCGAACGCCGTGCCCGTCAAAGCGGACGTGACGCCCGCGGCCGGTACGCTCCCGGCGATTCCGGCCGGCCCGAGCGCGCCCGCGACGAAGCCGGCCGACCCGCCCAGGCCCGCGACCCCGCCGGTTCCGACTCCGCCGGTTCCGGCCGCGCCGATCGATCTCACTCCGGTGAAGCCCGCGACCCCGCCGGCGCCGCCCGCGCCGGGCGATCTGATTCCGCTGCCGGCCCCAACCGCGCCCGCGGCGAAGCCGACCACGCCGGCGACGCCCCCGATGCTCGCTCCCGCAGCCGGCCCGGACGGGCGCGGGCTGACCGGCACGCCGCAGTTCACCGGCCCAGCCGGCGAACCGCTCCCGCTCAACCCCACGCCCACCAAGCCGCCCGCGGCCCCGCCGGCACCGGCGCCGATGACCCCGCAGTCGGTCGGAACGGTTCCGGTCGGCGGAATGATTCCCGCCTTCGACCCCCCGCCCCAACCGGGCGTTGTACCGCCGGCGCCCACGACGACGCCCGTCGGTATCGACGTTCCGCCGAGCAAGCCGGCCGTGGCCCCGTCGGCGGCTCCGGCGGCCGCGGACGCGGTCAAGTTCCGCATCGTCCTCCGCGTGGGCGAGGGCGAGCCGATGTTCGAGGTGAAGAACGGCGACAACCTCGTTCTGAAGGTCGCGTGCGACAAGGTGGACATCAAGTCGCCGGAGAAGGGCACTGGGCCGTCGGAAGTGACCGCCCGCGGGAAGGTCCGGTTCGTCGGGTTCGGCGCCGAGGGCACCTGCGACGAGCTGAAGTTCCTGGCCGGCACCGGCGAGGTGCAGATGACCGGCGACGTGAAGGTTCAGGTGAAGGACAAGCTCGGCCGCGTCGAGTCCGAACTGAGCGCCGGCACGCTGAAGTACAAGATCGACGCCAGCGCCACCAGCGGGGCGCTCAAACCGTGAGTGCGGGTGTGGGTGTGAGTGTGAGGAAAGGCAAGCGAGGAGTGTGAGTGCGAGTGTGAGTGTGAGATACAGCGAAAGACAGTGAAGGCAAAGTGAAAAGGCGAAGGCCAGAACCCAATGTGGCTCTGGCCTTCGCTTTTTCACTCTTCACACGGCCTTTTTGCGGCCTTTCCTCACACTCACACCCACACTCACACTCCTCGCTTTTGCAACCGGCCCCCCGCGTGCTAGAGTTCAATATCTTGCTGCGCGGCCGGGGGCGGAACGATGTTGTTCGCGGAAATGTTGGAGGACGCCCGAACCTGGGCCGCCGGGAACTTGCCGGTCGCGGTCGGCGGGATCGTGGCCGTTTCGGTACTGTTGTTCCTCGGTTTGAACGCTGCTTTTCGTCGCGGCCCGTTCCGCCCGAAGCGGCTCGCGGCCGCCGGTTCCAACGCCGCGATCGGGGAAAAAGCGCTGAGCTGGGAACCGGCCGGACAATCCTACGCCGACCGCCGCGGGGCCGTGCGCCGCGAGGGCCAGCCGGTGCGCGTCGTGCTCGCCGCCAGCACCTTCCGCAACGGCGTGTGCGACGGCTACGTGATCGATCGTTCGACCGGCGGCTTAAAAATTGCGTCGCAGTCCGCGGTGGCGCCCGGGAGCACCCTTCAGGTGCGGGCCGTGGACGCCCCGGACACCGTCGGGTTCGTCACGCTGCTGGTGCGCAGTTGCCGCAAAACCGACGACCACTTCGAACTCGGCTGCGAGTTCGAAAAGACCCCGCCGTGGAACGTGCTGCTCCTGTTCGGATGATTTGAGGCGAACCCGGCGTGCCAACACCGGGGTGATCCTCAGCGCCACCCCGGCGTTGGCACGCCGGGTTCGCCTCAAAACAGTATCATCACCAGGTCGATCCCGGCGATGAGCCACGCGACCAGCCCGACGGCGCTCGCGGCGGTGGCCGCGATCCCCAGCGCGCTCGACTCGCCGCGCCGAGCCCCGAACCAACTCCGCAACCCGAGCACCACCGCCAGCGCGCCGAGCAGCGCGACGCCGCACACCCCGACGGCTCCGCCGACCCGCGCCAGCTCGATCGGCACGCCCCGCAGCCCGCGGGAAAACAGGATCACGTTGAACACCATCAGCACGCACGCCGACACGAGCAGCGTACAGCCGATGAGCAGCCCGGCGAGGCCCGCCGCGGTGCTGGTGGACAGCGACACGGCACCCGCCGACGCCGGCGGGAGGTAATCGTCTTCGGTCATCGCGCACCTGCCGGTCGGGTCGTGGGCGTTCCGTCCGGCGATCTTATTTCCGCCCCGACCGCTCAGCGAGCGCTTTCGAGAGAACTTCGAGGTGTCGCGGGCTTACTTCGGCTTCTTCGGCGCGTCTTTCGGCTTGTCGAGCCACTCCTTTGCTTTCTTGTGCGCGGCGGTGCGGTCGGCCTCTGTGCTGAAGCCGATGATTTGCACGTCGAGCGGGTCGGTGCCGAGCTTGTCCGCCCACGGGACGAGCTTCGCCGCCTCGGTCTTGGTCCAGATGAAACCGAAGTCCTCGGGCTTCCCCTTCCGCAGAACGATCAGCATCACGGCCGCCGTGTCGCGGACCTCGTTCGAGATGTGCTCCCTTCGACGAACTTGTGATCCGGGGTTCTGTCGCCCGGCCGGTTTCTTCTAGCCCTGCCTGCACCGTTTGGCGTAGTAGCACAAGAAATCCTCAACCGCCCACGGCTTCAGACCACGAAGTGTTTCGGGTAGTTCGGACACTTCCAGCATGTCGCCCACGTTCAGACGCTCGCCCGGCGTGACTCGACTCGCTCCCTCTAGCGTCCCCGCATGGAGATACACCTTCGTCGGCAGGTAGGCGTCACCACGGCAAGCGCCGATCCGAAACGCCACGTCGTAGAAGTACAGTGGCCCTAACCCGTGCGTTACGGGGCGGGCGTCTTCGAGAAGTTCTTTTACGAGGTCGTGGATGGCGTCGAAGTCGGCACACCTGCGGAAACGGGGTTCGGCGTCCGAGAGTATTCGTATCGCTGCTTCAATCGCATCGGGCCAGAAGTTCCAGTTCTTCTGTTGGTGTTCGTAGGGATGGCCGTTCTCTTTTCTGGATTCGGCTGCCTTCTTGATGGCTTTCTTCAACGTCATGTCGCGGAATCGCCTAATCTCGGCTTCGCCCGGTTCGGGGTTATAGTCCTTCATCGCCTGCGCCAACGTCGGGCGTCTAACCGCTGTGGGCATGGATTGTTCCTCTTGGTGACGGTTCGGTCCTAAACCACGGGGACGTTCTCGAAATGGTTCACGATGAAGCGGACGCCATCCTCGTCGTTCAGACGGCAAACGATGTGGCGGCAGGGAAGATCGTAGCCGCTGTTCTCGCGAATCTCGGCTACGGTCAACGGGCAGGGCAGTACCCGAAGGTTGCTGACGGTGCGGTGATACTCGTCCGGTTGGCCGAAGATCGTGGTCGCCTTGAACGCACGCCCCGTTACTTCCCCACTCGCAATGATCCCGTGTCCAGCTAGGAAGAAGAAGACGGTTTCGCCTTCTGCGGGCTTGTCTAGGGTTCGCCTCGCTCCCGTACCTCGGCAGTGACCCCAAGCGGCAATCACGCTCAGGTCGAGCATGTCCCAGTGAGCGCCTTCGCCTTCCTGTTCCGTCTCGTCGGTGTTGAATAGCCAGTAGCGTTCGTTCATGGTTGCCCCTCTTGTGTCTCGGTCGGTGATCAGTAGGGTTATTCTATTCTTCGGTAACTTCAGTGTCTTCGGCGTCGTGGGTGTCGGAGAGGACGCGGCGGCACGCGGCGAGGACCATCGGCCCGTGCCGGCGGACGAGTTCGGTGAACGCGTCGTCCGTACCGGAGGCGAGGAACGCGCGCAGGAGCTGCGCGTCCGGTGTGGGCGCGGGAATTGGGGCAGCAGTGGCGATGCGGCAAAGCGCGGCGGCGGAACGCGACATGGCGAACCCTCCGGGTCAGCAGTATACCCGGTTAGTGTGCGCCGCGGGGTGTGCGCGTCGCGAAGTATTTAGAAAAGCAGATTCACCGCGGAGAACGCAGAGAACGCAGAGGAGAACAAAGCAAAGAACAACTCTTTCTTTGGCTGTCTCTCCGCGGTCTCTGCGGTGAATCCCTCTTCTAATTCCACCGCGAGACTTCGGTGAGCGCTTTGGAGAGAAACTTCCGCACGTCGGAGGCGTCGTCGGCGTCCGGGGCGGCCCGCAGGTACTGGCGCAGGTGGTCGATCGCGCGGCCGGGCTGGTCGGCCTGCATCAGCAACACGCCGATGTCGCGGCGCTGCGAGGCGTCGTCCGGGACGAGCTGCGCCAGCCGGCACGTCACCCGCGCGGCGCGGCTGTACGAGCGGTCGGCGAGGTACGCGGTCTTCAGGTTCTGGAGCATCCGCGCGACGATCGCGCCGGGCGGTGTGGCCGCGAGCGATTCGGGCGTGGCCTCGAACGGCCTGCCGGTCACGCCGCCCACCAGCGCCTCGCACGCTTCGACATCGAGAAACTGCCCGCCGTTGAACGGGTCGAACAGCACCTCGTCGTCCCCGTCGATCGCCTTCGCGATGAAGTGCCCGGGCAGCCCGACCCCGACCACGTTCAGCCCGGCCCGCGTGCCCACCGCGACCGCCAGCACCGTAAGCGTGATCGGCAACCCGACCTGTCGGTCGAGTACCTTGTTCAGGTAACTGTTGCGCGGGTCGTAGTAGCGCCCGGTGTTGCCGGCGAACCCGCAATCCTCGAACAGGAACGTGGACAGCTCCGCGGTGCGGGCGGCGAGCGACCCCTTCAGCCGCGGGCGCAGTTGGTCGGCGAGCCGCTCGATCCGGCGCAGGTACGCGCGCGGGTTCATCTGACTGTACGCATCGCGTGCGATGAGCAGAGCGACACGGGCCAGGTCGGTCGGTGCGAAGGGGTTGGCGGCGAGCGCTGCGAGAGCGGAACTGAGTTTCATGTTGGTATTCTAGACACAGCGGAAAGACAAACAGAAGGTGAGTTGGTTGCTCGGCTTGTTAAGAATCCGCCGAGCCGCTGGTACTCTCAAATAGGATGAATCTGTCCAGAGGTACGGCCATGACCGCTCACCAATACAAAACCGACCTGCGGTGCGGGGCGTGCGTGGAGAGCGTTCGTCCGCTGCTCGACGCGGCGCCGGGCGTCGTTCGCTGGAGCGCCGATGTCGCCAGCCCGAACAAGGTGCTGACCGTCGAGGGCGACGGGATCACCGCGGAGCGCGTCGATTCGCTCATCCGCCCCGCGGGCTACCACGTGCTCGGCGAACTGCGCGAGGAGAAGCCGGTCGCACCGCCGGCGGAGAAGCCGACCTCGTACTTCCCGCTCTTGCTCGTGCTGGTCTACCTCGTCGGCCTCACCGCCGCGATGGAAGTCGCCGCCGGCGGCTTCGACCCGATGCGGGCGATGGGCCGGTTCATGGCCGGGTTCTTCCTCGTGTTCTCGTTCTTCAAACTGCTCGACGTGCGGGCGTTCGCCGATGCCTACCAGAGTTACGACGTGGTCGCGGCGAAGTGGCCGGCATACGGTTATGTGTATCCGTTCATCGAGCTGGGGCTGGGCGTCGCGTACCTGACCGCGTTCGCCCCGCTCACCACCAACGCCGTGACCCTGGTGGTGATGAGCATCAGCGCGGTGGGTGTAATGAAGGCACTGGCGGCGAAGCGAAAGATTCCGTGCGCCTGTCTGGGCACGGTGTTCAACTTGCCGATGTCGAAGGTGACGCTGATCGAGGACGGGCTGATGATCGCGATGGCCGCGGGAATGCTCGTTCTGATGCTGCAAATGTGAGGGTAAAAACAATTACACGGTTGACTGACGGCCTCTCCCTCCGCCAGCCAACCGTGTAATTTTAGGCTCTCGCCGATTGAGGTAAATGCGAGTCGCGTGCCAATTCAGGTCGTGGGTGCCCGAAATCGTCGCAACTGCTCAGTTTTCAGGCTTCTGAATACAGCACCGCGTTTTTCGCGAGAATTGTTTCAGTCGCAAATGCCCATAAATTGTGCAATTGACCCTCGTAATTGCACGCGAACTAGGCGATTCGCTCACCTCTCCCTTTCGCGGCCCGCGTGCCGACACTATTCGCATTCCCTTTTCGCTGTTCCTGAGGTCCGCGATGCCGGCCACCATCGATGACACCTACGCGGAGGCGTTCCGCAGCATCTACGCCAGCGTCCTCATCACCGCGCGCGACCGTTACTGGCTCGACAAGGCGGTGCAGGCCGCGACCGGCAACGCGAGCAGCACCATCCTCTGCGACTGCGAAGCCGGACTCGATCACTACATCTCGCAATACGATTCGATCGACGGCCGGCCCGGCGCGGTCGTGCAATTCCACGTCCCGCGGTTCCACAAGGACCGCGAGCAGCGGCTCGAACGCTCGGTGCTGGTGCGCGTGTCGCAGAACGTGATGACGTGCCCCACGACCGCGGCGTTCAACGTGCTAGACGCGAGCGGGAGCTGGTACGCGAGCACGAAGCCGCCGGTTCAGGGAGGAAAATGGTTCCCGCTGGGTCGCAAGCTCGCGTACTTCGGCGACGGGCACCAGTTCAAGGCCGAGCGCTTCGGCCGCAAGTGTTACGTGGTGCCGATCCTCAGCGGCGAGTTCATGTGCGAGCGCCGGATCGGCTTCGCGGACGGGCTGATGGGCGGCAACCTGTGGTTCTTCGGCGCAACGGCCGACGCCGCGCTCGAAGCCGCGACCAAAGCCGCCGCCGCGGCGAGCGAGGTGCCGGGCGTGATACTCCCCTTCCCCGGTGGCGTGGCGAGTAGCGGCTCGAAGGCCGGCAGCCGCTACAAGTTCAGCATCGCGAGTACTTATGCGGAGTATTGCCCGACCCTTCGCGGCAAGGAGGGCGTCACGTCTCGACTGCCGGAGGGTGTCACGAGCGTGCAGGAGATCATCATCAACGGCAGCGACCTGCCGACGATCGTGAAAGCCACGCAAGCCGCGATCGCCGCCGCGAAGGACGTAGACGGACTGCTGACGATCTCCGCGGGCAACTACGGCGGGAGGTTGGGCAAGAGCTTCGTGTATTTGCATCCCGAGAAGCAGCCGGCGTGACCCTGGCTCCGACGGTGTCGGATGCTCTGGTTCTTCGTGGCACAGGCTTTCTAGCCTGTGCTTCCCCATCGGTCCCGACTGGAAGGAGGGGCCGACCCGAACCAGATGCCGTGAGCGGTCACTCGCTTCGCTCGCGACCGCTGAAGACCATACACAGGCTAGAAAGCCTGTGCCACGAAGACAAAAGACGAGCACTCGCCATGCTCCACACCGACGCCGATTTCCTGACCGCGGTCGCGGCAAACCCCGCCGACCGCACGCTGCGCCTCGTCTACGCCGACTGGCTCGACGAGCAATCTCAGCCACACGGCGAATTGATCCGCGTCGAAGAGGAGATGCGCGAACTGCCGGTGTTCTCGGATCGCTTCTGGGAACTGAAGCCGCGACGCAACGTCCTCCGCGCGCAGGTGGGTGCGGAGTGGTGCGGGCAGATGCGTTACGGGACGGAGTGCGAGCCGGTGTTCCGTCACGGCATCCCCGACGGCTGGCGCGAACGCTGGCGCCTGATCCGCGAGTTCACCGAACGCTGGCACCAAGTCCCGATGCCCGACATCGGCGGCCGACAGAAGGAGATCGCCGAAGCCGAGGCGCGGTTGGGGAGGACGTTACCGCCATCGGTGCGCGAGTGGATCGCGTTCGCGCGTGATGTGGGACCGATTCCTGATCGTGACCGCGAATTCTGGATGCTGTGTGAGGTACTGGCAGTTCCCTGCCAAGCAGCGGCTTCACTCCAACGGACGAGACATTCGGATGACGACAGGGCATTGGATTCGGACGAGGGAGTTCGCTTCGCGGATTTCACCCACGACGACCCGCCGGTGTACACCTACTGGGAAACCCTCAACGCGAACCACAGATTTGAATTCACACCCTCCGATACAACATGTGCCGACACAGTGAGCGCGTTCGCGTTCGCTCTCGTTCTCAGATTCACTCGCGGTGTCGGCGGTTTTTATGCCGACGTTGAGCAAGTAGCTGACTTGACCCGCGACCTGAGCCATACCTTTCCAACTCATGTGACACTTAGAAACGGGGAGTGGTACGAGGCCGACAACATCATCGTTGGGGTCGAACGAGTCGAACCGTGGCCTTGGCGCAAGGGCAACTTCGACGTGATTGTGCAACACGGCGAGTCGCTTCGACGGGAGCAAATCCCGGCGTTCCTTTGGGATTACGCCCGCGGAAATTCCTCTGCGCGCGGCATCTTCGCGTCGCAGTAACCGCAAAATCGGACTTGTCTATCCACTTTTCTCCGCTACACTTCCCTTACCCGCCGAATCGCCCTCCCGCCGCTCGCTCTCCTCTGCTTCCGAGATCGGCCATGACCCGCTTCTGCCTCTCTCTCGTCGCAGCGTGTGTCGTCGCGTCGCCGGCGGTCGCGCAGTTCGATGACCTCGACCGGCCGCCCATCAACTACAAAACCGCGCAGACGGAGAACGTCGTTGCCGATCTTCAGAAGCGCATCCGCGCGGGGCAGGCGAAGCTTGCGTTCGTGGACGATCACGGCTACCTGCCGTCGATCCTCAAGGAACTGAACGTTCCGCGGTCGTCGCAAGTCCTCGTCTTCTCCAAAACGAGCTTCCAGCGCGACCGCATCACGCCCAAGACGCCGCGGGCGCTCTACTTCAACGACGACGTGTACGTCGGGTTCTGCCTCCGCGGCGACGTGCTGGAGTTCTCCGCGGTCGATACGAACATCGGCACCGCGTTCTACACGCTGGACCAGGCGCCCGACGATAAGCCGCGGTTCGACCGCCAGACCGACAACTGCACCTCGTGTCACGTTTCCGGCGCCACCGGCGGTACCCCGGGGCACCTCGTGCGCTCGGTGTTCACCGATCGTTACGGGATGCCGATTCTCAACGCCGGGACGTTCCGCACGGATCATTCCAGCCCGTTTGCGGAGCGGTGGGGCGGCTGGTACGTGACGGGCACGCACGGCAAGCAGCTTCACATGGGCAACTGGGTGGTGCAGAACGCGAAGAATCTCGAAGCCGAAGGGAACGCGGACGGCCAGAATGTGACGGAACTGCGTTCGCGGTTCACGGTCGCGAACTACCTCACCCCGCACAGCGACCTCGTCGCGCTGATGGTGTTCGAGCACCAGACTCAAGCCCACAACCGCATTGCGCAGGCTCTCATCGGCACGAAGCAAGCCCTGCACTACCAGACGACGCTGAACAAGGAACTCGGCGAACCCGCCGATCACAAGTGGGAGAGCACGACGCGGCGGATCGAATCCGCCGGCGAGGCGCTCGCGCGGTACCTGCTGTTCTGCGGCGAAGTCAAACTGGAGGGGTCGGTAGCCGGATCGTCGGAGTTCGCGAGGGAGTTCGCGGCCCGCGGTCCGTTCGACAAGCAGGGGCGATCGCTGAGGCAGTTCGACCTGAAGACGCGGCTGTTCAAGTACCCGTGCAGCTATCTCATCTATTCGAAGGGCTTCGCGGCACTGCCTCCCGAAGTGAAGGCCCACACCCTGAAGCGCCTCCACGAGGTGCTGACGGGCAAGGACACGTCGGAGACCTTCGCACACCTGTCCGCGACCGACCGCACCGCGATCCTGGAGATCCTGCGCGACACGCTGCCGGATTTGCCGGGCTACTGGAAGAAGTAGTGACTCCTTGCGACCGCTCGCGCGACGTGATACCGTTCGTGTGGGGCCAGTCGAGGAGAGGCATATGGAACAGGGACCGCGGCTCGGGCGGCTGATCGAGGACGGCGACCGGCGACGCGACGCCATTCATATCGCCGTCGCCCCGGTCACCGCCGGCGAACGGCTCGCGCCCGGCCAACACGTCGGGTTGGTTCAGGAAGGGAACCTCGAACTGGTCGGCCTGTGCGACCGCAATATCGGGATCGTCGATCCGTTCCTCGCGGAGGAGGTCGAACCCGGTCAACGGTTCTGGCTGTTCCTCTACCCCAACACGGTTACCAGCCTCCGGCACATCTGGACCCATCCGGCGTTCGCAGCCGTTGCTGCAACCGTCAAGGAGAAGGTGAAGTGAACGAGCGCGACGGGTTCCTCAAGCTGCTGGCCGAGAACGAGGACGACACCACAACGCGCCTCGTCTACGCCGACTGGCTGGACGACCGCGGCGAACACGAGGAGGCCGACCGGCAGCGCAAGTGGCCGGCCGCGAAGGAATGGCTCGTCAAGTTCTGCGCGGCGAACAACCCGTCCGACGACGATGAGGACGCTTACGAGATGCCCATTCCCTACGCGGAGCTGATCGAACGCGGGCGGGAGGCCGTCGAGCGCGCGGACGAATGGTACGGGTTCTCGTGCGGGAACAACATGACCATGTGCGACGCGCTCCGGGACAATCCCGGCGAGTTCTGGAAGAACTGGTCCGTCGTGACGGGCGTCCCGCTCCCGCCGGACATCGAAGAAAAGAGCGGCTTCGGGTGCGCGTGTTAGACAACGGAGAGAACTGGGAGCGTAAGCCCCCGCTCGCCAAGAACATCACCAATACAGCTTGTCCAGGCTCACGTTCCCGCCGCTGAACACGATGCCGACCTTTCGCATTCCCAACAGCACTTTGAACTCGTCCTTCAGCGCGACCGCCGCGCCCACCGCGCCGCTCGGCTCCACGATCAGCTTCATCCGCTCCCACACCAGGCGCATCGCGGCGCGGATCTCGTCGTCGGTCACCGTGAAGACGCACCACACCAGATCGCGAATCACCGGCCACGTCAACTGACCTGTACTTGTGAGCAGGCCATCGGCTATCGTGTTGGGTTGGGTTTGGGGCTGCCACTCGCCGGCGGCCTTCGAGCGGGCCGCATCATCAGCGCCGAGTGGTTCCGCGCCGAACACGCGGATGCCCGGCTTGACGCCCTGCGCCGCGATCGTACAGCCGGCGAGCAAGCCACCGCCGCCGACAGGAGTGATGATCGCGTCGAGGTCGGGAACGTCTTCGAGCAGCTCCAGCGCCGCGGTGCCCTGACCGGCGATCACATCGGCGTGGTCGAACGGCGGGATCAGCGTCGCGCCGGTGCGCGCGACCAGTTCGTTGGCGCACCGCTCGCGGTCGGCGAGGTTCGGCTCGCAGAGGGTGATTTGCCCGCCGTAGCCCTCGACCGCGGCCTTCTTCACCAGGGGCGCGGTTTTGGGCATCACGATGTACGCCGGGACGCCACGCACACGCGCCGCCAGCGCGAGTGCCTGCGCGTGGTTACCGCTGGAGTGCGTCACAACGCCGCGCTCGGCTTCGCTGTCCGAGAGCCGCAGCACCGCGTTGGTCGCGCCGCGGTACTTGAACGCGCCGACCTTCTGGAGGTTCTCACACTTGAAGTAGAGTTTGCGTCCGCTGAGCCGGTCGAGCGTATCGGAGGTCATCACCGGCGTGCGGTGAACGATCCCGCGAATGCGGTCGGCCGCCGCGCGCACATCGGAGAGGGTGCAGGCGTAGGTTGGCATAGTGCGTGTTCCTTCGGCATTCATTCTTTACCCCGAAGGGGTTGTATATCTCAGCCCAGGGTCAGCGCAGCGCCACCCTGGGAAACCTGACCCTGGGCTTTGATATGCAACCCCTTCGGGGTACAGAAGTCATCTCAATTCGTAACACAGCAACTCTTCCGGTCCCTTTACGAGCAACCGGTTCCCGGCGACCGCGAGGTGTGCCCACGTACCCTTCTCACTCACCTTCCACTTCGTCAGTTGCTCGTACTCCTTCGCCGAGACCTTCGCCACGATCAGGTTACCGTCGAGCGTCAGAACCAAAAGCGTGTTGCCCGCGGCGACGAACGACAGGTGTTTGACGCCGAACGCCGGCGAGGTCCACGCGGTCGAGCCGTCTTCGAGTGACAGGCACGTGAGCTTCCCGCTACGGTGGTCGTAGCCGATCAGGTGATCGCCCAGCACAACCGGGGTCGTCAGGTACATCTTCAGGTCGTCACTCTTCCACACTTGCTCGGTCTTGATTTTGTCGCCGTCGCGGGTGAGTTTCAGGGCGAACGTGGCGCGCTGTTCGCCGCCGATCACCACGCGATCCTTCCACACCACCGGGCCGATAATGGTCTGCTCGAAGCGAGCCTTGAACGGCTGCTCCCACAGCAGTTCGCGGTCGGAGTGGCGAAGGCCGACCATTCGCAACCCGGTGAACGCGACGATCTGCTTCACGCCGCCCGGCGCGGCGATGATCGGCGAGGCGTAACTGCTGCGGTCGTCCAGCGCCTTCCAGAGCAACTTGCCGGTCGCGCGGTCGAAGCCGGTGACCGCGCCGGCCTTCTTCCCGCCGATCGGGACGATGACCGTATTGCCATCGACGAGCGGCGAGGCACTCGCACCGCACGGCGGGAACCACGGGTTATCGCCGTCGGCGTTATTCGGCACGTCCCAATACTCTTTCAGGCAGTCTCGCTGCCACAGCACCTTGCCGCTGGCGATCTCCACACACGTCAGCATTCCGCCGAGGCCGAAGAAGTACACGCGGTCGCCGTCGGTGGTGGGGGTGGCGTTCGGCCCGCGCCCGGCGGTCGGGTCCGGCGCCTTGAACGGCGCGTCGTAACACAGCTCCCAGAGCCGCTTTCCGTTCGCCAGGTCGAAGCAATACGCGATCTCGATGGCTTTCTTGTCGTCGCGGGCCAGCGCGAACACCCTTCCGCCCGCGACCGCGGCCCCGGAGTAGCCCTCGCCGATTTTCGCGCGCCACACCGGCTCTGGGGGCTGTTCCGGCCACTTCGCGGGCAACCGTGCGCCGTGCGCGTGGCCGTCGCGCGTCGGTCCGCGCCACTGAGGCCAGTCTCCGCCTTCGGCGGAGAGTGTGACTGCGAGTATGAGGGTGAGAGAAAACAAAAGACGGAGCATCGAAGTACCGGGGACGGAGGAAGACCGCGTATCTTAACAGTGCTCGGCTGGTCGCCCCAGGAGATTCCAATGACCGCTCCCGCCATCGACCCGCTCGCGATGATTCGTCCCCGGCGCGAAATTACCGGCATCTCGGCCATCCTGCTACCGTTTACCGAATCGGGCGACATCGACTGGACCGGATTCGCCGCGCACTGCGTTCGGACGGCCGAAGCGGGACTCACGCCGGCCGTGAATATGGACACCGGGTACGGAAATCTTCTCGCGCCGGAGCAAAAAATTGCGGTCCTGAGCGCAACTCGTGCGGCCCTGGGTGGAAAATCGTTCGTCGCAGGAGCGTTTGTCGGTGATGCGCCCGGCGCGAGATTCGATACTGAGGGGTACCGGCGGGAGGTCGGGGCGATCGTGCGCGCCGGCGGAACGCCGGTGATCGTGCAGAGTTTCGGGCTGACCGAGTTGCCGGACGCGGAACTGATCGCGGCTTACGAAACGATCGGACGCGAGTGCGATTCCTTTATCGGGTTCGAACTGGGAACGATGTTTGCCCCGTTTGGTAAAATCTACGCGCTCGAAACGTTTCGCGCGTTGATTCGTCTGAAGAAGTGCGTCGGGGCCAAACACTCGTCATTGCGACGGGAATTGGAATGGCAGCGCCTGGCGGTGCGCGACGCGGAGCGCCCGGACTTCAAGGTGTTCACCGGGAACGACCTCGCCATCGACATGGTGATGTACGGGAGCGACTACCTGCTGGGGCTGAGTACCTTCGCCCCGGACCTGTTCGCCCAACGCGACGCCTACTGGCACGCCGGCGACCCGCGGTTCTACGAATTGAACGACGTGTTGCAGTACCTGGGGTTCCTGGCGTTCCGCGACCCGGTGCCGGCGTACAAGCACGCCGCCGCCATGTTCCTGAAACTCCGCGGGTGGATCGGGTGCGACGCCACCCACCCCCGCAGCCCGAGTCGCCCCGAGTCGGACCGCGAACTGCTCCGCGGGATCGCCCGCCAACTCGGCCTTCCGTAGTTCCAGGTTCCAGAGTTCCAAGTTGAAGACAGAAGCGGTTCGCGGTTCGGGTTCTCGACTTGGAACGTGAAACTCTGCAACTCTGGAACCTGGAACTTGATAGGGTGGCTCATGTCAGTTATTGGGTGTTTCCTGTCCATCCTGTTTGGCGTAGACC
>CAZBXY010000015.1:0-49646 GCA_964495365.1 uncultured Frigoriglobus sp. | reverse complement strand
CGCCGGGCCGGCAAGGAGGCCGCGGACGTGTTCGCCGACGCGCTCGTGACGGGGATTCACGGCGGCGACCCGGCGCTGTTGAGCGTTCAGGCCACGTTCCCACGGCTGCCGCAGATGGAGCGCGAGGCCGGGAGCGTCGTGCGCGGATTCCGGCGGGCCGCCAAGCAGCGGAAGCAGGAGGCGCGGGAGCGCGGCGAGCCGGCGCCCGGGCCGATGCGGATGTGGTCGTTCCGCGAGGGGCTTCAGGTGCTGACGGACGCGCTCGCGGCGCGGCTCGGCCCCGCGGTGAAGTGCGGCGCGACGGCGGTGAGCCTGTCGGAAGCCGCGAGCGTGTCCGCGTGGAAGGTGTACGGCGAGAACGGCAAGGCGTGGTCCGCGGACGCGGTGGTGCTGGCGTGCCCGGCGAACGAGCAGGCCGCGATCGTCCAGGAACTCAACCCCCCACTCGCCGACGAACTCGCCGCGATCCCGTACAACCGCATCGCGGTGGTGGCCCTGGGCTACCGTGAGCAGCACTGCCCCCGGTCGGTCGATGGGTTCGGCTACATCGCCCCGCAGAACACGCGGCGCGACGTGCTGGGCGTGCAGTGGTGCTCGTCGATCTTCCCGGACCGCGCCCCGCAGGGGTTCGTGCTGTGGCGGGCGCTGTGCGGCGGCGTCCACCGCGCCGAGCAGGTCGAATGGCCCGACGACCGCCTGGCGAAGGCGGTTCACGAGGAGATCCAGCTCGCAATGGGCGTGACGGGCGAACCGGTGTTCCGGCGGATCGTCCGCTGGCCGAACGCGATCCCGCAGTACGTGATCGGTCACCTCGACCGCGTGGCCCGCATCGACGCGCTCGCCGCATCGCACCCCGGCCTGTTCCTGACGGGCAACTCCTTCCGCGGCGTCTCGATGGCCGACTGCGTGGAGCAAGCCGGGCTGACCGCCGCGCGGGCGGCGAACTTCGTGCAGAGCACGGCATAAAGTAGTAGGCACACTCCGTGTGCCGTCGCGGAGAAGTTGTGTGAAGCAACGGCGGAGTGTCATTACTGTTCTGCGCGTCGAAGCGACGGCACACGGAGTGTGCCTACTACTTTCAAGGCCGCGACGAGTAGGTGAAGCCATGACCGAGGAAGAATGGCTCGCTGAACAGTCAATGCATGCGATGTTTTGTGAATTGGGCCAACTGGCCACACACCGAAAATTGCGGCTCCTCGCGTGCGCGTGCTGTCGCCGATTCAGCGACCAACTCTCGCGGTCCGCTCTCGATGGCCTGTTGGTCGCGGAACTCTACGTCGATGGGAAGGCCAAGAAGGGAGAGTTACGAACCGGAAAACTGTCGCGGGAGGATCGCGGTCGGCTGGTTCAAGCAGTCGAACTCGCGACTTCCAAGCACGCCAGTAGCGGTACTTTACAGTTCTCGCTGAGTTACGCCGCGCTCGCCGCAGCCCAGAGAGATAACACCGAAGACGATTGGCAGGCCGTTGCGGCCGAACACCGAGCACAACTCACTTTGCTCCGCGACATCTTCGGGAACCCGTTTCGCCCCGTCACCTTCTCCCCGGCGTGGCGCACCGATACCGCGATTGCTCTCGCGAAGCAGATGTACGAGTCGCGTGAGTTTAGCGCGATGCCGATCCTCGCCGACGCCCTTCAAGATGCCGGGTGCGACTCCGACGAGGTGCTTTCCCACTGTCGCGGAGTCGGCCCGCACGTGCGCGGGTGCTGGGTGGTCGATCTGGTGTTGGAGAAGTAGGTCGGGGCCGGCTTCCGCCGGCGCAGGCCCACCCGTACGGTTCGGACGGGCCTTCAAGCGTGTGCCCCGGGTTCTTCGAGACAACCCGACTGACGCCGGCGGTTCGACCGAGAACTCACGTTCACGCCTTCGGGGCGACGCATCCCGGCCCGTGCGGCTTCGCCCGCTTCAGCCGGCCGGGGCGGAATCGGGAACGTCCCCGGCGGCGCGGTGTGAACGTGCCTCGTGTCCGCGCCCCGGCCCGGTGGGCCGAGAGCCGATGGACCTGAGCCGGAGTACCCGCGGACCGGCGTCCTCACTTCTTCTTTTTGCTCTTCGGCTTTTTGGCGACCGGGGCCGGCAGGCCGGCGAACAGTGTCGCGAGCGGCAGGCTGAAGTCGGGCAGCACGTCGCCGCCGTCGAGCGAGCCGTCGGCCGGGATCGCCTCCTTTTCGTCCGGCGCGGTGTACGCCTCGGCGGTGCGCGTCTTCGGGTCGATCACCCACGCGAGTTGGACGCCGGCGAAGAAGTCGTCCTTCAGCTTCTTGGCGATCTCGCCACGGGCGTTCCCCATACTCAGCACCTCGACAACGAGGCTCGGGATCACATCGCTGATCGCGTCGGTGTCCGCGGTACGCTCGGGCCGCTGGCTCCACGAGGTAAAGCCGACGTCCGGCCCGCGCACCACCTTCGGCATTAACCGGATCAGGTCGTCCGCGCCGGAGAAATAGCCGAGCTGGTGTTGTTCGATGAAGCCGCCGAGACGAACGATCAGCTTGGCCGCGGCGATCGATTCGACGTGTCCCCTCGGCTTCTCCACGAGGGTACCTTCGACCAGTTCGTACAGCTTGTGCGGCCGGCCGTGTTTGCGGAGCAGGTCGCGCTCGGTCGCGGTACCGGGGAACGGGTCGAGACAGACGCGGCTCGGCGGGATGTTGCCCAGGCGCTCCACCAGCGCCAGCAATTCGCCCAGATCCTCGAACGGCAACTTCGCCTTCGCGCCGGGCATCGCCGGCCCCTCCGTTGCGCATCGTCTCGTGGGTCGTCACTAAGATAACCGCCCGGCTTCGCACGCCCAATGTCAACCGCGAAAGGCCCGCGATGCTCCCGGCCGACGTGCTCCGTCAGGTGAGGCGCCTGCACCTCCGCGCGCGGCGGCTCGTGCAGACGCTGCTCGGCGGCGAGTACCACTCCGCGTTCAAGGGGGCCGGGCTGTCGTTCGAGGAGGTGCGCGAGTACCAGCCCGGCGACGACGTGCGGACCATCGACTGGAACGTCACCGCCCGCGTCGGGCACCCGTTCATCAAGCGGTTCGTCGAGGAGCGCGAACTCACGATGATTCTGGCCGTGGACGTGTCCGCGAGTCAGGGGTTCGGCACCCGACAGCTCACGAAGCGCTCCGCGGCGGCCGAACTTGCGGCGCTGCTGGCATTGTGCGCGGTGAGCAACAACGACCGCGTCGGATTGCTGGCGTTCACGTCCGAAATCGAGCGGTACGTGCCGCCGAACAAGGGGCCGCGGCACGTCCTGCGCTTGCTCCGCGACATCCTGGCGTTCGACCCCAAGCACCCCGGTACCGACCTCGGCGCGGCGCTCGACTACCTCAACAAGGTGCAACGCCGGCGGGCGATCGTGTTCTGCATGAGCGACTTCCTCGCAAAGGGCTACGAAGGCGCTTTTCGGCGGGCCGCGCACAAGCACGACCTCATCGCGGTGCGGACGAGCGACCCCCGCGAGCGCGCGTGGCCCGCGGTGGGGCTGGTGCGGTTCCAGGACGCCGAGACCGGCCGGCAGGTGCTGGTGGACACGAGCAGTTCGCGGGTGCGGGAGTCGTTCGCCGCCGCGGCCCGGGAGCGGGACGACGCGTTCGCGAAGCTGGCGCGCGGGTGCCGGGCCGACCTGATCGAGGCCGGCACCGAGGGCGACCACTTCGACGCGCTGTTGAACTTCTTCCGCAAGCGCGACCGGCGCCGGAGGCACGGATGAAATATGACCCGCGACGCGCCCCTTCTGTCCGGACCTCCCCCTCAAGGGGGGAGGTCAAAGCAAAAACCGTGATCGCGCTGGTCGCTTTTTTCACGGCCCAATTCGCGTCCCCCGCGCTCCGCGCGCAGCCCGCGAACATTCGCGCGGCGGTCGAGGGGGCGCCCAAGCAGGTCGCGCTCTCCGGGTCGGTCCGCGTGACACTGGTCCTCGAAGGCCCGAAGCCGCTGCGGGTCGAACTGCCCAAGCAGCTCCTCACCGCGGACGCCAACGGCGCCTGGCGCATCCGGCCCGACGGCCCGGCCCAAGTCGCCGCCGTCGCCAACGACCGCGAACAGTGGCGGCAAACCTACCGGCTCGATCCCTACGCGGAGGGCAAGCCGCTCGTCGCGAGTTTCAGCCCGGTCACGGTGAACGGCCAGGCGGTCACGTGGCCGGCGGTCGCGGTCGAGGTGACCAAATCGGTCGGCGACCTCGCCACGACCCCGCCCCGCGCCCCGGTCGGGACCGAGGAACCGCCCGATCCCACGAAGGGGCCGGAACGCTCATTTTTGGCGCTCGGGATCGTGGGCGCGGTCGGCGGCGTACTCGCGCTCGTGCTGGTCGCGGTTCTGGTGCGGAAGCGCCGCGCGGACGTGGTCCCGCCGCACGAGCGGGCGCTCACGGCGCTCGAAAAGTTACTCGCGGCCGAGGCGCTCGGCGCGGAGGCGGTCGGGCGGGTCGCCACCGTCCTGCGCCGGTTCGTGGAGCAGCGGTTCGCGATCCCCGCGCCCAAGCTCACCACGACCGAACTCTTAGCGGCGGCGGGGGAGCAGGGGTGGCCGGTCGAACAGGCCGAGCCGCTGCGCGCGGTTCTCGACGAGTGCGACCGGGCGAAGTTCGCCGGCGACGTGCCCGACGACGACGGGTGCCGGCGGCTTGTTTCGCTCGCCGTAGACTGGGTACACGACATCAGCCGGCCCGCCGGGCCAGGGTGACGGCGGCCTCGGCACGTCCTTTCCCTTCACCGACCAGCCCGCGACCGGCGTCCACTGTTGCGGCGCCGCCCAGCCCCCCGCGAGCGGCGGGTGCCGGTCGATGTAGGGGTTCCGCGAGCGGTCGTAGAACAGGTCTTGCGGGTACGTCGCGCCGGGCCGCGTGGTGCGCCCGTCGATGAGGCCGGCGTGGATGAGCGCCTCCAGAACGATCTCGCCGCAGGTGTACCTTCCGTTGCTGCCCATTGGGCGCCCGATGTGCGATGTGCGGAGCGGGCCGCGCGGGGTCAGTTGGGTGGCCTGGAGGGCGAACTTACCGGTCGCGTACCGCTTGTCGGCCGCGGCCCCCGCGAACGCGGTCAGTCGCGCGTCCTGGTCGGGCGTCAGCGGAACGAGTCGCTCGCGCACCCACAGCGTTCCGGGATACGCGTGCAGCTTGTAATCGAGGGGGGTGAGCCGCGTCCACAAGGTGCCGTCGTACCCGGCTTCGAGCACGCCGAGCCGGCCGTCGGCCATCGTCACCACGATCGCCGCGTGCCCCGGGCGCCCGGTCAGCGCGAGCCGATACAGGACGGTCCAGAACGCGTTCGTGTCGCTCATCAGGAAGACGTCGCCCGGCTTGGGCCGGTAGTCGGTCGCGGGCAGGCGCACCGCGGGCGTCACGTCGCGGCTCGGCGCGTACAAGTAGCCGAACGGCGCGTCGGTGGGGACGTAGACCGGCGGGTACTTCTGCGGGCCGAGCGGGTCGGCTCCGGGGGCGAGCGCGAGCGACAGCGCGAGAGAAAGCATCGACGGCTCCGTGAACCATTCGCGAGCGCGTACCCTCAGTATGACGGGAAGCGCGCCGCGGACCACCCGTTCGGTGCGACGGTCGCACCGTCACCAGGATACCGTGCCCACCCAGCCGACAAGCCCGGAGCCATCGGAATGCTCCTCACGATCACCACGACCCGCCCGCCGGCCACCGACCTCGGGTGGCTGCTCCACAAGCACCCCGAGAAGGTGCAGTCGTTCCCGCTCGCGTTCGGCACCGCGCACGTCTTCTACCCGCACGCGGCCGACGACCACTGCACCGCGGCGCTTCTGCTCGAAGTGGATCCAATTGGACTCGCACGCGGCGGGCGCAACACGGGCAACGAGCTGCTCGCCCAGTACGTCAACGACCGCCCGTATGTCGCGTCGTCGTTCCTGAGTGTCGCGATCGCTCAAGTGTACGGTAGTGCGCTAGGCGGGAGTTGTAAAGGGAAGTCCGAACTCGCGGAGGCGCCGCTGCCGCTCACCGCACGGCTGAGCGTGTTGCCGTGCCGGCGCGGGGGCGAACCGTTCCTGCGCCGGTTGTTCGAGCCGCTCGGGTACACCGTCACCGCGACCCGGCACCCGCTCGACACGCAGTTTCCTGAATGGGGCGAGTCACCGTACTTCACGGTCGAGCTTTCCGCAACCGTCTGGCTCGCCGACCTGCTCTCGCACCTCTACGTCCTCGTTCCGGTTCTCGACGACGAGAAGCACTACTGGGTCAGCACCGACGAGGTGGAGAAGCTGTTGCGGCACGGCGAGGGCTGGCTCGCGACGCACCCGGAGAAGGAGCAGATCGCGGCCCGCTACCTGAAGCGGCAGGGGAAGCTCGTCAAGTCCGCGCTCGGGCACCTCGCAGCCGACGAGGCGACCGACCCCGACGAGGCCGCAGCGGCGCAAGACCTCGCGGAGGAGCGGCTCGAAGCGAAAGTGAGTCTCCACGAGCGCCGGCTCGCGACCGTCCTCGGCGTGCTGCAATCGACCGGCGCGAAGCGTGTGCTGGACCTCGGTTGTGGCGAGGGGAAGCTCCTGCGGTTGCTCGCGGCCGATCCGCGGTTCACGGAAGTGGTCGGCGTCGATGTATCCGTACGGAGTTTGGAAATCGCAAGGCAGCGGCTCGACAAGCAGCGCCTCCCGGACCATCACAAGGACCGCGTGAAGCTCCTCCACGGCGCGCTGACCTACCGCGACGCCCGCCTCGCCGGGTTCGACGCCGCGGCCGTGGTGGAAGTGATCGAACACCTCGACCCGCCGCGATTGGGCGCCTTCGAGCGGGCGCTGTTCGGCGGCGCGCGGCCCGGCGCGGTCGTGCTGACAACGCCCAACCGCGAGTACAACGTGCGGTTCGAGAACCTCCCGGCGGGCAAGTTCCGGCACGCAGACCACCGGTTCGAGTGGACGCGCGCGGAGTTCGCGGCGTGGTGCGCGGCCGTCGGCACCGCGTTCGGCTACACGGTCCGCATCGAGCCGCTGGGCGACTCCGACCCGGAAGTGGGCGGCCCGAGCCAGATGGCAGTCTTCACGCACACGGAGGCGCAATCATGAGCGAACCGAACACCTTCGACCCGAACGCTTCGACCGACGAGCTGGTCTCGTTCGCACTGTCGCACCTGGATAGTGAAGGAGACGTTGATCCGTACTGGGAGGCGGTTTGCGAACTGCACAAACGCGGAACGCGCGAGGTGTTCGAAGCCGCGACACGATTGCTTGTGAGCGACTGCCCATCGGAACGCACGCTGGGTGCGGACATCCACGGGCAAATCGGGGTTTCCATCGGGCACTACGATAAACCGTTCGCTGCGGAGTCGGCCCGATTGCTGGCGGCTCTGCTCGAACTGGAAGACGACGAGGATGTCATTCACGCCGCGCTCATCGCGCTCGGTCATTTGCATAAGGAGGCGTGTATCCCCGCGGTGGTGCGCTTCGCAAATCACCCCGACTCAATAATCCGTTACAGCGTCACTCATGCGATGGCCGGCCTGGACGATGAACGGGCTATTGTTACTCTCATTACCCTTACAACCGATGCCGATGAAGTTGTTCGCGACTGGGCCACATTTGCCCTCGGTACGCAAACCGATTGGGACGGCCCGGAGCTTCGAGCGGCCCTGTGGGCGCGGCTGAGCGACTCGGACAACATCGTTCGCGGCGAGGCGCTCAAGGGACTGGCGCGGCGGAGGGATGAGCGTGCGGTCGAAGCAACCATCGAGGAGCTGCGCGGGCCGGATCCGCACGAGTACGCGGTCGAGGCCGCCGGCGAACTGGCCGACCCGCGACTCGTCCCGGCGCTGGAGGCGCTCCGGTTGCGATGGGCCGAGAGCGCGTGGCTGGAGAGCGTGATCGAAGAGTGCCGCGCCGGACGCGGCTCTCAACAGTGACATCCGACCGTCAATCGGTGTCGGTCGCGGCCAGCAGAGCGATCGTGCGCCGGTCCGGGCGCACGCAGATCAACCCCAGGTCCCACGCGATGCGAGCGAACCACTCCGTCCCGCCGAACTCGAACCACTCGCACCGCAGTGCTTCGGCCGCGACCTCCTCGGCGCTCGCGATCAGGGCACACCCGGCCAGCTCACCGAGCGACTGCCAGGCGTGCAGTCGGGCGTAGGCCCCCCACTCGCCGCGCGTGTACGCGCCGCCCCCGTGCGCGGCCCCGAACAGCAACCCCAGCGCGCCGCTCGTGGGCCGCCGGTTCACGAACCAGTTCGCGGTGACGAGCGCCGCGTTCAGCGATGCGGCGGGCAACCGGGAGAACCACAACCGGCCGACCGCGTCGGCGTCGAGCGCGCGGTCGAGCCGGAACACGTGCCCCTCCAGATTGCCGTTCGATTGATCCGCCCACGAGCGGACCGCGGCGAACGCCGGCGAGTCCGGCGCGAGGGCGTCCGAACCGATCACCGCCGGCGCGTCCGGGCCGAGCGCCTGAACCGGGAGCGGGTCGCCGTCGCGGAGCGTGCCGTAGGAACTCGTTCCGGTCGGCCCGAACCGCGGGACGCGCCGGGGCAATTCGCCTTCGGGTCGGAGGAGCGCGAGCGGCAGCCACGCGAGCGGGTGCCCGCGCTCGCGCATCCGGGCGGCGTGGTCGAGCGCGGCGGAGGTCACAGGCGGAACGGACTCGCGCAGCACCGCTTCGTGCAACAGACAGCTCTGTAGCTCGAAATCCCGCTCGTTCGGCCGCGCGAGGTACTCACGCTGGGCCGTGGGCTTCTCCGACCCGCGCGCCGCGAGTTCGCGCAGCGCGGCGATCTGATGCTGCCGCCGGTGCTGCCAGCGCGACAGGAACGCCGCGGGGTCGAGCGGGTCGCCGGGGGATTGAGGCGGCGGGGCATTCTCGTCGAACTCCGTTCGCGTGCCCGGCGGGACCGGGAACAGATCGATGTACCGCGCGAGCAGCCGCGCCGCGGGCCGCGCCGGGAACAGCTCGCGGAACGCGCCGGTCTCGTAGACCTGGCTCCGGCACACCGGCACCGCGTCCCAGCGCGTCAACTCGCCGAGGTACGCGACCAGTTCCCGCCCGGCGCGCAGCGCCAGGGCGAAGTCCGGTTCGTCGTGTTCGTCGAACCAGTCGGCCAGCACGAGCCGCGGCGTGTCTTCCGCCGGGTTCGCCAGGGCCGCCGCGAACAGGAGTGCGTCCTCGGTCATGCCCCCAGCATACCAGACCCGCGGGGGTGGCTCACGGAACCGCCGGCGATTCCGGGGCCGCGGTCAGCACGCAGAACTCGGCCTCCAGCCGGGCGCGCACCTCCTCGGTCCGGGTCGGGTCGTCCTCGACCAGCCGCAGAGCGCGGTCGATCGCGTGCCGGGCGTACCGCAACCGCCCGGGCGGCACCCGCGCGTACCAGCCGTCGATCGCCCCGGTCACCGCGGTCTCGCCGGCGAACATGTCGCGCAACTCGTCGGCCGCGGCCGGCAGCGCGATGGTGCCGGCGGCCAGTTGGGCGGCGATCTGACCGGCCGCTTCGCGGCGCCGGGCCGACCGCTCGGCGAACGCTTCGACCTCGTCCTGCTCCGCGGCGGCGGCCCGGAGGTCGCGCTCCGCGGTGTCGTAGTTCCACACGTCCAGCCCGACCCGTCGGGACCAGTCCGGGGCAGTCAGGTGGGCGAACGCAAGCCCCAGGGCCAGCCCGGTCAGGACGGCCGCGGACGCGGTGCCGCGGCGACGAATGGCGATCATACCAAAGCCCTCGGTGTCATGTCGGGTTGGGCGGGCGCGGGCGCGACGATACGATGATAAAGACAAAATGTCTTTATTTGCAAGAGCGCCCCGCCCGCGCAGCGCAACTCGTTACAATCCGCGCCGGCGCCGGCCACGAACGGCCGGCCGGTGCGGTGGGCGGTGAGAGAGGATGAGGGAGGGGGTCAGTTGGTCGAACCGGCGAGCATCCGTCGCAGTTCGGCGTCCAACCGGGCGCGGAGCGCGGCGCGCTCGGGCGCGGCCACGCGCGGGAGGGTGAAGGCGATCACGTTACGGGCGAACTTCTCGCGGTCCGTCTCGCCGGCGAACTCGGTCCGCAGGACGGTGAGGTATTCCGGCCGGGCGGCGTTCAGTTCGGTGAACTGATCGGTCGCGGCGGCCAGCGTACAGCGCCCGGCGATCAGGTCGGCGACGATCGCTTCCTTGATCGCGATCCGCTGGCGAACCGTCTCGTCGGCGTCGGCCAGCCTGTCGTCCTCGGCCTCTTCCGTGCGGATCTGCTCGTTGAGCGCGGGCAGGTTCCACACGTCGGCCCCGATCGCCTGCGCCCACGTCGGGTGAACGGTCAGCACCGCGAGGCCCGCCAACAGGCCGGAGCCGACGAGCGCGAACGGGCGGGCGAGCAACGATTCCAGCACCTGATGATCTCCGGTAATGAACGACGCGCCCGCCCCGGCCGTGCCGGAGTGAGAACGCACCGCCCGCGGCTCTGGGGCCGTGAGCGGTCACTGGGGTTCGCGCCGAGTGGGTGCTCGGCGCTGTGGGTCGCATGGCCCGTGGGTGAATCGGCGGGAAAGGCGCCGTCACCCGCGGCCGTCCGGCTGAGGACCGCTCGCTCGGGTCGGTGTTCCGGGCCGACCGCGGGAGCGAAACGGTAGGGGTGGGAGTTCTGCGCTCCGGTCTCCAAGAGGTATTTCGTCCTGGCTTTGGAAACCTTACACCTTCGACTCTAGTGCAACCCCGGGGCCGGTGCAGAAGTTCCGCCCCAATTTGTTGCGATCTCCCGGGTTTTTAAGGAGTTTGGGCGACCGAGCATTTTGCGCGCCGGGAACCGAACTCGGACCCGTGTGCCCGCGATTCGGGCGATTCGTGCCGCCGTTTCCGACACGCCTTCTCGGAGCCCGACTCTCCGAGTCGGGTCCACATCCCACCCGACTTGGAGAGTCGGGCTACGAGAGGCGGGAAAAACGCGGCACACACTATCCGCGAGCCGGGTAAGATGCGCGGACTGCTCCGAACACCGCAACGCGAGACACTCGATGACCGCCCCGCAGCCGCCCGCGGAAAAGCCTCCGCCGCACCCCTCGCGGTGGCGCGACCCGGACACGGTGCGCACCGTCGCGTACGTCGTGGTCGCGGGCGCCGCGGCGTGGTACCTGCTGCTCCAGCTCGCCCCGGTCTTGCGCCCGCTGTTGACCGCGGCGTTTCTCGCCTACGTGCTCATGCCGTATCACTCGCGGTTGCGGCACAGCGTCGGCACGCCCGCGTCGCTGGGCATCATCGCCGGGAGCGCTGCGGGCGTGCTGGTGGTGCTCGCGTTCATCACCTACGCCAGCGTCCTCGCACTGGCGGACGACCTGCCGGAACTCCAGAAGCGGGCCGGCGAACTGACCGCCCGGGCGGAACACGCGCTGGAGACGCGCGCGCCGTGGGCGATGCCGGGCGACGGGAAACCGACGAAGGACCGCGCCAACGAGCAACTCGGCCGCGTCGTCCGCCCGCTGCTGAACGTCGCCGCCGACGCGGCGCTCGAAGGGTGCGTGGTCGCGCTGTACCTGCTGTTCTTGCTGCTGGAGGGGTCGCGGTTCCCGGGCCGCATTCGGAAGGCGTACAAACCGGAGCGCGCGGAGGAGATTTTGCAAATCGCCGGGGACGTCAGCGCGGCGGTCATCAGTTACCTGAAAGCGAAAGTGAAGTCGAGCCTGGTGCTCGCGGTGCCGGTGGGGGTCATGCTGTGGGCGGTGGGGGTGAAGTTCGCCCTGCTGTGGGCGGTGCTGACGTTCCTGTGCAACTTCATCCCGTACATCGGTTCGGTCGTCGCGTATTCACTGCCGGTGGGGTTCGCGTTCCTGTGGTTCGGCCCGGAGTGGCAGCCGTTCGCGGCGGCCGGGTTGCTGTTGGTGTGTCACATCGGCTCGGCGTCCGTGGCCGAGCCGATGATTATCGGCAACGCGGTCGGCGTCAGCCCGCTGGTGATCCTCGGCTCGCTGGCGTTCTGGGGGCTGTTGTGGGGCATCCCGGGGATGTTCCTGGCGGTCCCGCTGACGGTCGTCGCGATCCTGGTGATGGACCACTTCGAGCACACGCGCCCGGTCGCGCGGTTGCTCAAAGGCGGGTGAATGGCAACGTGAGTCGTGGTATAATTCGCGAATAGGAGGACGGATATGAACACCGCAGTCACCCCCGCCCCGACGCCGCTCGACGATCGGAGTGTACTTGATGCGCTCGCGAAAGTGCTGGTCGCGCTCCGCGCCGAACCAGTAGTGAACGAAGTCGCGCGCCACCTCGGGCTGTGGGTCGTCGGGTTATCGCCCCCGATCCGAAATCCGGTGCTGGTGCGTGCCGCCGGCGAAGTGCGCTCGATGAAGGAACTGCACGCACTGCTTCACGATTTCCGGGCCGTTCTGTGCGCACGCGGGCGCGATTGGGGTCTGCTCGTCGCCGGGCAGTTGCCTGATGGGGCCGAAGATTCGTCCTCCGATGGCCCCACGATACTCCTGACTTCTCTCTCCGACTTGCAAATGCGGCTGAAGTCGGAGTCGTTCGCCGAAATCCTACTCGACCTGTACCGGCAGCGCGCTTGCGGGAGGGGCTGACGTGCCCGACTACGACCCGGCCCGCGTCGCCCGCTACCTGACGGAAGTCGATACCGCGGCGACCAAAGACGAAAAGGGTGAGCGCCTCGAATCGCTCGCCGTGCACCTGTTCGAGTCGGTCCCGGGAATGCGGCTTGGTGCGCGGGATATCATCAACCGGGCGCGGTCCGAAGAGATCGATCTGGCGTTTTGGAACGAGCACTCTGCGGACGGATTCAAGGACTTTGAACGCATCATCCTGATCGAGTGCAAGAGCGGTTCCGACCCGGTCAGCAGCAACGACGTGCGCGGGTTCCTCTCGAAACTCGAAACCGCGGGCGGCAATTCGGCATTCTGATCGCGCTCGCTGGAATTACCGGCGACCCGGCCGACCGAACGAGCGCCCATCAGGTCGTGGCCGAGTTCCTCCGCTGGCCGAAGAAGATCGAACTGGTCGTCCTGACTCGCGCGGACATCGTTGCCCGGCGCACCACGGATGACTTGGTGTGGACAGTTCATCGCAAGTTGACGCAACTCGTCGTAACGGGAACAGTTGTGTGACGGTAATCACGACCGCGGACCTCACTGTACCCCCCACTCGCGGCAGAGCAGCGCGAACAAGAGTTCGCTGCCCCACGCGCCCTTGAACCACACGTGCTCGACGAAGTGCCCCTCCTGCCGGAAGCCGAGCCGGCGGAATAGCGCTGCGGCCGGGCCGTTCTCCGCGTCGGTCACTGCGATCACGCGGTGCTTGGCCAGCGCGCCGAACACGTACTCCAACACGCCCCGCAGCGCTTCGGTTGCGAGTCCGCGGTGCTGGTACGCGGGGTCGAAGGTGACACCGAGTTCCACCTGCCGCGGGTCGTCGGCGCGAACGTGCAGCCCGCAATCGCCGACGAGCGTTCCCGACGCGGTTTCCACCACCGCGAGTTGCAACCACGTGCCCGGCGTGTCCGTTTCGACGGCGGTCTGGTCGGCGACGAGTTGCTCCGCGTCGGCCAACGTGTACGTTTCCCACGACTGATACCGCGCGACTTCGGGAAGCCCGCGGTACGCGCAGAGCCGTGCGGCGTCGGTTGCCAGCAACCGGCGGAGCGTCAGTCGCGGCGTGTGCAGTTCGGTAAACTCGGTGCCCATCGCGGTTCCTCCGACCGTCAAACCGTTGCATCGGCGCGGCGGTTTGCGATAATCTCCAAAACCCTCCCGCCCGTGCCCTTCCTCCCGCCAGGACGCCGCCGATGATCCGTCCGTGCTTCTTCGCTGCCCTCACACTCACCCTCACACTCACACTCGGCGATGCCGCCGATTGGGCCCGGTTCCGCGGGCCCAACGGCACCGGGGTCGTTGAAGGGAAGATGCCCGACATCGACCCGGCCGCGCCGCTGTGGAAGGTGAAGATTCCCGGCAAGGGGCGCAGCTCGCCCATCGTCGTGGACGGCAAGATCTATCTCCAGACCGCCGCGGCCGACGGCAAGACGCGGTCGCTGTTGTGCCTGTCGGCGGCCGACGGCTCGACCGTGTGGGCCAAGGACGTGCCCGGCGCCACGGCCAAGACGCACGCGAAGAACTCGCTCGCCTCCGGCACGCCGGCGTGCGACGGCAAGCAGATCTACTGCCAGTGGTACGACGGCAGCGGCGTGAGCCTGTACGCCTACGACCTCAAGGGCACCGAGGTGTGGCACGCGTCGCTGGGCGGGTACGTCAGCCAGCACGGCCCCGGGTTCTCGCCGATGACCCACGACGGCCTCGTGTTCGTGAACGTGGACGACGACGAGCACGCGGAACTGGTCTGCTTCGACGCCAAAACCGGCGACAAGAAGTGGATCGCCACCCGCAAGCGCGAGCGGGCGTGTTACTCCACGCCGTTCATCCTCCAGCGTCCCGGAAAGGCGCCGGAGCTGGTTCTGGGCACCACCCACGCCGTCACCTCTTACGAGCCCAAGACCGGAAAGATCAACTGGGAGTACCCGATGGCGTGGCCAAAGGACGGCGGGATGCCGCTGCGGGTGATCGGCCACCCGGTGTACGCCGGCGGGCTGATCGTGGTGTACTGCGGCGACGGTAGCGGCGCCCGCTACATGGCCGCGATCGACCCGGACCGCCCCAAGCCCGCGAAGGTGTGGGAGCTGCGGAAGGACACGCCCTACGTGCCGTGCGTGCTGGTGAAGGGCGACCTCCTGTACTGGATCGCGGACAAGGGCGTGGCCACCTGCGCTGAGGCGAAGACCGGCAAGGCGCTGTGGGCCAACCGGGTGTTCGAGAACGCCGACGTGACCGCCTCGCCGGTGATGGTGGGCGACCAGATCCTGATGATCTCCGAGAAGGGTGAGGTCGCGGTGGTGAAGGCCGCCAAGACGTTCGAGGAGCCGGCGCTGGTGTCGCTGGGCGAGCGGGCCTACTCCAGCCCGGCGGTCGCCGACGGCAAGGTGTTTGTCCGCGGCGAAACCCACCTGTTCTGCTTCGGGAAGAAGTGAGCCGTGTGGGCGAACGGTGCGGCGTAAGCCCGCCGGTGGGTGAGAGCGGCGTTTGCGAGCCGCGACCGCAGTTTCAACGGATGGTTTAGTGCATGGTTTTCCGCCCCGGAGGGGCGGCCGATGTTAGCCCGGGGTGAAGCGAGTCCGCGAGCGCAACCCCGGGAACCGACGCGAAATGAATCGAAGCCCCGGAGGGGCGACAGAACGAACTGTCGCCCCTCCGGGGCTTGAGGGTTCTTGGGTCGCGTACCCGGGGTTGCGCTGCGCTCCACCCCGGGCTAACATCGGCCGCCCTCCGGGGCTGAAAGCAGAACCACGTTGAAACTACTGGCGAGAGAGCGGGATACACGGCGCAGACCCGCACACGTACCTTCCGTTGTGTCGCCCGCTCCCTGCCGGTCGCGGCTCCATTCTCACGCCAGTGGCTCAACGGGAGACCATCGCCCTACTCCTCGCGCTTCTTCCAGGCGCGCAGGAGGTTGGCGAAGTCGTCGCGCCACAGCGGGGCGTCCGGGTTCCGCGGCACCGGCTCCCAGCGGATCCACTGCGGCGGGAAGATTTGTACCGCGGGCACCGGCACCGCCGGCACCGCGAGCGGCAGCGCGAGCATCTCCCACCCGGCCAGCTTCGGCGGCTGAGTGTGCTGGAGCATCGGCCGCAGGTCGTCCTCGGTACGGGCCAACAGCATCCACTGCGACTCCGTCTTGCCGTCGAGCCGCTGCGACTCGCTCGGCCCGTCGTGACACACCCGCACTTCCAGCGGCGGGTCGCGAGTGTCGGCCAGCTTCGCGATGAGCGGCGGCAGGTCGAGGTGGACGTTCGAGACGTGCATCGCCAGCACGCCGTGCGGGGCCAGCTTCGACACGTACAGGTCGATGGCCTCGCGGGTGAGCAGGTGAACCGGGATCGCGTCGGAGCAGAACCCGTCGAGGATAATCACGTCGAACTCGCCGTCCGGGGCCTTGATGAGCTGCCGGCGGGCGTCGCCGAGGATCACGTCACACCGGGCCCCGCGCTCCTCGCAACTGGAGAGGAACCGGAAGTACCGCGTGTCGCGGGCGACACGCACCACGGCCGGGTCGATCTCGTAGAAGGTCCAGTGCTGCCCCGGCTGGGCGTATGAAGCGACCGCGCCAGTGCCCAATCCCACCACGCCGACCTTCTTCACGCGGCCCGGCGGCAGGCTCTCGAACACGTGCCCGATCGGCCCCTTCTGGTGGTAATACGTCATCGGCCGCGGCGGTCCCGGTTCATCGACCCGCTGCTGGCCGTGCAGCGTGGTGCCGTGGATGAGCCGGGTGAATTTTCCGTCCGGCGATCGGGTGACGCGGATCACGCCGAAGAAGTTCCGCTCCATGTGGAGCGTTTCGCCGAAGTGCTTGGTTTCAAACGCCCCGGCGACGAACAGCGCCGCCAGCGACAGCGCGTAGCGGGCCGGCTTGCGGACCAGGGCGAACGCGGCCACCGACGGCAGCCCGAACATGAGGCCGCCGCGCAGGAGCCGGGCCGAGAGCGCGTCGATCGAGTCCGATTCGAGTGGCACCGTCACGAACAGCGGCACCGCGAGTACCAGCCCGACCGACAGCCCGAGCAGCACGACCACCAGCACCACGTCCGCGCGCCGCAGCCCGGGGTTCGGCTCGTCGCTGCGCGGGCGCACGGCCGCGGCCAGCACCAGCGCCAGCGGGTACTCGACCATGCCGAGTTTCTCGAACACGATCGGCGAGACGAGCGCGTTGAACACGCCGCCCAGAACGCCGCCGAGCGACATCCAGAAGTAGAACGCGGTGAGGTGCTCGGGCGGCGGCCGGTCCTTCGCCAGTTCGCCGTGGCACACGAGGCACACGCCGAAGAACGCGGCCATGTGCAGCGCGCCGACGAGGCCGAGCGGCTCGGCCGCGTTCGTTAATAGCGTGACGACCGCGAACAGGATGAGCATCGGGGTGACGCGCCCGACGAACCGGTGAACGCCATCGGGCCAGCGGGCGAACACCAGGATGAAGCTGACCAGGTACAGTGCCAGCGGCACGACCCACAGGAGCGGCACCGGGGCGAGGTCGGTGGAAACGTGCGTGGTGACGCCGAGGAGCAGGCTCGACGGCAGCGCCGCGAGCGCGACCCACCGGGCGACGCGCCAGCGGTCCGGCTTCGGGCTGTTGCCGACCGCGTGTTCCTCCACGGCCGCGGGCTTCCGAATGACCGTCAGCGCGCACGCGAACACCAATCCGACGTAGCCCATCACCCCGCCGGCGAACACCCACTGCTGCTCCGCGAGCCGAAGTCGCGGTTCGATGAGCAGCGGGTACGCGAGCAACCCCAGAAGGCTCCCGGCGTTGCTGGCGGCGTAGAGGAAGTACGGGTCTTTGGCCGATACATGCCCAGTGCTGGCGAACCACCGCTGGAGTAGCGGCGATGTGGTGGACAGCACGAAGAACGGCACCCCGACCGCGACCCCGACCGCCGTGCCGAGCTGCACGAACATCAAGAGCGAGTTGTCCTGGTCGTCCGGGAGGATCGAGGGCACGACGGGAACCGGCGAGCCGGTGCCGGCGACCGCGACCTTGAACACGATGACGACGGTCGCCAGAACGAGCAAGTGCGCGACGGCCTGCCGCCGGACGCCGAGCTTACCGGTGGAGCGGTGCGCGTAGAGGTAGCCGGTGAGCAGCACGACCTGGAAGAACACCATGCAGGTGTTCCACACGCCGGGGGTGCCGCCGACGAGCGGGAGCAGGAGTTTGCCGACGAGCGGCTGCACGAGGAACAGCAGGGCTGCCCCGACGAACAGCGTGACGGCGTACAAGGCGGGGAGCAATCACGACCTCCGCGGGGCGTCGGTCCCCGGAGCGGTGGCGGGGAGAGCGGGATGCCGGCGGTCAACGGACCGTAGTATCAGGATGCGGACCCGCCCGCGCCGGGGCAAGAGGGTAGTTGCCGCGTGTGACAGGAAGCGGCGGCTCCGCGGAGAACACGTCACCGGGCGGCGCCGGGTCGCCGCCGCCGGCGTCTTGACCGGAACACTCATCCTGGGAACGGCTGTCTGTGGCTAATCCGGCTTTCGGTCTTGCAATCTGACGCGCGCGCGGCCCAGCAGCATCGCGTGGTCGAACGCCAGCGGCGGGAGGTCGTCCAGCGGCCACCACGCCACCTCCTCGGCGTCGTCGGCCGCGACGGGCTTCACCGCGCCGGGGTCCACCTGTGCCAGATATGCCACGCTAACCGTCCAGCCGCGCGGGTCGCGGCCCGGATCGCCGGCTGTGTACAGTTGTTCTAAATCGGCCGCGGTCACGCCCGTTTCTTCCACCAGTTCCCGCCGCGCCGCGTCCGCCAGACGCTCGTTCTCATCGACGAAACCCCCTGGCAGTGCCCAACTTAGGGCGAACGGCTCCTTCTTGCGGCGGATCAACAGGACCCGCGGCCGGGCCTCCCGCGTCACGATCGCCACATCCACTGTCAAGGCCGGTCGTGGATAATCGTAAGTGTGCTTCTGACCGCCGTTAGCATTCATGGGACTCCAAGCCCGGCTTGAGGTTGCGGCGACATTCTGGAACTGCCTTGAGTAACTTAGCGGTTCGCGCGAACCTCGCCAACGGGAGGAAAATCTAACCTGCTGGTACAATAACTTCGCTCTCTGGGGGCATTAGGAGAGCGAACCGAGATTCTAACCGAACCCCAAGTGAACCGCGGCGCGGACCTTCCTCTGAACGGTCCGTGGCCCCATCTTGTCGGACCCGCGGGTAAGCGTAAGGAGAGGTGATTTGTGCAGTTACAGCAAGTGGCGCCGCTAAAGGATCCGGCGCCCGCGAAAATCGTGGTGTGGGAGGCGTTTGACGTTTCGGACCCGATGACGCTGGCCGCGGCGCAGCTTTACGAGAAGACGCTGGCCGCCGACGAACGCATTCCGTGGATGTGGATCGAACAATCGGTTCAAGATCGGACCAAGAGCAAACCGCGGCCCGGCGGGTGGAGCCGGCACCTCCTGTTGGCCGCGCCGGAGGGCAATCAGGACGACCCGCAGGCGCTCGCGGGGTACGTTTACGGCGCCCTCTTGCCGGGTTACGGCGGCTACCTGTGTTACGTCGGCGTGGCCGACTGGGCGCGGCGCATGGGCGTCGGGTCGCGGTTGTACGATCAGTTCTTCAAGGTGCTCCGCGTCGATGCCGGGGAACTGGGCGAGAGCTTGCCGTTCGTGATCTGGGAGAGCCACCGGCCGGACCCGGTGTCGCCCGCGAGCGACTGGGAGAACTGGACCGCCCGCACGCGCCTGTTCGACCGCGTCGGCGGGCTGTGGATCGACGGTGTCGATTTCCTCTCGCCGAACTTCGCGGCTGACGAGGAGGACGACGAGGCGCCGCCGGTGCCGCTGCAACTGTTCATCAAGCCGCTGGACGCGCCGGAGTCGTCGTTCACCCCGGAGCGGCTGCGCGAGGTGGTGGGCGGGTTGCACACGCGGGTCTACCGGAACGAACCGGGCAGCCCGATGTACGACCGCACGCTGCCGCCGACGTGCGAACCGCGCCTGCGCCCCGCGAAGGCCGCCGGGGCGCGCAAGAGCGAACGGGGGGAACTGGTGTAGTAAAGTAGTAGGCACACTCCGTGTGCCGTCGCGACTCCTGTGGTATCGCGACGGCACACGGAGTGTGCCTACTACTTTGAGTAGGTCGGGCGGGAATCGAACCCGCGCTTGTGTGCTTATCAGACACACGCCTTACCACTTGGCTACCGACCTGTAGTTCAGCCTCATGTCGCGCACGTTCACGGCCCGCTGGGTGTTCCCCGTCAGCGGACCGCCGCTACCCAACGGCACCGTTACCGTCAGCGGCGATCGCATCGAAGCGGTCGAGCCGCACGGTACGCGCACGCCCGATGAAGACCTCGGCAACTGCGCGATCGTCCCGGGGCTGGTGAACCCGCACACGCACCTCGACCTCAGCGGCGCCCGCGGCTTGATCCCGCCCACCGATCCCGATCACTTCACCGACTGGCTCCGCGGCGTGATCGCCTACCGCCGATCGCGCACTGCGGAGCAAACGCAAGCCGACATCTGCGCCGGTCTCGCGGAGTGCCTCCGTTCCGGCACGACGCTCATCGGCGACATCGCCGCCGAGGGCGCGTCGTGGGACGCACTCGCGGAAGCACCGACGCGGGCCGTCGTGTTCCGCGAACTGATCGGATTGTCCGTCGAGCGATCCACCGAAGCGTTTAAGGCTCGGATACTATGGCGGCGCGAGCATCCCGATTCCGCAACCTGCCGCACCGCCGTTAGCCCGCACGCGCCGTACAGCGCCAGCGTTGCGCTCATCCGCTCGGCAGCTTCGCAAGGGCAGCCGTTGACGGTTCACCTTGCCGAATCGCCCGCCGAGATGGAACTCATCGAGTACCGGTCGGGACCGTTTCGCGACTTTCTCGAATCGCTGGGCATCTGGGAACCGGAGCGCATTGCCGATTCACTGCGGTCCGTCCTGTGGCGAACTCAGAAGGCATCACATATCCTCTTCGCGCACGGGAACTACCTCCCGCCCAACACTCGCCTTCGTGAGTATCAGTCCGTCGTCTACTGCCCGCGGACGCACGCCGCGTTTCGGCACCCGCCGCACCCGTTCCGCGAGTTCCTCGCGCGCGGGGTTCGCGTGTGCCTCGGCACCGACAGCCTCGCGTCGAACCCGGACCTCGACATCCTCGCGGAGGCGCGGTTTGTGCGGTCGCGGTATCCCGATTTCTCCGGCGATCAGCTCTTGCGAATGGTCACCCTTTCAGGCGCCGAAGCGCTCGGCTGGGCCGACGAGTGCGGGAGCCTCGAAGTCGGCAAAAGCGCCGACTTCGTGGTGGTGCCGCTGCCGGACGCCGACGCGGCCGACCCGCACGAGTTGCTGCTCGCGGATCACGCCGGCGAGCGCCGCACCATGTTTCGCGGAACGTGGAGAAACTGAACCCCTCGCGACGGGGTCGCGAGGGGTTCGGTCCGTTCGCTCAGTACCCCGTGAAGGAGGCGAACCTTCGTCGTGGTAACCGCTACTCACCCTCCTTCACGATTTCCTTTGGTCCCGCCGACCGCGTCACGTCGAGTACACCGTGCTGGAGTCGAACCAGCCAACCGGGTTTCGTAGACCCAGCGCCGCAGCCGTCGGACGGTGCATAGTCAAGGACGCCCAGGGGACAGAAAGGTTCGCACCCGGCCGCCAACTCTTTTTCCGGGCCGGCACGTCGATCGGGCCGACGCGCCCCGGTGGGAGCGATGATGGGCAGCGTGAATGTGGTAACGACGGAAGCACACGCCCGCCGCGATCGAGGCGCCCAAACCGGAACCCGCCCTCGCGCCGGACCCGGGCAAGGTCGCGGTGAGCCGCTCAGTATCGCGTCCAATGCACGACCCTGCCGACTTTCCAATTGCGGCGCAACTCGCCAGTCAGTAAAGTCGTTGTAGTATCGATGCCAGCAACATCTCTCTCACTGGTTCGCGGCTGGCGAGTAGCTCTGCTGTTCGTCGTGGTCGCGTGCGCGACGCCCGGGCGGGCCGAGGCCGGGTGCGGGAGCCACGTCGTCGTTCTGAATGAACCGGCGCTCGCCGCCGACGCGGACCCGACCCCCGTTCACCCCGAACCGTGCCACGGGCCGCACTGCTCCGGTGCTCCCGACCGCCAGCCCCCCCTCCCCGTCACGGTCGTGCCGGGAACCTCACCTGACGCCGCCCCGCCGGCCGTTGGGACCGCGTGCGGCGCCGAACCGGGCGGTCGGTTCGTGCGAGACCGCTCCTCGCCGCGCGCCGTTCGCGCCGGAACCGCGATCTTCCACCCGCCGCGGCGCGGTTGATCCGCGCTCCGTGGGCCGTATTGTGCGCTCGAAATCCGATCATTCTCGTCCGAGTCGGGACACATCGTCCCGACCCGATCACGGTCTTATTCCTCGCCCTCATCGACCAAGAGGTTTCATTCCATGACACGTCCGTCCGCCCGGAAACCGGGCTTTACACTCATCGAATTGCTGGTGGTCATCGCGATTATCGCGATTCTGATCGGGCTGCTGTTGCCGGCGGTGCAAAAGGTGCGCGAGGCCGCGGCCCGCATGAAGTGTTCCAACAACCTCAAGCAGATGGCCCTGGCGCTGCACGGCTTCCACGACACGCGGCAAGCGTTCCCCTACGGCAAGGGGCCGTCGTACGCGGGTGCGCCGGTGTACGCCCGGTGGTCGGTCCACAGTCAGTTGCTCCCGTTCATCGAGCAGGATCCGCTGTACAAGAGCATCGACTTCAACTTCCCGCCGGAAACGCCGGGCATGGCCGGGGTGATCGCGTTCATGCCCGCGTACCAGAACCCGGGCCGCGAGAACGCCGCGTCGTGCCGCGCGTCCGTGTCCACCTTCCTGTGCCCGTCCGACGGGGCCACGATCGACTCCGCGTGGCCCGGGCAGAACAACTACGTCGCCAGCCAGGGCGTTCAGTTCCTCTGCGACCTGACCGAGACGCAGCTCAGCACCGTGGCCCCCGGCGAGCGCCCGGATGGCCCGCTCTATTACCTGAGCAAAACGAAGATGACCGACCTGACCGACGGGACCAGCAACACGGCCGTCTTCAGCGAGAAGATCCGCGGCAAGGGCACCCCCGACCCCCGGGCCGACATGAAGGTGATGTCGAACCAGACGAGCCTCGACACCGCGTACACCACCTGTAGCACCCTCAACCCGCTGACCGCGACCCCGCTGACCAGCAAGCAGGGGTACAGTTGGGTGATGGGCGAGATGTGCTGCACCACGTACAACCACGTTTCGACCCCGAACACGACCACCTGCGCGGGCACCGGATTCCCCGGCAACATGTCGAACATGGCGATGGTGGTTCCGCCGACGAGCTACCACACCGGCGGGGTGAACGTGTCGTTCGGCGACGGGTCCGTGCGGTTCGTCCGCGACGGCATCGACCTGCGGAACTGGCGCGCGATGGGCACCACCCGCGGCGGCGAGGTGAGCGGCGAGTGAGTTCAACCCGCTGAAGGTTCAGCGGGTGGTAACATGTCGGTGTTTTCGGCCTGAAGGGCCGGGACAACATAGCCTCGGGCAACGCCCGGGGTGGGCAGCGAAAATGTCTGGCAGCCTGAAGGGCTGCGATACGCCGAGCGCCGATGTTCCAGCCCTTCAGGCCTCAAAACCAAATACGATCGTCACCCCGGGCGTTGCCCGGGCTATGTTGGCCCGGCCCTTCAGGCCGAAAACCACAAGACACCGCAACCGGAAATCCATCGACTTGCACATGAACCGGACACCGCGCGTATTTGCCCAACTCGGGCTCCTCTTGCTCCTCGCCGGCGGGCTGCTGTTCCTCGTCGGCTGCTCGCGCGAGGGCAAGCGGACCGAGGACTTTACCCCGCCCGCCGACAAGGCCCGCCAGGCGCTGGAAGCGGCCCTCAACCACTGGAAGAGCGGACAGCAACCGGGCCAGGTGCCGGGAACCAGCCCGACGGTCGAGGTCGTCGATTCCAAGTGGAAGGCCGGGCAGAAGCTGAAAGAGTTCGAGATCCTCGGCGAGGAACCCGGCACCGAGCCGCGGTTCTTCAAGGTCCGGCTCACGCCCCCGACCGGCCCGGCGCAGGAGGTGCGGTACGCGGTACTGGGGATCGATCCGCTGTGGGTCTACCGCGAGGAAGACTTCAAGGCGCTCTCGGGGACCGGCAAATGACCCGCGGCGTGCTGTTGGGGCCGATCGTACTCGCCCTCTGCGCCGCGGGGTGCGGGTGTTCGCGTTCGCCGCGGGCCGAGGAGTTCGTTCCCAAAGAGGACGCGGGCCGCGCGGCGCTCGACGCCTATTTGCGGTCCTGGTCGCAGGGCCACTCCGGGCAGACCGTGCCGGACACCGACCCGCCGGTGATGGTCGTCGATGACCTGCGCCAGAAGAACCGCACGCTCAAGCGCTACACCATCCTCGGCCCGACCCCGGCCGACGCGCCCCTGTGCTTCGCGGTCCAGTTGACGCTGGGCAACCCGGACGCCGAAGTGCGCGAGCGGTACGTCGTCATCGGCCTCGATCCGCTCTGGGTGTGGCGGTACGATGACTACCTGATGATTACCCACTGGTCGCACCCGATGCCCGCCGACCAGAAGGCGGCCCCGCCGAAGCGGTGAGCGATGAACCCGTCCGAACCGACCCCCCCGCCACCCACCCGGCTCCCGCTGCGGGCCGCCGCGGTGTTGGCGGCCCGCGTCCGGTTCGTGCTCCTCGTCGGCGGGCTGCTCGCGCTCGTCGCGGCGTGGCCGCTCCTTCAAAACACCTGGGCCAAGTTCACCCGCCCGGCCGCGACCGCCGGCGCGGTGTCGCCGGACACCGAGTACTGGTGCCCGATGTGCCCCGGGGTGCTGTCCGACTGGCCCGCGAAGTGTCCCGTGTGCAACATGGCGCTCGTACGCCGGCAGAAGGGCGACATGACGCCGCTGCCCGACGGCGTCGTCGCCCGGGTGCAGCTCTCGCCGTACCGGCTCCAGCTCGCCGGCGTCCACACGAGCGCCGTCACCTACGTCAAACTGGAGCACGAGATCACCGCGGGCGGGTTCCTCGAAGCGGTGCCCGGGGCGAGCGCCGCGTCGCCGCTGGTTCTCACGGCTGACGTGTTCGAGCGCGACGCCGCGATGCTCGCCGTCGGGCAAGAAGGTTTGGTGTCGTGCGACGCCGGGTCGGGCGAAACGGTTCCCGGGCGCATCACGGAGATCACCCCGGCCCCGCTCCCGGCGTCCGGGCGGCGCGTGCGGGTGCGGGTCGAGAACCCCCACGGCGAACTGCGGCCGGGGCAATTCGCCTCCGCGAAGTTCCGCGCCGCGGTGGCGAAGCTCGGCTCGTCCCGGCGGCTCGAACTCGAAGTTTGGCGCGATCACGTTTCGGTCGGACTCGCTCTCGGTTCGGCCGACACACTCGGCGCGCTACTGGAAGCGGGTACGCGGGCCGCGCTGGTGCGCGAGGGGTACGTTCTGGCCGTGCCGGAATCGGCGGTCATCGACACCGGGGCGCGGCAGGTCGTCTACCGCGAGTCGATGCCCGGAACGTTCGACGCGGTGGAGGTGCGGCTCGGGCGCCGCTGCGGGGACTTCTACCCGGTGCGTTCTGGACTGGACCCGGGACAGCGGGTCGCAACCGCCGGGTCGGTGCTGCTCGACGCCGAGACGCGGTTGAACCCGAGCGTCGCGGCGGGCTATTTCGGGGCCGGTCCGCTCTCGACCTCGCCGCCACCGACCGCGGCGCCGCAATCGCCGGCGGCCCCGTCATCCCCCGCCATGGACGACAAGCAGTTGATCGCGCGGCAGAAGCTGTGCCCGGTGAGCGGGCAACCGCTCGACTCGATGGGCGGCCCGGTGCGGCTGGTGGTGGACGGCCGCGTCGTGTTCGTCTGCTGCGAGGGGTGCGAGAAGCCGCTCCGCGACCCCAAGCGGAAGGGACCGTACCTCCAGAAGCTCCCCAAGTAACGCCGGGACGCGGGCACCATGATCGACCGCGTCATCACCTTCGCCGTGCGCCGCCGCTGGCTCGTCGTATTGGGCGCGGCGCTCCTCGCCCTCTGGGGCGTGCGCGCCGCGTACCGAACCCCCGTCGATGCGATCCCGGACCTGTCCGAAAATCAGGTGATCGTCTTCACCGAGTGGCCCGGACACGGCCCGCGCGAGATCGAGGACCAGATCTCCTACCCGCTCGCGCTCGAACTGAAGGGGCTGGACGGGGCGCGGGTCGTGCGGTCGTCGAGCGATGTCGGGTTCTCGACCGTCAGCGTCATCTTCGAGGACCGCGTCGGGTGGGACGCCGGCCGCAAGCGCGTCGAGGAGGCGCTCGCGCGGTCCGCGGGGAAGTGGCCCGACGGCGCGGCCCCGCGCCTCGCCCCGGACGCTGCCGCGACCGGGCAAATCTTCTGGTACACGGTCGAGGGCAAGGGCCACGACCCGGGCCGGCTGCGCGCGATCCAGGACTGGTACGTTCGGCCGCAACTCGCCGCGGTGCAGGGAGTTGCGGAGGTCGCCAGCGTCGGCGGGCTGCCGCTGGAGTATCAGGTCGAACTCGACCCCGACCGGCTGAAGGCCCGTGGGATCGCGCCCGCCCAGGTGGCCGACGCGGTGCGCAAGGCGAACGCCGCGGTCGGCGGGAACGTCGTCCACAAGGGGAACGCCGAGTTCGTCGTTCGCGGCGCCGGGTGGCTCGGCGCGCGGCCCGGAGAGCCGGACGCCGGGTTCGAGCCGCAGCGCGTGCTCCGCGACCTCGAAAACGTGGTGCTGACGGCCGCGGACGGCACACCGGTGCCGCTCGGCGACGTGGCGAAAGTGTCGCTGGGCAGTTCCCCGCGCCGCGGGATTCTGGAGAAGGACGGGACCGAGGCGACCGGCGGGGTCGTGCTGATGCGGCACGGCGAGAACCCGCTCGAAGTGACCCGCCGGCTCCGCGCGAAGATCGAAGAGATTCAGCCGGGATTGCCGCGCGGCGTCCGGCTCGTCACCACCTACGACCGCACGCCGCTCATCGCGGGGACCGTCGGCACCGTCACGCGCACGCTCCTCGAAGCGATCATCACCGCGACGGTCTGCATTGTGGTCGTTTTGCGGCACTTTCGCTCGGCGCTCGTCGTCGCGGTCACGCTGCCGCTCGCGGTGCTGTTCTCGTTCCTCGTCGCCGATTTCCTCCGCACCTCCGGGCTGGTGAGCGTCGAGACGAACCTCATGTCGCTCGCCGGGCTGGCCATTTCGATCGGCGTGCTGGTCGATTCGTCGGTCGTGATGGTCGAGAACGCGATGCACCGGCTGAAGCTCCGGTTCGGCGATCAGCCGGTGCGCGGCGACACGCGCGAGGAGGTACTGGCCGCGTGCCGCGAGGTCGGCCGGCCGATCTTCTTCTCGGTGCTCATCATCCTGCTCTCGTTCCTGCCGGTGTTCGCGCTCGGCGGGCTGGAGGGGAAGATGTTCCACCCGCTGGCGTTCACCAAGTCGTTCGCGATGCTCGGCGTCGGGCTACTGTCGATCACGCTCGTCCCGGCGCTCTGCACGGTGTTCGTGAAGGGTCGGTTGCGCTCGGAGGAAGAGGTGCGGCTGGTCCGCGGGTTGATGCGCGTCTACCGGCCGGTGCTCGCGTACCTGCTCGACCGCCCCGCGGGCATCGTGTGGTTCGTCGGGCTTTCGTTCGTACTCGGCGTCGCGCCGCTGGGGAACGTCGGGCTGCTCCCGTTCGTGGTGGCGCTCGCGGTCGGGGCGTGCCTGGTGACCGCGACGCAAACGCGCACGCGAATTATCGCGGCCGTGACGCTCGTCATCGCCGGGCTGGCCGCCGGGCAGTGGGTGACGCCGCTGAAGCGCGAGTTCCTCACCCCGCTCGACGAGGGGATGGCGATGGACATGCCCATCACCGTGCCGCGGATGTCCGCGACCCAGGCGGCCGACGACCTCCGCACCCGCGACATGATCCTGTGCCGGTTCCCGGAAGTGGAAATGGTGGTCGGCAAGGCCGGGCGCGCCGAGACCGCGACCGACCCGGCCCCGCTCGACATGATCGAGACGATGATCGGGTTCCGCCCGCGCGAGTTCTGGCCGAAGCGGTGCCTCCGGCCCGCCGACGCCGAGCGCCAGGCGGTCGCGGTCGTGGAAGCACTTGCGGGCCGCGGAATCATCCGCGATCCGGGTTCCGCGGACGCGCGCCGGGAACTGGCGAATAGCGCCGCGATGGACGCCACCCCGCTGTTTGATGCCCAGATGCGCGAGGCCGCGTACCAGCGGAACAAGGAGTTCGAGCGATTCCTCGGCCCGCAACTGGCCCGCGTCGTGGTGGAAACACTTGTTGAATTGCTCGACCGCAACGGGGCACTCGCCCCCGGCACCGCGGCCCGCGGGCTGCCGCCGCTGGTCGATTCCGTGCTGGGGCCGCACGCATCGCACATGGCGATGGAGCCGACACCCGAAGCGGTCGCCGCGCTCGCCCGCGACGTTCTGCGGAAGCTCACCGACCTCGGCGCGCTCGCTCCCGGCGCGAACCCCGCGGCGCTCAGGTCGGGGCCGTTTTCGCGCGCCGCGGATTCGGTCCGCGTGCTGCTCGGCGGGGAGAGGCCGACGCTCACAAGCCACCTGTACGACGCGGTGAAGGAGCGGCACCGCGCCGAGTGGCGCGGGCACATCACCCGGCTCAACGGCGACCTCCTCGACCGCGCTGCGGGGCTGTACACGCGACTGGTGATCGAATCCGTACTCCACAGCACGGAAGTGACGAACCCGCGCGTCGCCGCAGCAGTCCGTGAGTGGCACCGGGTCCGCTCGACGCCGGCGGCGAAGCCCGCGGGCGCGGAACATCACGCCGGCGGGGCGCTGCCGTTCCTCGATCCGGTCCCGGACCTCGACTCCATTCAGTCGGAGTTGACCAAGCCGTTCGCCCGCAAGCTGCTCCTCTGGCCGCGCGACCGCGTCGAACTCGCCGGGTTCGGCGGCGAGATGGACCGCGTCATGCAGATGCCCGGGTGGACGAACGTCTGGACGATGCCGATCCAGAACCGCGTGGACATGCTCGCGACGGGCGTGAACACAACCGTTGGCGTCCGCGTTCTCGGTCGTCGGCAATCCGACGTGGTGAAGGCGTCGGAAGACATCGCGGCGGTGCTGAAGACCGTTCCTGGCGCGGCCGACGTGATCGCCGACCCGGTGCGCGGCAAGGGGTATCTGGAAGTCGTCCCCGATCGTGCGGCCGGCGCACGCCTGGGCGTCGATTCCGGCGCGGTGAACGACCTCGTAGAAATCGCGCTCGGCGGTCGGGTGGTGACGACCACGGTCGAGGGCCGCGAGCGGCACCCGGTCCGCGTCCGGTTCGCGCGGGCGTACCGCGAGGACGAGGATTCGCTCCGCGGGCTGCCGGTCCTCGCGCGAACGAAGACGGGTATCGCCCACGTCCCGCTCGCGGCAGTGGCCGATGTGCGGATCGCCGAAGGCCCGGCCGCGATCAAGGGCGAAAACGGGCTGGCGCGGAACTACGTGCGCCTTAACGTCCGCGGGCGCGACGCGACGGAGTTTGTCGCCGAGGCGCGACAGGCGGTGGCGTCGCGGGTGAAGTTGCCGGACGGCGTGTTCGTCGAGTGGACCGGGCAGTTCGAGCACGATGCGCGGGCGTGGAATACGCTCGTCGTCGCGTACCCGGCGGTCGTTGCGCTGATTTTCCTCATCCTGTGGTGGACGTACCGCGACCTCGCCGACGCCGTGCTCATGCTCCTGGCCGTGCCGGGCGCGCTGGCCGGCGGGATGATCCTCCTGTGGCTCCTCGGTTACCCGCTTTCGGTCGCCGCGAGGATCGGGTTCATCGCGTGTTTCGGGATGGCGACTTCTACCGGCATCATCATGCTCGTTTACCTGCGCCAGGCGGTCGAAAAGGCCGGCGGGCTGGAGAACCTCACACCCGAGCAGCTCCGGGAGGTCGTCCTCGACGGCGCGGTGAAGCGGCTGCGGCCGAAGCTCCTCACCGAGGCGACCACGCTCCTCGGCCTCGCCCCGCTGTTGCTCGCGACCGGTACGGGATCGGAGGTGCTGCGCCCGATGGTCGTTCCGGTGATCGGCGGCCTGTTGATCGCCGACGAGGTGATCGATTTGTTCCTGCCGGTGCTGTTCTACCGCGTGCGGTTACACCGCATGGTCCCGCGCAATTGATCAAGCAACGCCAGAGCGGACGTTCCGGGACACGGGGTGGGGCGGCGCCGGCGCCTTCGACCACCGCGCGGGGAAGGGGCATTTCGCCGAACACCAACAGAGGAGAGGGTCGGGTGGGAATCGAACCCACTACACGCGGGTTAACAGCCCGCCGCTATGCCAAAGCAGCTTCCGACCCACAGTAGGCGACTCGCTCCGCGAGTCGCGCCCGTTACTTCTCGCGAAGGTCGCGGGTGTCACTCGCGGAGCGAGTGACCTACTTTCAGTACACCGTGCTGGAGTCGAACCAGCCGACCGAGCTTCGGAGGCCCAGGGCCGCTACCGTCGGACGGTGCGCAGTAAGGGTGAGAGGATTTGAACCTCCGCCCACTCGGTCCCAAGCCGAGCGCTCTACCGGGCTGAGCTACACCCTTATCCAGTCGGGGAGACAGGAGTCGAACCTGCGATTTCGTGCTTCCGACGCACGCGGCCACTCCACCTGGCCCACTCCCCGAATTCGCCCGCGTCACAACGGCGGTTGCGGCCGGCCTCGAACCGGCATTCTCCCGCTGAAAAGGCGGGCGCCCTACCAGTTGGGCGACGCACCCGTGGGCGCTCCGATTGTGGAGCGCGGGCAGAGCGTTCGGCGGGATTTGAACCCGCGCGTCCTGGTTGGGAACCAGGCAGGCTGCCGCTGACCTCACGAACGCACGCGAACCAGTCCCGGCGGCTGGAGTCGAACCAGCTCCTCCACGTTTTCAGCGTGGCGCTTCAACCGTGTTAGCTTCACCGAGAACGAACCAGTACCCCGCCAGGGGATCGAACCCTGCGTCTGCCGGTTAAAAGCCGGCGGCTTCACCATTGAAGCGTGCGAGGCGTTTCGGCTTCTCCGTTCTGACTCCTGTCTCCTGTTCCCTGCCTCCTGCTTCCGCAGTTCCGGGGGCTGGAATCGAACCAGCGACAGCCACCTTCAAAGGGTGGCATCCGTACCAGCACGGAATCCCCCGGAATCGCTCAACCAGTTGCCGGGGCAGGAATCGAACCTGCGTCGTCCACTTTCAGAGAGTGGCATCAGTACCAGCACTGAATCCCCGGCATCGTCCCTCGCGACCTGTCGCAGCGAATCGCTGCTTTACGGCTGCTCCAAGAACCAACAGCAGCGGTGGTAGGAATCGAACCTACAAATTGCGCTTTAACAGAGCGCCGCCTTACCATTCGGCTCCACACCGCTGTGCGAAAACAGGCGCGTAAAAAGACCTTCGGCCGGGCATCTCATCGGAGACGCCCGGCCGAAGGGTGCTGAACCCTGCTCGGTGGGAGCGTCATCCGGTCTGGATGCGGATGCGGATCGGATTGGGTTGATTAAACGGCCCGAACCCGAACCCGCGCGGCTGTGGCCGCTGCGGTCGTTGGGGGTTCGTCGGTCGTTTGAAAAACCGGGTCATGGCTTCGCTCTCGATTCGGAGTGGTCACCGATATAGACGCGGCACACGCCCGCAGGTTCGCGGGGTGCGCCGATTATTTTCGATTTCTGTCGGCCGGCGGATTCACCTCATCACCGGCCGGCTGACACCGGCCGTTCGCCCAACACCGGCTGCGGCCGTTCGACGCGGGCTTACCACTGCGTCCGGCGGTCGCGAACCTCGTCGATCCGCACGCGGTAGCCCTGGCTCTCCAGGAACCGCTCGGCGCGCCGGGCCTGACTGTAGGTCTCGTACCGGCCGTACCGCTCCCAGTGGAAGTGGTCGCGGTGCCGCACGGCCACGTACACCACGAAGTCGTAATCCACCCGCGGGGGAACGAACCCGCCGTTCACCGGCCCACCGATCGGGCCGCCGATCGGCCCACCGATCGGGCCGCGCACCGGAACCACCGGGCCGACCGGGCCGCCGATCGGGCCGCGCGCCGGGTCGTGAGCCGTCGCGGTCTGCGCCGCGAACCCGATCGTCACCGCCGCCACCGCACCGATCATCAGCTTGCGAACCATCGTTATCTCCATTCCTGAGCATCGTCAGGAGCTTGAGTTGTCCCGGTCGGTTTCTTGTTCCGCCGGTTGCACTCAAGTAACTCGCCCCGATCGCCGACTTGCGCCCCGCGCTCGCGTTGTTAATCGATGTCTCACGGAGTATCCTGCTCAGATACGGAGTGAACGCGAAGGGCCGACGAATGGCACGCACGCCGCTATATCCGCTACGATTCGAGCCGATCTTCAAAACCGCGCTCTGGGGCGGGCGCCGACTTCCTGCCTATCTGAACCGCACGGTCGATCACACCGACGGCGTGGGCGAGGCGTGGGTTCTCAGCGACGTGGACGGGAGCCTGAGCCGCGTCCTCGACGGCCCGCTCGCCGGGCTGACGCTGCGCGAGCTGCTCGCACAAGACCCGGCGCGCGTCCTCGGTTCGGCGAAGGCGCCGCAGGGGCGGTTCCCACTCTTACTGAAGTTCCTCGACGCGCGCCAGGAACTCTCCGTTCAGGTTCACCCCAACGACGAACAGGCCGCGAAGCTCGGCCCGGGGAAGTTCGGCAAGACGGAAGCGTGGGTCGTGCTCGATTCCGACCCCGCGACCAGCAAGCTGTACGCCGGGTTCGCCGAGGGCGTCAGCGCGAACGACTTCCGCGCCGCACTCGCGGCGAAAACCACCCCGCAAACACTCCACAGTTTCACACCGAAGGTCGGCGACTGCGTGTTCCTCGAAGCCGGCACGGTCCACGCGATCGGGCGCGATCTGCTCCTGTTCGAGGTGCAACAAACCAGCGACATCACCTACCGGCTCTACGACTGGGACCGGATCGACGCGAAGACCAAGCAACCGCGGCAACTGCACGTCGAAGAGGGGTTGGCGTGCGCGGACTTCCGCCGCGGCCCGTGCCACCCGGTCAGGCCGACGGTCGCGGTGGCCGCCGGCGTGCGCCGTGAGGGGCTGGTGGCGTGCCCGTACTTCACGCTGGAACGCATGACGGCGCACGTACCGTTCCGCGTCGGCGCCGCGAACCGTTGTCGAGCGGTCGTGTGTGTGAAGGGGAGTGGCGAACTGGAATCGCGCGGTCAGCGGTTCGCGTTCGGCACCGGCGACGTGTTCTTGTTGCCGGCGGAAGTGGGTGTGTGCCTCGCGCACCCGGACAGGTGCGAGGTCACACTGCTCGAATGCGGGCTGGCGGAGTAGGCGAATCTCGACTACTCTGATTATGTATATTTTTGTATAGTTATCGGTCGGTAGAGTGGCGAGTTGGCAATCTTTGGCAATCTTTGAAAAAATGCCCCAAAAGCCCTGGGAAAACCAAAGATTGCCACGTGGCAACCTTTGGCAATCTTTGACCGCCTTTGGCAACCTTTCAACTCGACGAAACTAGACACGCGATCACGTGTGGGTGACGCTGTGGAAATCGACCTGAACGCGGACCTCGGCGAGGGCGCGGGCTTCGACGCCGAGCTGATGCCGCTCATCACGAGCGCGAACGTCTGCTGCGGGCTGCACGCCGGCGGCCCCAGCGAGATCGCGCGAACGCTGGTCCTCGCCTACAAGCACGGCGTGTCGGTCGGCGCACACCCGGGCTACGCGGACCGCGAGCACTTCGGCCGTCGCGAGTTCGACCTCGGCAACCAGGAACTCGTCGCGCTGTGCGTGTACCAGCTCGGCGCTCTCACCGCGATGGCCAACGTACTCGGGCTGACGGTTCGCTACGTGAAGCCGCACGGCGCGCTCTACAACCAGGCGTGCCGCGACCGCCGCATCGCCGACCTGCTCGTCATCGGGCTGGCCCAATTCGGGCTGCCGGTTCTCGGACTGCCGAACTCGCAACTCGCGGAAGCGTGTGCCGATCGCGTGCCGTTCATTGCGGAAGGCTTCGCGGACCGCCGCTACCGGCCGGACGGCTCGCTCGTGCCGCGATCCGAGCCGGATGCGTTCGTTCACAACCCAGAGGAAGCGGTGAAACAGGCCGAATGGCTCGTGCGCGAAAAGGGCGTGCGGACGATCTGCGTTCACGGCGACAACCCGGAGGCGGTCGCGTTCACGAAGGCCGTTCGCGATGCGCTCCTGACTCGCGGCATCCAGCTCAAGTCGTTCGCATGAGCCTCGTCGTTCGCGAACCCGGGTTGCAATCCCTTCTGGTCGATTTCGGCCGCGAGCGGAGCCGTTCGCTTGGCGTCCCGGTCGGCGGCGCGGCCGACCGCGCCGCACTCGCACTCGGAAACGCCCTCGTGGGCAACGAGCCGCACGCGGTGGGGCTGGAGGTTGCCTTCGCCGGTCCGACGGTGGAGGCGCTCCACCCGACCGCGTGCGTGATCTTCGGCGCGCCGTTCCAGAGTACCGTGAACGGAACACCAATCGCACCGGGCGTGACGTTCACCCTCGAACCGGGCGACGTGCTCCGCGTGGGCGGCACGAGCACCGGCGCGCGGGCGTATCTGTGCTGTGCGGGCGGGTTCGATTCGCCCGAAGTGCTCGGCAGCCGCTCGGCGCTGGAACCGCTCCGCGCCGGTGACGTGCTGACGTGCGCCGCGAGCCGAACGGAGCCGCGGGGGCTGGGGTTTTGCGAGGCGAGGGGAGAAGAACCTAACCCCCCGGCCCCCTTCCCTAAAAAGGAAGGGGGAGCCGAACCAAGACCCGAAGACGAAGGCGCGCCGTTCCGCTCTCTTTCTCCCCCTTCCTTCTTAGGGAAGGGGGCCGGGGGGTTAGGTTTCTTACATACCCTCGACGGCCCGCAGCGCGACTGGTTCACCGACGACAACTTCTTCGCGCAAGCCTACGAGGTCTCGGCCGCGAGCAACCGCATGGGCCTTCGGCTGAAGGGCGAGCCGCTTTCGCGCCGAGCGGGCGAACTGGTTTCCGAAGCGGTCGCACCCGGCGCGGTGCAGGTCACCAACGACGGACTGCCGATCGTTCTCGGCGTGGACGGCCAGACGATCGGCGGCTACCCGAAGGTCGCGCACGTCATCCGGGCCGACCTCGACATACTCGCCCAACTCCGCCCGGGCGATCGCGTGCGGTTTGTCCGCGTTTCGCCCGAAGAGGCCGAAGCCGCGGCCCGCGAGCGCGCGGCATTTCTGCGCGAGTGGCTCACGAGACTCCGCATCGCCGAGCGCCGACCGGTTTTCGTTTGAGCTTGCCCGGTTCGCCGCGCGTCGCTATCTCCGCGCGCCTTCCGTTCACACAAGGGGCCACTATGGGCAAATGGCTGTTGATCGGCGGCGCCGGGGCCGTGGTGGGCTACGTCGCGGTGTACTTCGCGCTGGACGTGAAGCCGGCGCCCGAGCCGCCGGCGGACCCGCCGACCGTGGCGACCGCGCCCGCCGAACCGGTGGTGCTGTCGGATGTCGTCGAGGTGACGAACCTCGAACCGCTCCTGAACCCGCGTCTGGAGCCGCTGACCGGCGTGCCGTTCGACGCCGCGGAGCCGTCGGAGTTCCACGCGCCGGCCGACGCGGCGGAACCGATCCCGCCGGCCGGGGACTGATCGGTGCCTGTTGTGGATCGCGCGTGTACAATGGCCCCGGTGGCGAACGGTCCGTTTTATCCCTGCGGGGTCTTCTCCCATGCGCACGATGATCGCAGCCGTGCTGACCGCGGTACTGGCGGGCGGCCTGGCGGCCGACGACAAGAAGGGCGTGACGGTCGAGTGGGGCGGCGCGAAATCCACCACCCCGGCCGGCTGGAAGGAAGAGACGCCGTCGAACAAGATGCGGATGGCGCAGTTTCGGCTGGCGAAGGAAAAGGGCGACCCGGAGGACGCGGAGCTGGCCCTGTTCGTCTCGCCCGGCGGCGGGAGCATCGAGGCGAACCTGGACCGGCAGGTGAAGAAGTTCGAGCTGGCGAAGGACGCGAAGCCGGCCGTCTCGAAGGTCAAGATCGGCAAGGAGGACGCGACATACCAGGACATCACCGGGACGTACCTGAAGAAGACCGCCCCGTTCGACCCGAACGCGAAGACCACCAAGCACGACAACTACCGGCAGATTTACGTGATCTTCGAGGGCAAGGACGCGGTGTACTCGCTCACGCTGGTCGGCCCGACGAAGACCGTCGAGAAGCACAAGAAGGACTTCGACGAGTGGCTGAAGAACTTCAAATAGTGGTTAGTGTCAGTGGTTAGTGGTTAGTGAAAGACAGTGAAGACAGTGAAGACAGTGGAAGGCAGAGGACGGAGCCAATGCGGTTCTGCTCTCTGCCTTTCTCTTTCCACTCTTTACTGATTTCTCTTCACTAACCACTAACCACTAACCACTGGCACTGGCCACTGCGTATGTTCTTCGACTACCACCTGCCCGAACACCTGATCGCCCAGCACCCGGCGGCCGAGCGTGACGCGGCCCGGTTGCTCGTCGTGTACCGCGACACGCGCACGCTGGAGCATCGCGTCTTCCGCGAGTTGCCCGACCTGCTTGCGCCGGGCGACTTGGTTGTCTTGAACGACACGCGCGTGCTGCCGGCGCGGTTGGTCGGCCGGCGGGAACACACCGGCGGGAAGTGGGAAGGGCTGTTCCTGCGCGTCGCCGACGGCGGGCTGTGGGAGATGCTATCGCAGACTCGTGGCTATCCCGAAGTCGGCACCGCGTTCGTCACCGACACAAACTTGCGGCTCGTGCTTCGCGGGCGCACCGACGATCGACACTGGCTGATGGAACCGTGCGAGAGCGGCACGCCGCCGGAGTTACTCGGGCGCTACGGGCACATCCCGCTACCGCCGTACATCCGCAAGGGCCGCGAGGAATCCACCGACCGCGACCGCTACCAGACCGTGTACGCCCGCGCCGCCGGGTCGGTCGCGGCGCCGACGGCCGGGCTGCACTTCACGCCGGCGGTGTTCGAGCGCCTCGCGGCCCGCGGGATCAGCACCGCACGGGTCACGCTGCACGTCGGGCTGGGCACATTCGCCCCGGTGAAAGTGGACGACCCGACGAAGCACGCGATTCACCGCGAGTGGTGCGAGGTGAAGCCGGACACAGCCGACGCAATCCGCGCCGCGAAGGCGAAGGGCGGGCGAGTGGTCGCGATCGGCACGACGACGACGCGCACGCTGGAAACCGCGGCCCGCGCGGCTTTGACCTCCGCGTACGTAGCCCGACTCTCTGAGTCGGGTGCTGAGCGGCCCGGACCCGACTCGGAGAGTCGGGCTACGAGAAGACCCGACTCAGAGAGTCGGGCTACGGAGGAGGTCACGACCTTCTGCGGCGAAACCGATCTGTTCATCCACGAGCCGTTCGAGTTCCGCGCGGTCGATGTGCTCGTCACGAACTTCCACCTGTCGCGAACGACGCTCCTCTTGCTCGTCGGCGCGTTCGCCGGCGGCGAGCTGTTACAGCGAGCCTACGCAGAAGCGGTTAGCCGCGAGTACCGCTTCTTCAGCTACGGCGACGCGATGCTGGTGCTGTGAGTAGCCGAGTTCCTGAGTTCGTCAGCGCTCAAACTCGAATCCTGTGCGGTCGAATCGGTGCTGTCGCAAATCGTCTTCTCTTATCGTGAAATACAACACGTTCCCGATATCGACGGTCAGAAGGTGCCGCTCGTCTTTCCCCGCGAGTACATCATTGTGGATCGGTTGGGCGTGCCCAAGAAGTCGGTGTTCCAAATGTTCTGGCGATAGCTGGCGGTACGCTTCTTCGTAATCGTTATCGAGGCCGAGTTCGTCACTCACCGGCGAATAGTCGAAATCCGGCAGTGTGAGCGTTTCTGTGAACGTGAGTGATTGAGGCTGCGGCTGTCCCCATTGTCCGAGCGAGGGTGGCCGTTCGTGCCGGAGTAGTCGCGAGGTATCGGGGAAATGGAACACGCGCCACCCGCCCACATCTTCCCTGTCGATTGCCTCCTCTTCGCGGAAGAAGGACAAAAGCCCAACCGAGGGAAGTTCTCGACCCACAGGACTCGGCGCCAACCCGGCAAGGTTGACCTGCCCGATGAAGGACAGCGTCCCGCGCTCCCATTCCGGCCACTCCGCATCTACGGGCATATCGGGTAAGCCGCCCAATTTGTTGGCACCGATTGGGATGTCTTCGTCTGGTGTATCGCTGCTTTCTAAACGAAATGCCGGGCGTGCGAGCCGTAGAAATTTGTCGGTGTGCGAGGCCAACCATTCCTGCGCCTTCTCGATCAACGTGATGCCGACCAGATCGCGCCACGGCTCGGGCGCGGACTTCACCGCGGGCAGCTTCTTCCCGGCGCGGTACGCGGTGACAAACTTCCGCAACAGCGGGCCGCGCGGGTCGTCGTGTTCTTCGAGCCAGTCGGCGTAAACCAGTTTCGCGTCGTGATCGCTCAAATCGGCAAGGACGTTCGCGAGCACATCGGCCTCGCCCGGCAACACGGCCGCCGGGTTCGGCAACGCAGATTGGGACTTCGCGGGCATTCGGGTATCCTCGTGGGAAGTGGTGAAGTGTACCCGGAGTGAGGACTCGCCGTGAATCTCGGATTGGCGGGAAGCGTCGCGGTGGTGGTCGGCGGGGCGCGCGGGCTGGGGCGGGCCATCGCCGGCGCGTTCGCGGAGGAAGGCTGTCGCGTCGGCGTGTGGGACGTGTCAGCCGACGTTCAGACCGCCGCGGGCGAGCTTGATGGGGCGGGCTGGCAAGTGGACGTGAGCGACCCGGCGGCGGTGCGCGCCGCGACGGCCGAAACGTGGGCGCAGTTCGGCGCGGTCGATCATCTGGTGTTCGCGGTGGGCATCGGGTCCGGGAAGTTCGGGTTTCCGTTCTGGAAGCTCGACCCCGAAGACTGGGACCGCGTGCTTCGCGTGAACCTGATTGGCGCGGCGAACCTCGCGCACACCTTCGCCCCGCGGCTGGCCGAGCGCAAGAAAGGCACGATGCTGTTCCTTGCGTCGGTGGCCGGGCAGATCGGTTCGCAGACCGACCCGCCGTACAGCGCCTCCAAGGCGGGCCTCATCAACTTCGCCCAGTGCGCGGCGAAAGACCTGGCGCCGTTCGGGGTGCGCGTGAACTGCCTGAACCCGGGGATGGTGAAGACGCCGCTGAACCGCTCGGTTTGGCAGGCGTGGAACGACCGACAGCCACCCGAAGCACGCCAGGAGTACGACGTGTGGGCCGCGGAGAAGATCGCGCGTCTGGTTCCTCTCAACAGATGGCAGACCCCGGAAGACGTGGCCGCGATGGCGGTGTTCCTCGCCAGCACCCGCGCCGCGAACGTCACCGGCCAGACGATCAACGTGGACGGCGGCTATGTGATGCGGTGATATTATGAGTGCGCGGTTTCCTGCTCTTTCAGTGGTTCCTGAGATGGCGCGGCGTGTAACACGTTGTTTGGGAAGCGTGACGAGTTGCCGGTCGGGCGCGAGCCGTGCGACAATTTTTCCGAAACCGCACCACCGGGCCGCCACCCTCGAGAAGTAATGACCCAACGCAAGACGGTATGATCGGCTGTTTCCTTTGTGGCCCTTGGCACGTTGTGGTGAAGTGCTGATGCTCCTCTTCGCCATCTCCTCCGGCCTTAGCGGCCTGCTCACCGACGCGCGCGAGTTCGGCGCGGCGGTGCGACTGGCACGGCCCGACGCGCTGTGGTTGCTCCTGTTGCTCCCCGTCTTGGGACTCCTCAACCGGTGGGCGGCGCGGCGCCGCAAGCGCGCGGTCGCGGCGATCGGCCGGCCCGCGGCCGTGACCGGGCAACTCACGCACCCAAGGCCCGCGCGGAAGTGGCTCGGGCTCGCGTACCCGCTCGCGTGGCTGCTGCTGATCGTCGGGGTTGCGGGGCCGCGGTGGGGCAAGGCCGACGAACCGGGCGTCGCGGTCGGGCGCGATCTGGTCATCGTGATCGACCTGAGCCGCACCATGCTGGCCGACGACATGGCCGACCCGAGGGCGCGCACCCGCTGGGAGGCCGCCCGCGCCGGGGCGCTCGACCTGCTGCAAGCGGTGGCGCGCCGCGGGGGGCACCGGGTCGCGGTGATCGTGTTCGCGGCCAAACCGAAGGTGCTTTGCCCACTTACCACCGACTACGAACACGCGCGAGCGGTGTTGGAAGACCTCGACGGCGAGTTCCCGCCGCCGGAGATTCGGCTCGGCACCGACGCCGACGCGACCTCCGGCACACGGATCGGACTGGCGCTGATCGCGGCGGTTGGCGCCCACGACCGCGACCCGAACTTCACCGGGTCGCAGGACATCGTCCTCATTTCTGACGGCGACGACCCCGGCGGGGCCGAGGCGGAGTGGGTCCGCGGGGCCAGCGAAGCGGCCGGGGCGAAGATTCCGGTTCACACGGTCGGGGTCGGGGCGGTGAAGCCGCCGACGGTCGTCGTGATCGCCGGCGATCCGCTGTTCAGTACGGCCCTGCAAGAGGAGTCGCTGCGGCAGATCGCGTCGGAGACGCGCGGGCAGTTCGTTGCGGCCCGGCGCGACGTGCCGGCGCTGGGGGAGTTCTTCCGCACGCGGGTCGAGCCGAATTCCACCCGCGAGTACACCGGCGACCAGATCCCGCAGCCGAAGGAGCGGTACGCGTGGTTCCTCGCGCCGGCGCTGGCGCTGTTTCTGGTGGGCTGGCTCCGCGGACGGTGACGCGACACCCGCTCACGGTTCCACGTCGCTCACCTCACACCGTCTGTGGGGCTACTCATGCTCAGTTCGGACGAGGGCCGCGAACATTTCTTGAGCTGATGTCGTGCGCGGCTCGCGTGTCCGTCAATTACTCTCGCTTGCGGTTCGGATGGTGTCAATCGGCAGGTAGAGTTGAAGCGGATCGTCGGCGAACGGAACGAACCCTAACTTCGCGTAGAACTCCGCGGCTTTGGCGTGCAACGCACGCACGAGGACGGCGTAGCACCCGATTTGTTCCGACACATTCAACGCGCGGCGCATCGCGTCCTCCAGAAGCACGCGCCCCAATCCCTCACCTTGAACAGATCGATCCACTGCGAGCCGTCCAAGCACGACCACCGGCACCGGATACTTCGGGAGTTTCTTCGCGGCCTTCTGCGGGAGGTTATCGCGATCGAATTGTCCAGCCGCGAGCGTATGGTAACCAAGAACGCGCTGTTCGCCTTCGCGCACCAAAACGAAGGTGCGGCTGACTCCCTTCTCCTCGTTTTGCCGCGCGTACTGTTTCAGAAAGTCGTTGAGTGACGACTCACCGCAGTCAAACTGACTGCGGTCGTGCTGGTCGGCGATTGGGAGGATTGCGCAGTCCATTCGGCACCAACGGAAGGCAGTTCTTCCCAATCATCTCAGACTTTTCGAGAGGGTCAATCCCACTTTCCCGCTTTGGTAATGTGGATTATCCCCCTTGAATAGTTCCGCCTGCGGAAGTAACTTAGAAATGCAGAAATGCAGAAATACAGAAATACAGAAATACAGAAATGCCAACAGAAGTACCCGAAATCCGCGTGACGGACAGCAAGGCGCGGCTCACGCTGCCGCGATCCTTCGCCAATTCCACGGTCCTGCTCGAAGTGCGCGGGGATAACGAGATCGTGATTCGCAAGGCGAAAGTGGTTCCGCTCACCGATGAGCCGATCACAATTACGCTCTCGAAGGTCGATTGGGAGAAGTTCGTGGAGTTGCTGGAGAACCCACCCGCTCCGAACGCGGAGTTGAAGGCCCTCTTCACCAAGAACGGGCCGAAGGGCGACAACAAGCCGTTCACCCTCGCGGAGTGACCACTCAGCCACCCCACGAGCGTTTCGCTCACCTCACACCTTCGCGGCCGCCTTCTTCTTGCTCGTGCTGATCGCGGCGACCGCCTTCCGCAAGCGGCGGACGCCCTCCGTCACCTGCTCCGGGGTTGCCACCCCGTAGCACAAGCGGATCTCGTTGTTCGGCACGCGGCCCGCGTCGTCGGCGACGTGTCCGCACTCACCCGGCACGTACAGCACGCCGGCGTCCAGCGCCGCGGGTACCAGCGGGCCGTTCGCGCCGGTGTCGATGCCGTCGAGCGTCAACCACACGTAGAACCCGCCGGCCGGGACGGTCCAGCTCGCCGCGGGGAAATCCGCGAACTCCTTCTCCAAAGCCTGAACCATCCGGTCGCGCTTGTCGCGGTACACGCGGCGCAATTCTTCCGCGTGCCGCGCGTACGCGCCCGATGCGATCAAGCGTGAAGCGATGTGCTGCGAAAGGTTCGCGGAGCCGAAGTCGTGGCTGCCCTTCAGGTGCAGGAGCGGTTCCATCACGTCCGGCGGCATGATCGCGTAGCCGGTCTTCAGCCCCGGCGAACACGGCTTGGAAAACGTACTCGTGTAGATCACGAACTCGTTCGTCGGGTCGAACCGCTTCACGCTCGGCAGGTCGCCGCCGGCGAATCGCAGCTCGCGGTAGGCCGCGTCTTCGAGGATCAGAATCCGGTGGCCGGTGCTGAACCGCTTCGCCAGCTCGACGAGTTTCTTGCGCCGATCGACCGACAGCGAAAGCCCGGTGGGGTTCTGGAAGTAATCGACGGTGTAAATTGCTTTGACGCGCGACAGTTCGCCCGACCGGCGGAGCCGTTCCAGGAGCGATTCGAGTTCGTCGGTGCGCATCCCGTCGTCGTCCATCGACACCGTCAACACTTTCGCGCCGTGCGATTGCAGCAGGCTGTGGAACACGAAGTACGACGGGGCTTCCGTGATGACGATGTCGCCCGGATCGAACAGGATTTCGCCGATGAGGTAGAGCAGTTGTTGTGAGCCGGTGGTGATGCACACATCGGCCGCGGTGAGGTTACCGTCCGCGGGCGAGATGCCGTCGGCGGCGCACACCAGCTCCAGCACCTGCTCGCGCAGTTCTGGGAGTCCTTGCGTCGAGCCGTATTGCAGTGCCGCTTGCCCCGCGGTGGGATCAGCGAGAAGTTCGGCCGCCGCGGCGCGAACCTCTTCGACCGGGAGCGAGCTTTCGTCCACCAGCCCAGCGGCGAACGAGATGAGCGCCGGGTTCTCGAGCGCCTTCTGGATGAAGTAGCTGATGGGCGAATCGGTGGTGCGGCGGGACTTACCCGACCGCGACAGCGGGGCCGGTGGCATGGTCGCTCCTGTCAAAAGGAATCGGCCCCGGAGGTTGACTCCGGGGCCGACGAGTGTTTCGTGACACGTCGAAGCCGGAATCAGGTGGCGGCCACGGCCGCGGCGATCGCAAGAACGGCAACACGAACGGCGGCACGAGCCGCGACCGCGGCGTGTGCGAACCGGATTCGTGCCAGGGTCGTCATCGCGTGCAGAACCTCGTTCCGAAATTCGACCTGAGAATACTTACCGCGCGGGAGCCGCGAAGGCAAGCAGAACCCGACCGCGATCAGCGCTCGATCGGCGTCGGATAGCCGAAGAATCTGCGGACCGCCTGGAGTTGTGGGTTCATCCAGAGGATGAAGATGTCGGCGCGGGCGTCGGTCCAGGCGGTCACTGCGGGGAGCGTCTGCGCGGGTCGGAACCCGTACCCGGTCTCGGCCCGCAGAAGCTCCATTAGAGTGACGTACTCGGACTTGTGCTTTCGGATCCACGCGGCGAACTGCGCCGCCTGTGGGTCGTTGGTCCGCGCGTCCAGCCACTTCAACATCGTCTCCTGCGGTTCGACAGGCGCCTTGGCCAGCTCGCGTTTCAGGTCCGGGTACGTGCGGACCATCACGTCCATCAGGGTCCAGGTGTAGGGGTACTCGACCATCAGGTCGGAAATCGGTGAACACAGCCGGGCGCCGAGCGCCCTCTTGCTTCGCGCCAGCACGAGCCAGCTCGACGCGGTCTTGCCGTGCCGGCTCTCCGCGTCGTCGTTCCACAGCCGGGCCGTCAGTTTCAGTTCCTCCGCCATCTGCGCGAACATCGGCTCGAAGCGGAGGTACTTGTTCGAGATGTGCAGCGCAATGATGCCGTCGTCGGTGAGCCGGTTGAGGTACTCCTGCACGGCTTCTTTGGTGAAGATGTCGGTGTTGAAGGGGAACGAATCGGCCGTATCGACGACGACGAGCGCGTATTTGCGGTCCTTGTCTTCCTTCAGCTTCGCGCGTTTGTCGCCAAGGCGGATTTCGATCTCCGCGCCGCGTTTGCGTGCGTCGCTCACGTAGCTGAAGTACTTGTCCGTGTCCGCGACCAGTTTCTTCACTACCGGGTCGGCCTCGTAGAAGGTCATCGTCTGCCCGCGGAGGGCGTAACACGCTTGCGTGCCCGCGGTCAGCCCGAACACTGCGACCGGGGCTTTCGCGTCGGCCCCGCCCTTGCGGGTACGCAGCTCGGAGTAAATCGCGCCGATCGGTCCGGTACGGTGGTGGTACGTGAGCGGTTCATCACGCATGTCGAACCGCTGGATCGCCCCCAAACACGCGATGTTCTCCCACGGGTTGGCCGCGGTCATCAACTGGAAGTCGTCGAGGATGTGTCGGTCGTGCCGGTGCGCCTGTGTGCCGTGGAGGATGCCGCCCATCACGAACCGGCGGTACTCGTACTTGCCGGCGAGCATCCGCTGGCCTTGGTCGTTGAGGATGTACTTGTCGTCCCTGATGAGGTACTGCAGGCTCTGCGTTTCCTCGATCACGAGTTGGTTGCGCAGCCCCTTCTCCGTGTGGAGCGGCGGGTCGTCCTGGGTAATCGCTCCGCCGGTCAGGGCGATCGAAACGAGCGCGGCGGTGCCGAGGGTTGTGAGTCGCACGGGCGTTCTCCGGGTGGGAATCGCGCGAGGAGCGGCTCCAATACTGATCCGGGCCGGCCGGAAATGCAAGAACCGACCGCGGTTCGGTGCGGATCACCCCTTCCGCTTGAGCGCGAACGCGGTGTGCCTGGCCGGTGCCTTCACCAGCTCCAGCGGCGGGCGCTTCTCGAACGCCCGGAACACGTCGTCCGCGCGTTTGGCGTCGAGCAGTCCGCGGTGCGCGTGAAGCAAGTAGCGGAGCGACAGCGGTTCCTTCTTTGTGGTCGTTCGCACGCCGGCGAAGCACACCGACGCATTCATCCAGCCGTCCTCGCGCACGTGCCACGCACTCGGATGACCGGGGTTCGTCGGGTGATCGAAGTAGGTGACGCCTTCCTTGTGCCCGCCGGGTTGCTCGCCGCTGTAGTCCATCCACGCCGCCGGTTTGCCGAAGATCGCCGGCTCCCCGGTCGCGCCGGCGCTATTGGTGAGCGTCCCACCGCCGAAGAACGCCGAGAGCGCCTTCGCCACGCGCACCGCGAAGAACCCGAAGTTCGTCTTCCCGAACTCCAGCGTGTCGGCGGTCGGGCGGAACACCGTTTGGATTTCGACGAACGTCTCGCCGTCCGGCCCGGGCATCACCGCGGCGAACAAGTCCTGTTCGAGCAGTTCCTTCGGGTCGTGCCCGTCGAACCAGCCGAGCCGCACCGCCATCGCGGCCTCGTCGGGACCGTCGGTGTACGCGAGCCACTGCTTCTGGCGCACGCGGGCGGCCGTCGTGTCGCCCCAGAAGTTCACCCCGCTGACCTTCTCGTGGGCGAACCAGACCGAGCGGTGGTGGTCGTGGTCCGGCGCGCCGGGGTGGCCCATGCGGGTGAGCGATTCGCCCGACGCCGGACCGGCCAGCGGGTAGAAGAACGGCCGCGGGTACTGCGGGCCAGAGTGCCAGCGGAGCCGCTCGGCGCCGTCGATGCGGAAGCTCACCTGATGATCGGGCAGCGGGAGCAGCGTGCAGCGCGGAACGGGCATCGCGTGACCTCCGTCGGCGGTGAAGCGGCGCGAACCGCGGTCGGGAGGCGCCTGTCACTTGTCCGGCCGCTCCCGCTCCGCATAGCTTACCAATCGCGTCCCCAGCAGGAGAACCGAATGCCCGGTCCGAAGTTGACGCCCGCCGAGGTGCGCGCCGCGGCCGACCGCTTGCCCCGCGTGCGGCTCGCACACCTGCCGACCCCACTCGAAGAGGTGCCGCGGTTCGCCGCGAAGCTCGGCGGCGGGGTCCGAGTGTTCATCAAGCGCGACGACTGCACCGGTCTTGTTCTGGGCGGGAACAAGGCCCGGCACAACGAGTTCCTGTTCGGCGACGCGCTCGCGAGCGGGTGCGACCTGTTCGTGTGGGGCGCGCTGATCCAGTCGAACAACTGCCGCACCACCGCGGCCTCGTGTGCGAAGCTCGGCCTCGAATGCCGGCTCTACCTTTCCAAAGCGCACCTGAAGCCCGAGCCGCAAGGGAACCTGCTGATCGATTACCTCGTCGGGGCGCACGTCGAGTTCACGGACGCCAAGATCGGCCCGGAACTGAACGCACTGATCGCGGCCAAAGCCGAGGAGTTCCGCCGTAGCGGGCGCAAGCCGTACTTCTGGGATCCGCCCCGCGTGGTGCCGCAAGCGGCTGTGAGCTACACGATTTGCATGGCCGAGATCGCGGAGCAGCTCGCGGCGCTGAAGGTGACGCCGGCGGCGTTCTATGTCTCGTCCGCGGGCGCGACCGGGGCCGGGGTCGCGCTGGGCAAAGCGCTCCTGGGGTTCGACTGCCCGGCGCGGCTGATTTGCCCGATGCACTGGCCGTGGCACATCCCCACGCGCACCGCCGACGACGCGAACGCTGCCGCGGAGCGCATGGGGCTGCCGCACCGCCTTTCCGTCGCCGACATCGACGCCGACGAGGGCCACGTCGCCCCGGGATACGGCTTGCCGTCGGCCGCGGGGCAGGAGGCGATGCACCTGCTCGCTTCGACGGAAGCGATTCTGACCGACCACGTCTACACCGCGAAGGCGCTGGGCGCGCTGGTGGCCGACGTGCGGGCCGGGAAGTACCCGCGCGGCTCGGTGCTGGTGTTCATCCACACCGGCGGCGTGCCCGCGATCTTCGCCGAACCGGATAAGGTGTTGCCCGGGATGTAGCGATCGGCGATGCTTGGTTTTTACCCCGAAGGGGTTGCATAACAAAGCCCAGGGTCGCGCAGCGCACCCTGGGTACATACGCCCAACCGGCGCGTCGTTCGTTTCCCAGGGTGGCGCACGCTGCGCGTGCTGACCCTGGGCTGTGGGATGCAACCCCTTCGGGGTGCAGACAGAAGCAGAAATTCGCGGAGCCGCTACCATGACCCGCTGCATCACCCCGCTCGCACTCGTCGCCGTTCTGCTCTCTGTCGCCGACCGCACCGCGGGCCAGGAGAAGTACGCCGACCCCGAACTCAAGCCGAAGGACCGCGCGCACTGGTCGTTCGCCGCCCCAAAGAGGGCGGAAGTTCCAAAAACCAAATTCGAAACCACAAACCCGATCGATCACTTCGTCCGCGCGCGCCTGGAGAAGGAAGGGCTTGCGCCCGCGCCGCAAGCGGACAAGCTCACGCTCATCCGCCGCGTCACGCTCGACCTGACCGGACTGCCGCCGTCGCCCGCGGAAGTCGATGCGTTTCTGAAAGACGCCGCGCCCGATGCTTACGAAAAGCTCGTCGAGCGGTTGCTCGCCAGCCCGCACTTCGGCGAGCGGTGGGCGACGCACTGGCTCGACGTGGTGCGGTTCGCCGAGAGCAGTGGGTTCGAACTCGACGCCGACCGGCCGCACGCCTGGCGTTACCGCGACTACGTCGTGAAGGCGTTCAACGACGACGTGCCGTATGACCGGTTCGTGCGCGAGCAACTCGCCGGCGACCTCATCTGGAAGGCCGAGGTCGAGAAGATGCGCGCCGTGCGGAAGACCGGTTCGCTGTTCGGAACGGTCGCTTCGTTCCTCGTTTCGCCCGCCCCCGTTGATCCGCTGATCGCGACCGGGATGCACCGGTGCGGCCCGGTTCACATGGTCGGCGGGAACCTCGATACCGCCGTGTTGCGGCAAGAGCTGCTCACCGAAATGGTGAACGGCGTCGGCGCCGCGTTCCTCGGACTCACGTTCGCCTGCTGCCGGTGCCACGACCACAAGTTCGATGCGCTCTCTGCGGGCGACTACTACCGGTTGCAAGCGTTTTTCGGCAACTCGAAATACGTCGATGTCGATTTCGCCACGAAGGAAGAACGCGAGGCGCGCAAGAAGCAGGTGGACGAGATCAACGCGAAGACCGCGCCCATCAAGAAGCAAATCGCGGCGCTCGATAATCCCGTGCGCGCGAAGCTGATGAAGGAGAAGCGCGAGGCGCTGGAGCCGAAGTACAAGGAGGCACTCGACATTCCCGCAGAAAAGCGCACGCCCGAGCAGAAGACACTGGCGGCGAACGCGAACACGCTCATCAAGGTGAGCTGGGACGAGATCCTCGCCGCGATGGCCCCGGACGACCTCGCGAAGCGCGCCGAGCTGCGCGAGAAACTTCACGAACTCGAAGCGCAGATCCCGCCGCCGACCGCCGCGGCGTGGGCGATCCAGGATAGCGGCAGCGCGAAGACGTTCGTGCTGAAGCGCGGCGACCCGCACAGCAAGACCGCGGAGGCCAGGCCCGCGTACCCGCGCGTACTCACGAAACCGGACGCGCCCGAACCGAAGTCCAGGCTGGAACTCGCGACCTGGATGACCGCGCCGGACCATCCCCTGACGGCCCGCGTCATCGTGAACCGGTTGTGGCACTACCACTTCGGTCGCGGGATCGTCGGTACGCCGAACGACTTCGGCGTGCGCGGCGAGCGCCCGACGCACCCCGAGCTGTTGGATTGGCTCGCGTGCGAGTTGGCGAACCCCGACCGCAAGGTCGGGGGTGTCGATGCGAAACCCTGGTCGCTGAAACACATTCACCGCCTCATCGTGACGAGCGCCACCTATCGCCAGACCGCAGTTGCGGCCCACGGCGCCAAGGTCGATCCCAACAACAAGCTCTTGTGGCGGATGAACCGCCGGCGGCTCGAAGCGGAAGCGGTGCGCGATTCGGTCCTCGCCGCAGCCGGCACGCTGAACCGGCAGATCGGCGGGCCGTCGGTGAAGATCCCGCTCGAACCGGAGGTGTACGCGCTGCTCTTTACCGAGGGCGAACCGGACGGGCTGTGGCCGGTCACGCCCGACGCGAAGCAGCACACGCGGCGCTCGCTGTACCTCTTCAACAAGCGGAACGTGCGGCTGCCGCTATTGGAGGCGTTCGACCAGCCGGACACGCTGAACTCGTGCGCCGACCGCCCGGTGAGCACGTTCGCCCCGCAGGCGCTCATCCTGATGAACAGCCCGTTCGTTCACGCGCAGGCGAAAGCACTCGCGATCACACTCGCAAAGGAAACCCTCGACACCGACAAGCAACTGAGCGCGCTCTACCGCCGCGCGGTGGGCCGCGCGCCGACCGCCGCGGAGCGCGAACTCGCCACCGAGTTCCTGAAAGACCAAACCGAAACGGTCCGCGTGCGCCTGAAGGCGAAGCAACCGATCGGCCTCGACGCCGACGCGCTCCCCGCCGGCGCCGACGTGGCGAAGGTGCGGGCGCTCGCGGATTTGTGCGTGGTGATCTTCAACACGCACGAGTTCGTGTACGTGCCGTAAGCGAGTCGTATTTCGGTTGCTCGCTCTCCCTGTTACAGTAGATGTGGTCCGATCGTCGCAGTTGGAGTACGACCATACCACAGAGCGTTACCTTCCCGAAGCTGAAGCCACAGTGGCTTTTCGACCGTGACTGCGTGCAGTTCTTTGCCGCTATCGACGGCGAACAGGTACTCAAGTGCCTCGTGAGCACCGAGGCTCTGTTCTCGCACTTCGGGATGAAAGACTTTTCGGAGGAAGCGGCTCTACGCACCTTCCTCGAACACCGGGAGGAGATCGAGGCGGTTGCCCAGGAGAAGATTCTGAAGGGCAACTACCAGCGAGGAGACGACGTACTCCTGCGGATGGCCGACTTCCCGCGGAAGACGACCACGACCTCCCCTTCTCTACGCCCCGCCCGCGGCCTGCGCGCCGTGATCGACCCGACTATCTCTGAAGCCCCCGCGCTCTTGAGCGGGGTCAACGAAGCAACGTTCGCCCTTGAGCGGGATCTGGCAACGGCTTCGATTCCGGTGACGGCGACCTGGGAACCGGTCCCGGTGCAACCCAACAAGTTCCTCGCCCAACTCACGCTTGCCGATGACGAAACGAAGGCCACCGTAACCGGTCTCTTCTCAGCCGACGATCTCGCGAACCTCAGCGACGCCCGTTTCTCCCTGCTCCGACTGTGGGACGATTTGCTACGGGAGCGGGTGAGAAGGCAACTGGAGGCGCTCCAAGCCGCACCAAATTAGGGGATCAACTGGTGAATGCCGCTGAACTCACGAGGCTCGTGGACGCCCTGACGGAGCGCCTGACTGAGGTTCCCCAAGTTTGGTGGACACGAAGTTAAGGGTGTAAACTCAAACCAAG